>CAYYXJ010000008.1:0-21849 GCA_964475455.1 uncultured Clostridiaceae bacterium | reverse complement strand
GCCAGTGAAAGTGCCATGTTCAGGCCTGTTTGCCCGCCCAAAGATGCAAGTAATCCATCAGGTTTTTCTTCAATTATTATTTTTTTAACATATTCCAGAGTAAGAGGCTCTATATAAACTTTGTCAGCTGTTTCCATATCAGTCATTATGGTAGCAGGATTGCTGTTTACCAAAACCACTTCAATGCCCTCTTCCCTCAGTGCGCGGCAGGCCTGGCTTCCTGAATAATCGAACTCAGCAGCCTGCCCTATTATTATTGGTCCTGAGCCGATGACCAGGACCTTTTTTATGTCAGTTCTTTTAGGCATTTTTATTTTTCCTCATTGTTTCCATGAAATCGTCAAAAATATAAGCAGAATCCTCAGGGCCGGGTGACGCCTCGGGATGATACTGTATGCTTGAGACGGGAAGGTGTTTATGTCTTATTCCCTCAGAAGTGCTGTCATTTACATTTATATGTGTAGCTTCCAATCCGTCAGGGATATTTACCAGGGAAACGGCATAATTGTGATTCTGACTGGTAATATGACATTTGCCGGTTATAAGGTCCTTAACGGGGTGATTTCCACCATGATGTCCGAATTTCAACTTATAAATTTCCATTCCAAGTGCAAGGGCCAGCAACTGGTGACCCAGGCAGATTCCAAGAAGCGGAATACCGGTTGCAGAAAGTTTGCTGATTTCAGGTATAACATTTACCAAATCCCTGGGATCCCCGGGACCGTTGGAAAGAAGAATTCCATCCGGTTTCATTTTAAGCACCTTTTCTGCTGTTGTGTTCCATGGCAATACGGTAATGGAGCACCCCCTTTTTTTCAGAGAACGAATAATATTGGTCTTTGCTCCGAAATCAATGAGACACACGTGATATCCATTACCCTGGATACTGTATTCGGTTTTTATTGAAACTTCTTCAACCAGGTTCCTGGTTTTCTTTTCCATTATCAAAATTTTTTCAAGCAGGCCTGCAATGTTTCCTGATTGAGTTGATATTACTCCGAACATACTTCCATGGCTTCTGATGTGTCTGGTAAGCGCTCTTGTGTCAATTCCCTTTATTCCGGTAATACCATTATCTTTGAAATATGAATAAGGGTCGGTTTCAGCCCTGAAGTTGCTGTGCTTTTCACATAACTCCTTTACAATGAAACCTTCCAAATGAGTTTTATAAGACTCATTGTCATTACTGTTCATTCCATAATTACCGATCAAGGGGTAGGTCATGCATACCATCTGTCCGTTATAGGATGGATCGGTGGTTATTTCCTGATATCCGGTCATTGACGTGTTGAAGACTATCTCCCCATATGCTTCACCATCGGCTCCGAAGGATTCACCGGTGAAGTATGTTCCGTCCCTGAGGACAAGTACTGCCTTCATCCGCCGTGACCTCCTGAAATATCAGCAAGTACTTCCTCAAGTCTGATGCATAGGGTATCTATATGCTCTTTTCTTACTATAAGTGGTGGTAAAAGTCTGATTATTTTTGTTTTGACACTTCCAATAAGAATACCAATTTCAAACATCCTGTCTTTGACATCAACAGCAATATCTTCCTTGAATTCCATGCCTATCATGAGACCGCTTCCACGAACCTCGGAAACAATGTCATATCTCATTTTAATCGCGTTGAGTTTACCAATAAGATAAAGCCCCATTTTATAACTGTTTTCAACAAGATGCTCTTCAATCATTGCTCTGAAAACTGCCAGTCCCGCTTCGCAGGCAAGGGGATTGCCACCGAAGGTTGAACCGTGGTCACCGGGTGAAAAAGCTGATGCAACATAGTCTCTGGCGCATAAAGCTCCAATCGGGAATCCTCCTCCCAGGGCCTTGGCCAGTGTGAATATATCAGGTTCTACACCGAAATGTTCATAACCAAAAAGCTTTCCGGTACGTCCCATTCCACATTGTACTTCGTCAAATATCAGAATTATATCCTTTTCATAACAAAGGTTCCTGACACTTTTAATATAATCCAATGACACCGGATTTACTCCGCTTTCACCCTGTATGGGTTCAAGCATTATGGCACATGTGTTTTCATTGACAGCTTCTTCAAGTGCAGCCATGTTGTCCATTGGAACCGATTTGAATTTTGGAGTCAAAGGGTTATAGGGTTTCTGGTACTTGTCCTGTCCTGTAGCGGCAATCGTTGCAAGGGTACGGCCATGGAAAGAATTCTCCAGTGTAACAATTTCGAATTTATCCTCATTTCCCTTCTTGCGGTGATACATCCGTGCAAGTTTTATTGCACCTTCATTGGCTTCAGCCCCGCTGTTCGAAAAGAAAACCTTGTCAGCGCAGGAATGCCTGCATATTGTCTCTGCAAGTTTTGCCTGGGATTCTATGTAATAAAGGCTTGAGCAGTGTATAAGTTTTCTGGCTTGTTCGCTTATGGCGTCTACAAGCAGCGGATGGCTGTGACCTAGTGCAGAAACTGCTATTCCACCCATGAAGTCAAGATACTGTTTGTTGTCTGTAGAGTAAAGATACATTCCCTTGCCATAATTAAATGCCACAGGGGTTCTTTTCCCAAAGGTGTTCATGAAATACATCCTGTCCATTTGCATGATTTCATTGATGTTCATAATTGTTTCTCCTGTTCTTTTTCAATGCGAAAGACCATTTTAATATCGGGGCCTTTCCCATGAGCTATATATTTACCATATAAGCCGTTTCTATTACCGAGTATGTCTGATGTCTTTTTAATGTTTCCATCGGTTTCTACCACATATTTAAAGCCCATTGACATTACTTCCAACCGTTTTGAAGTACATATAATTGATGATTCATCCAGGCCGTTTGTAATGAAAGCAGGGATTAAATATATTATATCTCCTTTTATTTGATTGAAAAGCACACTTTCAATGCAAACTCCCTCTGAAGACAGGGAGTATTTCTCCCTGACACCTGCCGAACCGGTATAGCTAACCCTGAGTGATACAGATTCAAGGGATTCTTCAAGAATTTCAACATTTGATAAGAGGCCATGCCTGAAGGAATTGATAAAATTCTTAAAGGCTGTTTCTGTCGGGTAGTCATTCCTGACATAATTAAAGCTGTGATTTCCTTCTTTGCTGATGTTTCCTAAAAAAACCTGGCCGTCATTTTCCGTCCAGCCGGGGCCCAGCACCATTGTCTCATCAGTTATACCGGGAGTGGCGTATCTTTTTGAATGAAGTTGGCCGGATGAGGCGGATATCGCCAGTTCAGTGGGACAACCGGTTTTGTGAATTCTTCCGAGTCCGGTGGCATCATAGAAGAAATCTGCAGCTGTATCTATTTCTATCGAGTAAGAACCACAATTCGCAAAAATCTTGTGGAATTGTTCAGATGTTTCAAAAACATATCCTCCTGTTTCTGCAGGACATGGAAACTCATCTATAGTATCATCAGCAAAGGGAAATCCAATGAAAAGAAAGACTCCCATTGTCATCATATACTTGTCATAATATCCATAACCTTCAGTGCCGAATTTGCTTTCTATAGGGTACTTATTCTTTATTTGCCTGGGACTTCCAGGTGCTTCAAGCCACTTGCTGATGCTTTTAATGGCCAGATGTGCAGCTCTTTTAAACATTCCTGCAAGTTTTAAATTGCCCCGGGCTTTCCACCGGGTTGCCTCATATTCAAAGTTTGAAGCCAGCAGAGATTCGTTGAACAGAAATTGATTACTTCTGCCACCAAAAGGCATTTCAAAGGCTGCTGATTGTGAAAACAGAGAAGCCAAGGCACCCTTTTCCAAGTTTTTGTCCAGTTTTTCATAATATTTGCCACGATATCCGTAACCGGTAATTAACTGGGCCTGTACTCTGGTCGTAAGATCATAAAGCATGGGATTGTAAGGATCCATATACATCCCGTTTTCATCAAAATACTTGAATTGATGATCCCAGTATTTTTCAAAGAAAGCGGATGAATCCGCGTACCCCTCTGTTTCAAGGAGCCATAGTCCTGCCATTGCATAAATGTTCCAGTTACGAATGTGATCCAATTCACTGAAGGGAAGTTGATTTGAGAAAGTCTTAAATGAGTCTATACGTCCCAGCAACTCAAGCCAGTAATTCTGTTTTTCCTTGCTTACAAAAGGTTTCATGGCCTTGAAACCCAGCATTGTTTCCTTTAATTCAAAATCAAGGGAGGAACTCTTCTGTAAAAGTCATTGCATAGAGCATCCATCATGGAAAACCATAAGTCCCTGTACTCCGGAATTCTTCCATTTGAAAGAAGGGCGGCTATTCCACAGGCAATTCTTGAATAAGAGTGAATATCATCAACCATTTCACCCGGTCCGGGTAGACGATTCTCAATAGAATGCTTGTCATATGCATGAACACAGGTCTCAATTACATCAAGGTAATCGCTTTTGATAACACCTGTAGGTATAAAGGTGTCCGGCTTTTCGACATTATTTATATATTTAAAATAATCCATGTTTTACCCCCGGGTCATCATGCCGGCTTTTTCAGCTGAAATTTCATATTCGAGCTTTTTACCTTCCAGGAAATTGTGTATGTCAAAGACCATTGCCTGTGCATATTCAGTTACTACACTTGAACCGGCCAAGTGAGGCATGCATATGACATTGGATAGATATCGCAGTTTGCTGTCAGGCGCAAGTGGTTCAGTCTGGTAAACATCCAGGGCAGCGGATATCCTTCCGGTTTCAAGGACCCGGGTCAGGTATTCCTCGTCAACAATGCTCCCCCGTGCAGTGTTTATAAACAATGTATCATCTTTCATCAGGTCTATTCGGGCCCTGTCGAATAAAAAGTCTGTTCCGGGGTTTTTGGAGGCATGGAGCGAAATGATGTCTGCAGCCTGTATAGCTCCGTCAAGGTTATCCGTGAACTCTATACACGGATACTCTTCCTTTATATCAACTTTTAGATAAGGGTCATATACAATAACCCTGGTTTCAAAGGGGACAAGAAGATCGTAAACAAATCTACCGATGTCTCCGAAGCCGACAAGCAGGACTGTTTTACCAAAAAGAGATTGCATATCGCCGTATTCCAATGGCCCATTTTTCCATCCGCCGCTTCCTGTTATTCCGGTATACTTAAACAATTTGAGACTCAAGGCCAGAATATATGCGAGAGTTCCTTCAGCAACAGCCTTGGCCATGACCTTATTGGCTCCAATGACAGTAATGCCTCTTTTATATACTTCCGGAACTACAATATTAAAAACACTCCCGGCGCAGTGGGCAACCAGTTTCAATCTGTCAGCATTTTCAAGAACTTTTTCAGTTATCTGCGGAGAACCCCAGTGAGTTATGCAAATATCCTTGCCTTTTATATTCTCTGCAAGTTCTTCTTCCGTCCAGGGACGATCAAGGTTATTCTGATGAAGTGTTCCTATTGATGACAGTTCTTTGATTATATAATCGGGGAAGTATTTATCCCTGAATAAGCCCTCATTGACAGACAACAGTATATCCATTTTCAGTCCTCCCAAACCGTTTCTTTTTCATAGTACTTTTCCTTGTTACGGGCTATCATGGTGCCAATTCCTTTTCCCGTGAAAATCTCAAGCAGGATGCAGTGGGGGATTCTGCCGTCAATTATATGGGTTCTCCCGACGCCTTTTTCAATTGCGTTTACACAACCCAGCACCTTGGGAATCATTCCCCCTTCAATTACTCCGCTGTCAATCAATGAATGAACTTCTTCAATTGAAAGAGCATGGAGTATATCACCTTCATTACGACTGGTTTTAACGCCTTCAACATCAGTAAGAAGAATAAGTTTCTCTGCCTTCAGTGCACTGGCAACTTCCCCGGCTACTGTATCAGCATTTATATTATATGATTTTCCGTCTTCACCGATCCCGACAGGTGAAATTACGGGAATGTATTCTCCTTCTGAAAGCTTCCTGAGAGATGCTGCATCGATATTTGTTATTTCCCCTACATAACCAATGTCAGTTTTAACTCCATCAATTATGGGGTAATATTGTTTGCATTTGATGATTCCGGCATCTATTCCGGATAATCCGATCGCCTTGCCGCCTTTTTTTCCTATCCGGGAAACAATGTCTTTGTTGGTTTTTCCAATAAGAACCATCTGAACAATTTCCATTGTTCTTTCATCGGTTTTTCTCAAACCGTTGATAAATTGAGTTTCTATTCCGGAAGATTTCAGCGCTGCGGAGATATCCGGACCTCCGCCGTGGACTACAATCGGATTCATGCCTATATATTTCAGAAGGGTGATGTCTTCCATCACAGAATCCTTCAATGCTTCATTTATCATTGCGTTACCACCATATTTTACCACTACAGTCTTGCCGTAGAGTTTTTGGATATATGGCAGGGCTTCTATCAGTATTTCGGCTTTTTTTATAATTTTTTCCATTTCGCCTCCTATATATACAGACCGGCACCTGAAATACCGGATTTCTCGTCCAACCCATACATTATATTAAGATTCTGTACAGCCTGGGATGAAGCACCTTTTCCAAGATTGTCAATTGCAGATACAATTATTATTCTGCCAAGCCTCCCATCATATACAGGAGTTATATCAGCAAAATTTGTTCCGGCGACAGCCTTGACTGAAGGAATGTCACCGTTTTCCCTGATGCGTATGAAATATTCATTCTTGTAATATTCATGATATAAATCCAACAGTTCAGAGGTGGAAGTGCAAAGAGAGGTATTGGTATAAATCGTAGAAAGCATACCTCTTTTAAAAGGAGCAAGATGAGGAGTGAAGCCGACAATGACAGGTTCACCGGAAAGAGCAGTAAGCTGTTCTTCAATTTCTGTGGTGTGCCGATGTCCGGTAATTTTATAAGGGGCAAAGTTTCCGTCGGTTTCACAGTACTGATAGTTTAAATCAGCTTTTCTGCCGGCACCAGAAACTCCTGAGACTGCATTTATGTTTATTGAACCGGGAGAAATGATACCGCTTGATACCAAGGGAGCCAACCCAAGTATTGAACAGGTTGGATAACAACCCGGATTTGCAACCACAGTTGCGTCCTTGATCTTCTCCCTTGCCAGTTCAGGCAGACCATATACTGCACTTTTCAAGAGTTCAGGATATTCATGGGGAACACCATAGGTCTTTTCATAAACTTCACGGGAAGCATATCTGAAGTCAGCACTCAGGTCTACAACCTTTTTCCCGGCATCAGCAATGGCTGCCACAGCTTTCTGACTTGCTGCATGCGGAAGGGCGCATATGAAACAATCTGCTTTTTCTATAATATCTTCGATTTCGTGGGAATCACATACAAGGTCGCATATACCTTTCATATTGGTATATGTATCTGAATATACTGTGCCGGTGAAGGATTTTGATGTTACGGTTGTAATTTCAAAATCAGGATGCATGGAGAGAATTCTGACTGCTTCAGCTCCCGCATAACCTGTAGCTCCTATTATTCCGACTCTAATCATATCTGCCTCCTAATGTATTATATCAAATCCGGAGATTTAATCAGTTGTTAATTTTTAATAATTATACACACAAATGCATAATAATGCAATTATTGATGTCATAAAATTCAAACTAATGTAAGCTTGAATTTCATTTATGCAAATCATACAAATACTATATATGTTTTTTGTCATAATCATCACTTATAACAATATAGTAAAGATGTTAAAATTGAGTAGAAGTTTTATAGAAAAACGGGAGGAATTATAATGGCAAAAGTTGTTTTGAGAAACGTATACAAGAAATACGCAGCTTCTCGTGGCGGCGTTACAGCTGTTTCAGATTTTAATCTTTCAATTGAAGACAGGGAATTTCTGGTTCTGCTTGGCCCATCAGGCTGCGGAAAAACCACCACTTTGAGAATGGTAGCCGGTCTTGAAGACATTACAGCAGGCGAAATTTATATCGGAGACAAGCTTGTAAATGATGTACAGCCAAAAGACAGGGACATAGCAATGGTTTTCCAGAACTATGCATTGTATCCACATATGTCAGTATTCGATAATATGGCCTTTGGTTTGAAACTAAGAAGAACACCGAAGGATGAAATAAAAAGAAGAGTTCACGAAGCCGCAAGGATACTTGAAATAGAACATCTCCTTGACAGAAAACCAAAAGCTTTGTCCGGTGGACAGCAGCAGAGGGTTGCCCTTGGCCGTGCCATAGTACGTGAACCAAAAGTATTCCTTATGGACGAACCTCTTTCAAACCTTGACGCAAAACTCAGGGGCCAGATGAGGGTTGAGCTCACCAAGCTTCACCAAAGACTTGCAACAACATTTATCTTTGTTACACATGACCAGGTTGAAGCCATGACCATGGGAACAAGAATTGTTTGTATGAAACTTGGTTTCATCCAGCAGGTTGACGGACCGCAGGCAATGTATGAAAATCCGGCAAACATGTATGTTGCAGGTTTCATCGGAACTCCTCAGATGAACTTCATTGATGGTGTTGTTGTTGAAGAAGGCAAGGATGCTTACCTCCAGATTGGTAACTCAAAGATAAAAATGCCTGAAAGCAGAGCCAAGAAGATGATCGGACAGGGCTATGACGGCAAGGAAGTTGTCATTGGTCTCAGACCTGAACATCTCCATGATGAACAAATGTTCATTGATTCAATGCCCGGTGCTGTAGTTGATGCCAATGTTGAAGTAACAGAATTGCTCGGACCTGAAGCACTTGTTTATTGTACAATAGAAGGAACCAATATGATTGCCAGGGTTAATCCCAGAACAAAAGCAAGACCCGGTGATGTAATTAAAATAGCAGTTGATACAGCAAGACTCCACATTTTTGACAAAGACACAGAACTCGCAATGTTTGCTGACTAATTAAAATAATAAACCGCCGGATTAAAACCGGCGGTTTTTTTATGCCTGAAAATAGTTTATGAAAAGCCTGGGACCGGGAAAATTCATTCAGGGTAATTGCCCGGAAAAGTGTATTGGATTTTGGTAATAATGTAGTTTTGCAAAAGCCGCCCGCTGTGGTATCATGTATCTGATAATTTTATGGAGGTGTGCTTTGTTTGGCACATTGAAGAATAAGCTTCTGCTTTCAATTGATGACTATTTCGGAATAGCGGATGGAAATGGCAGAATTGTCATTTGCTCTGATGAATCACAGGAAGGCGATTATTTAAAGGATATTAATAAACTTGATATTTCCCAGGACGAAATAACAGCTGGGAAAAATCTATTTTATCAATCCGTTGCTATACCGGGCCGACTTGATCATATTGCCTTTATCAGCAATGCAAAAAATGACAACCGAAAACTTCTGAGCCTCATTGTGCTGTTCGCCGAATCATTTTTCAATAATCTGGTTGAAGGCGGGGATTCCGATGATTTCTGCAGAAAAGTTTTGTATGGTGAAGTAGATGGTGAAGAGCTCAGGAAAGGGATAGAGTTATACAGACTCAGGGACAAAGCCAGACGCGCAGTGCTGGTACTTTCACACAACGAAGCAGAATACTCGGTATCTGAAATGATATCTAATATATTTCCTGAAGATGAAAACATTATAGTAGAGCTTGGCAGGGATAAAATTGCTTACATCATGACTCTGAGAGACGAAGAGGGTATAGCGTTTCTGAACAAAAGCTGCAGATCCATAGTTGATACGGTTGAAGAGGAACTCATGGTATCGGTTCATGGCGGAATCGGAAATATAGTTGATAACTTCGGCAGCATAGCGCTTTCGTGTGCAAATGCAGAACTGGCTCTATCCGTTGGTGATATATTTGAATATGAAAATAATGTGTCGGATTATAACACCCTTGGAATAGGCAAGCTAATTTATACATCTGATAAAAAAGTGCTTGAGGATTTTCTTACCGAAAGTGTCAGCAGGAAAACATTTGAACTTTTGGATGATGAAATCATAAAGACGGTACAGAGCTTTTTTAAGAATAATCTCAATATCAGCGAAACAGCACGTCAGATGTATCTTCATAGAAATACTCTGGTATACAGAATTGAGAAGGTAATGAAGATCACAGGTCTGGATCTCAGGAATTTTGACGATGCTGTATCTTTCAAGGCCGCTTATATGGTAAAATGCTATATAGATAAACTCAACCAGGAACGGTGACGGTGAACACAAATGATAAATTTCAGTAATGTAACAATGGTGTACAGAAGTGGCTGTGAAGCTCTTAAGAATATTGACCTTCAAATCGGACGCGGGGAATTTGCCTTTGTAATAGGACCAAGCGGTTCGGGCAAATCCACAATGATAAAACTTATAATGAAGGAAGAAGAACCCACAGGCGGGGAACTGTTTGTAAATGGACAGGATGTAAGAGACATCCACAGATATGAAACTCCTCATTTCAGAAGAAAAATTGGTGTAGTATTTCAGGATTTTAAGCTTCTGCAAAATAAAACTGCATATCAGAACATAGCTTTTGCCCTAAGAATGACAAATACAAAGCCCAGGCAGATACGGAAAATGGTTCCGCAGCTTTTATCTGTTGTTGGCTTGCTCGAGAAATCAAATGAATTTCCATCTGAAATGTCAGGTGGTGAGCAACAGAGGGTTGCCCTGGCCAGGGCAATAGCCCATAATCCTGACCTGCTTATAGCAGATGAGCCTACGGGAAACCTTGATCCGGATACCAGTCTGGAAATAATGAACCTGATATACAAGATCAACCAGATGGGAACAACAGTTATGGTTGCAACGCATGACAAGACCATTGTTGATGCATTCAGGCAGAGGGTTATAGTTCTTCATGAAGGCAGGGTTGTAAGGGATGTTCCGGAAGGACGTTACGGAGTATAAAATGCATATAATCGGTGAAGTAATAACAAATTTATTCAAGAACAGGGTATTGACACTGACCAGTATATTTTCAATTATTCTGATGCTTATTCTGGCAGGTGTTTTTGGTGTTTTCCTTTTGACATTGTCATATAACTCTGAATATATGGATGATATGCTTGAAATCAGGATATTCATTGACCCGACTGCAGATGATTACAGGATAACAACGGTTGAGGAAACCTTGGTTGAAGATGGCCGACTGGAATATATTTTATACATATCAAAGGAACAAGCCTTTGAAAATGTAAAAAAAATATATGATGAGGAAATACTTGAAGGTCTGGGACCTGATTTTCTTCCTGCATCTTTTACAGTTAGGCTCAAGGACGATGTTGATTCAGCTAAATTCGTAGCTTTTGTTGAAAATCTGAGTGATGTATATAGAGTTGATTACCATCAGCGTTCCTTTGATTTTGCGTCAAACTTATCCAACTGGGTGAACATTGTGGCCGGATCCCTGTCGATACTTCTCGGAATACTGTCTTTGTTCCTTGTGTCCAATACAATAAGATTGACAATGGCAGGTAGATCTGATGAAGTCATTATCATGAAATTTATCGGAGCAACAGAATCAAGGATTAAGATGCCGTTTATAATGGAAGGGGTTACAATAGGATTCATCGGAGCACTAATTGCATCATTGGTCATGAGTTATGGTTACACCAGATTCTACAATTGGTTTGGTACAGAAGGATCCGGCGAAGTATTTCTTTCGGGACTTCGACTGGTTCCTGTAAGGGAGTCGATTTTATTAATTTATCTGGCGTTTTTTGGAATCAGTATAGTACTTGGTATACTGGCCAGCCAGATGGCAATCAGGAAACACCTGAAGGTATAGGAGCTGACAAATGAAAAAAATATTATTAATGTTATTGGTGTTTACAATTATTTTCTCGGCTTCGGCTGCGGCGGAGAATATTTATGACCTGCAGCAGGACAAGGATTGGATTGACAAACAGCTTGAAGAAATAATAGTTGAGAGAAAGGAACAGCAGGAAACTAAAAGCTATTACGATTTTGTTCAGGAAAAGATGGACAATGCCATGTTTGAACAGGAAACCAAACTTCTTGAGTTACAGGGTACTGTTGAGGAACTGAATCGTGTAATTGAAGAATTTACACAGACAATTGCCGAAACCGAGCTGGAATACAATGAAAAACTTGATTTATTGAAACAACGTATAATTGACGGGTACATTGACTCAAGTACCAATATGCTGACTTTACTTGCAGACTCAGAAAGTATGTCTGAGTTCTATGAAAAACTTGAAATCCGTAAATATATTACAAGATTTGACCAGCAGCTAATGGAAGACCTTGAGTATCTCAGCATAGATTTGTATGATAAAAGACAAAAGTCTGATGACCTTAAGATAAATTATGAAGTAGCTGTCCAAATGGCAAATGCTGCCATAGACAACATGGAGACAATCAAGGAAACTGCTGAAAGAACATCTCAGATGAGTGCTGAAACAATAGCATATTTATCTCAGCGGGAAGACGACCTGCTTGAGGAATCAGATAAATTGCTTGAAGAAATAAGAGAACTTCAGCAAAAAATGAGTTATGTCGGAGGAGAATTCATTTGGCCTGTACCGGCAAACCGCGATGCTCTGGATCCGGGTGATTTCTTCGGTATGAGATTCCATCCTATATTCCATGAATGGAGAATGCACACAGGAATTGATATAGGAGCTCCCACCGGTGCCAATATCCTTGCTTCCAATGAGGGAACTGTTTTGATTACAGCATATACAACTGGTTATGGAAATAAAATTGTTGTGGATCATGGAGGCGGTTACGTAACACTCTATGCACACTGTTCAAAAATTCTTGTCAAGGAAGGTCAGCATGTGGATCAGGGAGAAGTTATAGGGCTTATTGGAAGCACAGGCTGGGCTACCGGTCCGCATCTGCATTTTGAAATAATGTTTGAAGGTGAGCGTATAAATCCATTGGATAAAGTCAACCAGAATAATTGACCTGATTTAACTTGTGTAAATGCAGGGTAATATATAAATAAAAAACAGGAGACAGGTTTTGAAAACTAAATATGTTATTTTGGCAGTTCTGGCCGCAGTTATTCTGACGGCCTCTGTTTCAATAGTAGGAACACTCACATTGACAACAATGCTTGGAAACAGGGATGATGTATATTACATCACCTTTGATAAAGATGATGTTGACAAGGACAGCATAGAAAAATTTGAAGAAGTAAGGGATCTGCTTCATGAAAAATATATTGATGATATTGACGAGGATATATTTATTGAAGGAATGACAGCAGGCCTTGCCGCTTCTTTGGGAGATCCTTATACAATGTATGTGGACAAAGACACAATGGACTCAATGAATATTGATTCTGACGGACAGTATTCAGGTATCGGTGTCACAATTTCAGCTGCAACCACCGGTTTTGGTATCCTTGTTCTTGATGTAAACGAGCTGGGCCCTGCATATGAAGCAGGCGTGCTTGCCGGAGACAGAATAGTAAGGGTCAATGATGTTGACATAATGTTTGAAGAAGATATCAGCTATGTTGCTTCAATTGTCAGAGGACAGGTCGGAACAGATGTTGAAATTGAAGTTATCAGGGAAGATACACCAAGAAACCCGGTCTTTACAATTACCAGAAGAATTGTGAATAGCATTGATGTTATCGGTGAGGTTCTGGATGGGGATACGGGATATATCAAAATAAAGTCTTTTACCCAGGATTCACCGGACGAATTCATTGAAGTGTTCAATGGTTTGGTTGAAACCGGAATGGATAGTCTGATCATAGATTTAAGAGATAATCCCGGAGGAAGTCTGTACGCAGTTGTTTATATTGCAGACCTTTTGATGGATGACGGAATAATAACATACACAATAGACGGGGATAATGTCAGAGAGGACTATGAAGCAGTAAGAGGCGGAGTAGATTTACCGATGGTGGTGCTGGTTAAT
Organism: uncultured Clostridiaceae bacterium; assembly: GCA_964475455.1. GTDB lineage: Bacteria > Bacillota > Clostridia > DUPQ01 > DUPQ01 > JAFGQE01. The sequence continues at coordinate 8,119 of CAYYXJ010000008.1, read as the reverse complement.
GAAAATAGTGCAAGTGCAAGTGAAATGCTGTCCGGTGCACTAAGGGATAATGGCCTTGCAACAATAGTCGGTACAACAACATTCGGAAAAGGTTTGGTCCAGGGTGTTTATGACCTTGATGACGGCTCGGGACTTAGGGTCACAATAGCAAAATATTATACTCCTTCAGGAATTTGTATACAGGATCTGGGGGTCGTTCCCGACGTGGAACTGGAGCCTCTTGAGGATTATTTAAACAAGCCGGTCAGTTCCATCCCGTTTGAAGATGACATACAGCTTCACAAAGCCTTGGAAATTCTGGGAGCAAGATAAATGTACAGGGAAACAGCGGAAATCTATGACAAACTGACATCGGGTATAGATTATGAGTCATATGCCGGATATTACATTGAACTTCTTGACAGATACAAGGAAATATATACTCACTCTGTATTGGAAACCGGATGTGGATCCGGAAATCTTACAAGAATGCTTGCCTTGAAAGGCTTGGACATGACAGGGGTGGATTCCTCGGCAGAGATGCTGTCTGAAGCATATACCAAGGAAGGACCCGGTATTTTATGGGTCAATCAGGATGTTATGGAGCTTGATTTATTCGGTACATATGATGCAGCCGTCAGTTTCCTGGATTTTCCAAACCATATTATAAAACCTGATGACCTGGGAAAATATTTTTCTTTGATAAAAAATTATCTGAATCCCGGTGGACTGTATATATTTGATATCAACTCTGAATATAAATTCAAAAACATCCTCGGCGATAACGTTTTTTATTATGATGATGATGACTATTCTTGTATCTGGCAGAATACATTCAATGAAAAAAGCCGCATTTGCAATATGGAAATCACATTGTTCAAACAGGAGGGCAGCTTATTCAGACGTAGTGATACATCCAATACCGAGCGTGCTTACTCCGTTGATGAATTGCAGGAAATCATTGAATCAGCCGGTCTGTCGGTCATAGAAATCCTTGGGGACATGAAGTTCGAACAACCGTCAGAAAAAGAGGAAAGAATATTCTTCATATGCAGGAAGGAATACAATGATTGATAAAATTGTCAAGGCATCAGCCTACGGTAATACAATTAGGGCTTTTGCAGTTGATATAAGAAATACTCTTGATCAAGCGATCGGTTTTCATAATCTTAACCCGTTGTCTGCTACTGCTTTGGGCAGAGCTCTTGCGGGGGTTGCCATGATAAGTGAGATGAATAAATCTGAAGAAGCGGTGGTTACCATAAAAATTAAAGGCAATGGCCCTATGGGTGGACTTGTTGCAGTGGCTTCAAAGAGCGGAACCCTGAAAGGTTATGTAGTCAATAATAATTATTTGGATTATGGTGATGATGCATTGCTTGGAGTTGGCCCGTTGATTGGTGAGGGAACTCTCACAATAGTAAGGGATTTGGGAATGAAGGAGCCTTATTCGGGAACAATTCCGTTGCAAAGCGGTGAAATAGGGGATGATCTTGCATATTACTTTACATATTCTGAGCAAATTCCATCTCTGGTTGCCCTGGGAGTAAGATTAAATCCTGATGCAACAGCAAAAACTGCAACAGGAATAATTGTGCAGGTAATGCCGGGGGCTGATGAGTCAGCTATATCTGAAATAGAGACCAGGTTGTTTGATTCGGGTTCGGCCTCATCAATTTTTGAGAAAACCGGTACTCCGCAGGCAATGCTCAAATATTTGCTGGAGGGTGGAAATCCTATTATTACTTCAGTAAAGGAAACCGGCTATAGATGCGGATGTTCAAGGGATGGAATGATAAGCGGGGTTATCAGTCTGGGACGAGAGGAATTGGAAAAGATAATAGAAGAGCAGGATGTTGTTGAAGCGGTTTGCCACTTCTGTGAAACAAGATATAAATTCAAGAGCAGCGAAATTAAAAAGATGATTGCAAATTGAATATTGATTATTAGTAAATTCTTGTTGACTTTTAAATATTATTTTTATATACTTTTTTTTGCCGTTTTCAGGTAAACGGGGGCGCATAGCTCAGCTGGGAGAGCACCTGCCTTACAAGCAGGGGGTCATAGGTTCGAGCCCTATTGCGCCCACCAATATAAGTGGCCCGGTAGTTCAGTTGGTTAGAATGCCAGCCTGTCACGCTGGAGGTCGAGGGTTCGAGCCCCTTCCGGGTCGCCAATATGCCCAGATAGCTCAGATGGTAGAGCAGCGGACTGAAAATCCGCGTGTCGGTGGTTCGATTCCGCCTCTGGGCACCAGCGGAATTAACTCAGTGGTAGAGTGTCACCTTGCCAAGGTGAAAGTCGCGAGTTCGAATCTCGTATTCCGCTCCACCATGCGGGGGCGGTATGAAAATACCGCCTTCGCAAAATAAGGCGCCATAGCCAAGTGGTAAGGCAGAGGTCTGCAAAACCTTTATTCCCCGGTTCAAATCCGGGTGGCGCCTCCAAAACAAAGCAAGAGCTCCGATATCAATCGGGGCTCTTCTTTTTTCATTTGATGCACATGGAATCATGATGTGATATTATTATCACATACAAATGATAAACCGGAGATTTTTAATGACGGGTAAAGCTTTCAAAACTATTTTAATCATACTGATGTGCACATTGATTGCAATCTTTCTTGCGATTTTTCTTTTTGGCTATCTAAAGGGATATTCAGTGAAATATATCTATAAAAAACTGGTGCCGGGGTCGGTTGAGGGAATTTATAAAGCTGTGGATATCTTTGAACATGACGGTTTTGAAGGTTTTGTCGCAGCTTCAGATGGAAGTTATATATATATTCTGGAAGAAGATGAGATAGCCGCATATGATCTTGGGAGTGGAAGTGTCAAATATATTTCACCCGAATTCAATAAGCCGGTATTGACCTCGGATCTTGGCCGGGTGATGGTTTATGATATATCAACAGGCTCATATGCCCTGCTGGAAGATGGCGGGATTTCCGGAGAAGGAAGTCTTGGGAAAAACTGCCTGGGTGCAAATCTTTTATCGGACGGGTTCGTTGGATTTGTCATGCCCGGCGGCAGCGGATTCAAGGGAAGCTATATATTGATTGATAAAAATCTAAAACGTGCCGGGGAATACAGTTACTCAGACAGATATCCTGTATCGGGGTGTGTTTCTGAAGATGGGGGTTACCTTGCTCTTTCCGGAATCCAGGAAAGCCACGCAGGGAAAACAAGCATTGATATTTACCGGGTTGGTGAAGAAAGTCCTATTAGTGGGAAAAAGCTTGATTATCTTGCACCATTGGTTGTATCATTTGGAAATAATTCTTTTGCCGTTTGCGGAACAGGTTCAATTGATATTGGTTCATTTAGCGAAAATACTTTCATTCAAATTGAGAGAGATAATGTAGTTCTTGCCAGAGGCAGCAGTGATGCGCTTTTTGCAGTTATGACCGGAACAGGAACTGACACACTGATGAAAATAAGTGATAGCGGCAGTATTTTATGGGAAAGAAACATTCCTGCCGGAACTCAGGGAATAGAGCTGTCAATTGAGCATGTTTTCTATTGGAACAAGACTAAGATGGGAGTTTTTGGTTTGGACGGAACTCAATATGAAATCCAGGGAGACACTGGCTCTGTCAATGAAGTCCTCGCTATAGGTGATTACAAGATGGCAGTTGTTACAGATTCCAATATTATTTTATATGAATTTAATTGAAAAAGATTTATGTAACTGGACTTTTATATAAACAGGGTTGTATAATAAATCCTAAACAAATTGAAAGGGACGACAATGGTTGTAGCTGATTATGTAATAATTGGATTGATTGTTATATTTGCATTAATTGGATTGAAGAACGGACTACTTAAATCCATATATAAAGTTGTGGCATATATTGCTTCAATATATCTTGCAGTCAAGTTGTCCAAACCGGTAGCACGTTTATTCAGAGGAACCGGTCTGATGGAAAGCATCAAGGAATCAATTGAGAAAATAGTTCTTAAACTGGGAATTGATTTTAATCAAGTGGCAGACACTTCCAGTTCGTCCAGTATATATGATGCCATTAAAGGAACTCCTTTCCCGGATAATATCAAAACAAGCATAGCGGAATATATGGCAAAAAGTGCAAAAACAGCTTCAGGGCTAATGGATGATTTTGTGGATAAGATTGCTTTCTTTCTATTGGTAATCATATGTGCAGTCGTATTATTCATAATTTTCAAATTATTGTTCTTTTTTGCAGGTTTTCTGATAAAAGGAATAACCTCAATGCCCATAATCAAGCAAGTTGACAGGATAGCAGGATTATTGCTTGGAACTGCAATGGGGGTTTGTGTTGTTTATCTGGTTTGCCTGTTGTTGATATACACTGCATCATTTGAAAAACTTTCACCTGTTTATGAGAATATAAACAAAGGGGTAATTGCCCCCTACTTTTATAACAAGAATTTTTTAACTGATTTATTTGGATTTATCAAGGAAGGTTGGTTATGAGAAGCGATATAGTAACAAAAGGAATGGAGAGGGCTCCGCACAGGTCACTGTTCAAAGCAATGGGATATACTGATGAGGAACTTTCCAGGCCGTTGATAGGAATTGCCAATTCAAAAAGTGAGATAGTACCAGGGCACATTCATCTCGACAAAATTTCAGAAGCTGTCAAAGCCGGTGTCAGAATGGCCGGTGGAACACCTATAGAATTCGGAGCAATAGGTATTTGCGATGGTATAGCAATGGGCCATGAAGGCATGAAGTATTCACTTGCTTCAAGGGAACTTATTGCAGATTCATGTGAAGCCATGGGTAAAGCCCATCCGTTTGACGGAATGGTCTTTATACCGAATTGCGACAAAATTGTACCGGGAATGCTTATGGCAATGGTCAGGGTCAATGTGCCTTCTGTTGTTATCAGCGGAGGTGCAATGCTTTCATTGAACATTGACGGTAAACAACTTGATCTGAACAGTGTTTTTGAAGGTGTTGGTGCTGTTAAAAGCGGTAAAATGTCAGAGGCGGAATTGCTTTCAATAGAGAACAATGCTTGTCCGGGATGTGGTTCCTGTTCAGGAATGTTCACTGCTAATTCCATGAACTGCCTTAGTGAGGTTTTGGGTCTTGCTCTTCCCGGAAACGGTACAATACCTGCAGTTTTTGCAGAAAGAATAAGACTGGCAAAGGAAGCAGGCATGGGGGTCATGAAACTTGTTGAAAAGAACATACGGCCGTCTGATATTTTATCTGAAGCTTCATTTGCAAATGCTCTTGCAGTTGATATGGCCTTGGGATGTTCAACAAACAGTGTACTTCATCTTCCGGCCATTGCACATGAGGCGGGAATAGAGATTGATCTTGACATGATAAATGAAATCAGCGCAAAGGTGCCGAACCTATGTCATCTTGCTCCGTATCCCGGAGGCGACCATATACAGGATCTTTATTATGCAGGTGGAGTTCAGGCTGCAATGAATGAACTTTCAAAGGGCGGGCTTCTGGACACATCTTTGATGACTGTGACCGGGAAGACCATTGCTGAGAATATTGTGGCTTGTCCTGTTAAGAATTATGAAGTAATAAGACCTTTGACAAATCCTCACTCAAAAACAGGTGGGATTGCGATACTGAAGGGGAATCTTGCACCTGATGGAGGAGTTGTCAAAAAGTCAGCAGTCGATCCGAGCATACTGGTTCACAAGGGACCTGCAAGGGTATTCAATAGTGAAGACGAGGCAATAGCTGAAATATATGCGGGCAACATAAAAAAAGGCGATGTAGTGGTAATACGATATGAAGGTCCCAAGGGTGGACCCGGAATGCGGGAAATGCTCGGACCTACATCTGCAATAGCAGGAATGGGACTCGACAAGGATGTAGCATTGCTGACAGACGGAAGGTTTTCAGGAGCAACAAGAGGTGCTTCGATTGGTCACATATCCCCTGAAGCCATGGATGGCGGCCCCATAGGGTTATTGAAGGAAGGGGATATTATATCAATTGACATACCGGCAGGGAAACTGGATGTATTGGTTGATGATGTTGAACTGGAAAACAGAAGAAAGAATTTTGTGCCAAATGAACCCAGGATTAAAACTGGGTACCTTGGCAGATATGCCAGAATGGTATCATCCGCCAATACAGGTGCGGTGCTTGAATAGTCGGAGGTTAAGATGAAATATACGGGAGCAAAGATTTTTGTAGAATGCCTGAAAGAACAGGGAGTTGACACCATATTCGGATTTCCCGGAGGAAAGGTTCTGTTCCTATATGATGAATTGGCTAAAAATGCTGATACAATCAAGCATGTGCTGACATCCCATGAGCAAGGGGCTTCACATGCAGCTGATGGATATGCCAGGTCAACCGGTAAGGTGGGTGTTTGTATCGCTACCAGTGGCCCGGGGGCAACGAACCTGGTTACGGGAATTGCCACAGCATACATGGATTCGGTTCCAATGGTTGCCTTTACCGGTCAAGTCGGTAAAAAGGACCTGGGAAAGGATTCATTCCAGGAAGTTGATATAACCGGTATTACGATACCGATAACAAAGCATAACTATATAGTGAAGGATGTCAATGACCTTGCAGATACAATAAGGGAAGCATTTGCTATTGCCAGGGAAGGTCGTCCCGGTCCCGTGCTGATTGATATATGCGTTAATGTCAGCAGGGAAGAATGTGAATATGAAAAAGTTGATATTAACAATGATGTAATACTGAAAAAACATGCCGGAATCCGTCATGACAGGGTTTCTGATGAAAAAATTGCAGAAGCAGCAAAAGCAATCAATGAATCAAAAAGACCATTTATACTTTCAGGTGGTGGTGTAATAATATCCGAAACTGAAAAACAACTTACAAAAATGGCCCGAAAGGGTTTGATACCTGTAGCAACCACCTTAATGGGTCTTGGTGGTTTTCCATCAAAGGACAGACTTTGCACGGGCTTGATCGGAATGCATGGAAGCAAGACATCCAACCTTACGGCCACTCACTGTGATCTGCTTATTGCGGTAGGTGCCCGTTTCAGTGACAGGGTTACATCCAGTGTAAGTAATTTTGCTCCCGGTGCCAAGGTCATGCATATTGACATTGATCCTGCGGAATTAGGGAAAAATGTTCCTGTGGACTATCCATTGTGCGGTTATATGAGTGATATACTGGAAAGATTGACTGAGCAAATTGAAGAAAAGAAAGAAAGTGACTGGATAAATAAAATTAATGCCTGGAGAGCCAAGTTTCCACTGTCATATCTCGACGACGGAAAAACTGTAAAACCACAGACCGTAGTCAGAAAACTGGACAAGCACACTGATGGCAAAGCAATAATTGTAACTGAAGTTGGTCAGAATCAATTGTGGGCTGCCCAGTGGTATAAGTTTTCTGAACCGAGAACATACATATCTTCCGGAGGATTGGGGACCATGGGTTATGGCCTGGGTGCTGCAATCGGTGCAAAGTGTGCCAACCCGGATAAAGTGGTTATAAATGTTGCCGGTGACGGGAGTTTCAGAATGAATTGCCAGGAGCTTGCAACAGCCGTCAGGTATAAGCTGCCTGTAATCATTGCAATATTGAACAATGGTGTTCTCGGAATGGTGAGGCAGTGGCAGACAATGTTCCTGGACAAAAGATATGCTGAAACAACATTGGAAGACGCTCTTGATTATGTTGCTCTTGCCCAAGCCTTTGGGGCAGTGGGAATCCGAATAGATGATCCGAGTGAAGTGGATTCAGCAATTGAAAGAGCTCTTGCTGAAACTGAAAGACCGGTAGTACTGGATTTCAGAATAGATAAAGATGACAAGGTATTTCCCATTGTACCGCCTGGCGCGTCAATTGAAGATGTAATAACGGAAGACTGAACACCCGGATGCGTTGTAGAAAACAAGCGGGTTTAGTGCTATTAAGAAGCGCTGAACCCGCTTTTTGCAAGGGTTTTCACCATGTTTTTGGAGCTTGCGGAAAAAAAGTAAAAAATATCATGAAAAACTTTCATATTCATGTTGACACTATAAAAGCATAGTGTTAATATGTGTAAGCCGCTGAAAAATGCGACCGCTGAAATGGTCAAAAATCCTTGACATTTTAATAAAAAAGATGGTATTATGATTAGGCGCCTTTAGCGATAAAGGCCTTGAACCTTGAAAATTGAACAGTGCACTTTATAGTGAGGAACCCGTCG
>CAYYXJ010000007.1:17842-34458 GCA_964475455.1 uncultured Clostridiaceae bacterium | reverse complement strand
CAAACCGCCCTTGTTTTTTGATCTGGTCTTGTTACCAGTTTCTCAAGCGATTTGCTGATTTCCGAATCTCGAAAAATAGAGATAGTCATTTTTTCATCACCTAGCTTTGCCTTTTGGGCTGATTTATTTTTAAAAGTATTATTATTATAAAGATCTTAATTGATTTTAATGCTTGATAATACTACATTTATTCACTTAATTATAACACTTTTGCAGCATTATTAAAAGTAATATGCCTAACAGTTTTTCGACCTGTTATCCAAAAGAATATAATAGTATTATTACGGTTCAATCCATATTATAATTGCCAACGTAAATTGTTTCGGCTTCATAGTTATAAACAACTGTATAACTTTCTGTCTTTTTGCTGTGTGAAACTCCTATAACCAGACCTATTGTCTCATCTGAATCTTCATCATTGGTATAAAATCCAGTAACCCGGTAACCAGTTTCGTTACATAAGTTGGCAAAGTCATTCACATCACTTTTACTGACCTTTTCATAACCTTTGGCCCAGTTGGCATCAGGGAAGTCTGCTATATCCACTTCTATCTCATTTCCTGCCATGAATTTAGGAAGACCTTCCGGCAAAGCAGCGCTTTCCTGAAAATCAAAATCAAGGAAACCACCGCTTGCTTCTTTGTCAAATCCAACAATATTGAATACATCAAACTTATTCTCCCTGCCTGAAGTCTTGCTTGAATCATCTGCCTGAGTCTTTGCCGATGATGCAGGATTTTGAGTTTCTTCCTTTATATTCGAGGAATCATCAGATTTCCCACATGCAGAAAAACCCAACATGAACACAACAAATACAATCAATAATATTCTTGTCTTTCTCATGACTACCCCCGTATTTATAAATTGTTGTTTAAAAGTTAATTGAATCTACACAATATAAGTCTAGCAAAATCAGTTATGTAAAACAAGTACAATCCAGCTATTCAATTACCAACAATATTAAAATTTACTTTTTTCAAGTGCCTTAAGAGTAAACAGATGATACAATAAAGAGGTAAAATTTAGTGGTTACTATTGTTGAAAGCGAGGAAATTGATTGATACCCTATGTCATTGGATTTGCACTGCTGGTGTTAATTATATTCACGGGATATGAGTTTCGAAGAAATTCCAGGATTTCAAAAATTCCTTCTTTACCTCAATCCGGGGATATTTCCGGTGCCAATATCCATGATGTACTGTCCGCACTTGAAAATCATCGGGATTTTGATTTAAAAGTCATAGATAACACCTGTGAATATATAAACAAACGCTATGACTGCTCAGATTTTCGAATGCAATCTTTGATTCGGATGCAATTCAATCACAGCGATAATCTCCCGTGTAAATATGTTGAAATGATAAAAACTACACTTCTTGGTTCCAAGTTCCATATGGATCAGCCTGGTCAGGACAGTATGTGTTACTGGTCTGAAAACCACTTGATGATTTTTGCAACAGCTGAATACTTGATTGGACAGCTATATCCTGATGAAGTGTTCCCCAATGATGGTTTAACCGGAACCGAGCATAAAGAAAAAGCCCGTAAGCGTATTGAAATCTGGTTGTCACAAAGATTCACCTACGGTTTTACTGAATGGTACAGCAATACATACTATGAAGAAGATATCGGGCCCCTGGCAAATCTAATAGAGTTTTGCGATGACAATCAATTGGTCACAAAAGCCAAGATGATAATGGACCTGCTTTTATATGATATTTCAACCCAGAGTCATAAAGGCAGCTTCACCTCCACAAGCGGCCGGCAATATGAAATGAAGAAAAAAGCAGGTATTCACAGCTCACTCCGGAATGTCACATACAGTGTCTTTGGATACAATATGGGCAGCGCCAAAAATGGGCTGGACCAAAATTTCATCTATATGAAAAACTATTCGGTTCCGGAGGTTATCAAGGAAATAGGCCATGTCAATGATTCAGTGGTAATAAAAGCATCATCAGGTCTGGATGTCGATGAATTAATCAAAGAATTCCCCAAAAGCCGGACAATGGAAAGAATTATGATGCAATGGGCAATGGAATGCTTTACAAATCCTGAAGTAATCACCGCTACAGTTAAATATATCCACAACAACAATATGCTATCAAATGAGTTCCTGCATGATTTCAAATTACTGGATTTAAGTATTTTGAAATTTTCCGGTATTATGCCTATTGTCAGCAGATTGCTCAGGCCTGTAACAGATGGAATAGCAATACAAAGGGCAAATACTTATACATTCAGGACAGAACACTATATGCTGGCCACAGCCCAAAAACATCATCCGGGTGAATTTGCAGACCAACAGCATATCTGGTCCGCAACACTCTCACCGGACATCTGTGTATTTACAACCCATCCGGCCACCCCTCCTCCCAAGGATGGAGCAAAGGATAATTCGCCCGGTTACTGGGTTGGAAATGGCATCAATCCTCACTCAGTCCAAGAAAAAAATATTAATATATCAATATATGATTTAAGTGTTAAAAAGGGTTTCATGGAAAAGAAACGTCTCATTGAAACCCATTGTTACTTCCCTTTTAGACTTTTTGATGAAACCAAAATAAAAGGTTCAATTGCTTTTGGAAAAGTTAAAAAATCTTTTATTGCCATCATCGGCAATACTGATCTTGAGGTTTGCAATGAAGAACTGAAGCAATACGGAAATCTGACTTATTGGATAACAGAACTAAGCAGCGCAGATCTCGAAAGTTTTGATGATTTCAAGGCAAGAATATCAAATAATGAGATAAGCTATGAAACTGTATCCAAATCAATGGTTTATAAATCAATGAATAAGACATATCAATTGACTTATGCCGGGGACTTTATTGTTAACAACAATAAAATGGATCTGCAATATAAACGATTTGACTCTCCATTCAGTCAGGCAGAAAGAAAAGATACCACTATTACCATCTCTTATGCCAACCATAGACTATTCCTGGACTTTGATAATTGCATAAGAATTCCAGAATGAAAGTATATCCTGAATCTTTGATGTTGAAGCCATCTCGAATTTTGAAGAAAAAGATATTTTTTATGAAAGGACATAACCGGTTTGGTTCACTCTCTCGGTGTTACCTTCTTCCCCCAGATTTTCGGACTAAAATAATTGATAATATCGAGCGCTTCTTCCCGAGTATTACAAGGTGCAGCATAATATAAGCCATCCGAACCACCCGCATGTCCCGGCCCACCGTTTTCGTCATTCTCAAATACTATGATCATAAGCTCACCAGTGCCCGGATTTAGATAGAAAAACCCGTCGTGAGTCGAGTGGCCGAATGAATTAATGGTCTTGATATAACCTTCAATAATACCCACACCCGGGAAAACCGAAAAACCCTTGCTTTCTTTTTGGAAATCCGTGTTTCCATCTGATTCTGCATCCCTTACATAAGCTTTGCATGAACCCTCAAATCCAACATGGTTTCCTGGATATAAATTTCTATAATATTTCCCTTCAACTGTAATCCTGACAGGTTGCAAGTAATCAGGTTCAGAAGTTCCCGCTCTTATGAGTACCCCATTTATTTCTTCACTGATCCTTATGGGTAAGTGGTATGCAATTAAGAAAAAGGCTGCAGCTATAATTAATACATATGATATTATTGCAATCCTCCTGTTGCGGATGCTCATATCTCTGAACCGCTTGCCGATTATTGTAAGATGCCCATCAAACTGCCCCACTATATGTTCATCCACATAAACCCAGGCTGTGCATACCTTGGTGCTTATAGGGAAAACTGATCTGACAAGATTAATACGAACATTGTGTTTTTCGATATTTCCTATAGCAAATTCATATGTTCTGGTCTGCTTGATCCATGTTTTTATAAGCTCCTTTTTAAACCGCTTTTTATCTACCTTAATATCTACATAACCCCAGAAACGATTATATGTGAACTCAACAGTGTGCATCTCTGACTCCCCGACCTCAAATTTAAATCTCAGTTCATAGATTTTTTCTTCAATTCTATCCTTGGCCAAAGCGTCTATCTCAACTCTATCAAACAGTTCTTTGTACTTATTATCTTTCATATACTTCTTCCTCAAGTTCAATCTTTAACAGGTCTCTTCCTCTCTTCAGCCTCATTTTTATTGCAGAAGTTTTTACACCCAGTATCTTTGATATTTCATTCACTTTGTATCCCTCATAATAATATAGATGAAGGGGGGCCTTAAGTTTATCGGGTAATTTGAGGACTAAATACACCAGTTCTTCCTCCTCAGAGGTATTTGTTACAAAAATGCCTTCCTCAAGTGGAAGTGTACAATTTCTTTTATTTCTCCTGATTTTATCCAGGCAACTATTTATTGCAATTCTTATCAACCATCTTTTTTCATGTTCCGGATCTGTAAAATCAGTTCTTTTGCTTAATAGTTTAATAAACACTTCCTGCATTACATCTTCACAGTCCATTGAATTATTGAGATAAAGCAGCGCCAGCTTATATATCATATTGCTGTAAAGTTCATATTTCATTGAAAAAGTATTATCATCTGCAGGTATTGCCATAAATAAAAACTCCTCACCCTAATAACGTTTAGAAGTGTTAAATGGTCACAAAACATTATATCAGAAGATAACATTACAAATCTTCTTAACACTTTGTTCACAAACTTTTTTCAGATAAGTAGTATACTTAGTATAGTAATATAAAAATTATTTATTGCGATTAAGTTTACACCATTTAGGGGGGGCATATGACAAAAAAGCATCTGATAATCACACTTTTGTCAATTTCTTTTGTAATGTTTTTTTATGCATGCTCGAAGGAAATAATTGAGACACCAAAAAGCTCACCTGCCTCTCAGGTTCAAAGTCCATCTCCCCTACCACTAAACTCTCCTGAGCCCACTGAATCAACCGCACTTTTACCTACAGCAACAGTGACTCCTGCTCCTTCCACATCACCTGAAAAACCCAAAGCAGGATATTCATTTATAACATCCCAGCTCGAAGATAGCAGACTTGAAATATTACAAAATGAAACTATTGCATATTCCGGAAATATTGTATTGACCGTTTATTTAACCGGCCCATTCGATGAAGATATAGAGAACTACATCTACATAAACCAGACCCTTGTGAATCCGGATAAAGTTTCAATCGGTTTGGCTTCATTGACTATATTTTTAGATGAAGAACTGCCTGAGTTCTATACTCTAAGCATCAAGGAAACCAATCCCGGTGATAATCATGGACTTGCTGAAGAATTTAATGTAAATTTCATTCACAATGACACTCTCGATTTTAAAATTTTAATTGATGACCCAATGATTCAGGCTTTTATGGAGCCCCCAATATATCTTTCAACACCAAGTCAATGCTTCCGCTTTGTTTTTAATAAGCCGGTAAATGAAGAGTCGCTGCAGTTTTTGGATTTCATGAGTGATTATAATATTGAGACATCATGGCTTTCCGACACTGAAATGATTATGACAGTTCACGGTCTTTCACAAAATTCCCATAGCATAGGTATAAAATATCTTTCTGGTGCAGCTCAGGATTATGGAAACAAGATACGCAATAGTGGCCGCTTCACAGATCCATATCGAAGTGATAGCTTATTATACCGTTTCATGGTTTCCAAAAGGCAGAATCTTTATTCTGTTAACCCGGAAACCAATGTTGTGGAAATTCTGAATGATTTTGATTATGGGATGATTTTTGAAGATGCATCAGACAACCTTGAGTATTTGTCCCTTGGAATTATTACAAATGAGCAGGAGGGTTGGAACTATGCCAAGACAATATATAACCTTCAATCGGGTGAAATGACACCCCTTGACAACAATATATCCAGTGCCATATCAAATGCTTTGGAAGCCGAAATCACAACCTATGCCACAACACTTTACAATCCCATGGTTTCTAATGAATTCTGGGATAACGAAAATAATTATCATTATTTCTTTGGAAACTCCATATTCAATATAAATCCTCTCGACATGTCAGCAGAAATATACTTTTCTGATTATGAAACAAGCCGGCCGCCTTATCCTGTTTTTCATCTCAAGGACGGCAAAATTGCAGCTATAAAGCAAAAACCAGGCGGAGATATAAATGAACTTTTGGTTATTGGTGATGATAATATGTCAAATAAAATCTACACTCTTCCCTTTAAAATGAAAACCGGGGAAGGCTGGATTCATTACCTGGCTCATATTGCTGATGCAGGTGACAACCAAATCCTGGTCAGTGGATATGAATTTAATGAAGGTGAGGAAAACTTATTAAGCACCTATCTTCTTGCCCTGGATGACGGCTCCCTGACATTGGTTGCCAATGGCAGCAATCTTTATGACTTCTTCGAAATACCGGGTTATATCATTTACTCGAACTATAATCCGGATTCCAGCAATCACTCAATCGACTTTATATCATTGGATGGAACAAAAATCCATACATTGACCCCTGGCAATGAACTGCAGTTCCAGGACTTCATTTACAATAGTTTGAACAACACTTTCTATATAAAGCAATATTCTGAATCCACCGGAACTTATTCCATAATTATCATGGATGCTGCGACCTTCGAGTTAACCAACACCGCTGTTACTTTCAGCGATGATATCTGGTTAATAGGCGTCAACCCTGAAGGCCGGCTCATTATAATGGATAAACCCTGATAGGTTCTGACCATAATTATTGAGTTATAATAACTTCACTGTGGAATTCCAACATTGCCGGATACCGGTAAAAATCTATTTCAATAATAGAATCATCAAGCTTTTCTTTGTTTATTTTTACACCATAACTTTCACCGCTAAACGATTGTTCAGCAAAGTGGTTGCCGTTGAATGTCTTGAATTCAAGCCTTTTGCCCTCAACCCCCTCAAAATACAAATTGAACGCATCTTCAGTTTCTTCAATACTTGTAAGCTTGAGATGTTCATCAATTTCATCAATTGCAATTTGGGAGTCAAGGTCTATGATGTATGTCGAGTTTTCCCTGGGCAAAGCATAAATACCGTCAAATACCAATGTTAGATTTTTTTCCTGATCAAAATAGTTGCTTTCAAAGAAGTATGTATATATTCCATTGTTAATATCCATGGAACCACTAACCCCGTCAGATATTGGCATATACTTCTTTTCCTTTGATTCAAAATACAAAGAATCAAATCCGTAGAATACCATTTTTTCTGATTCAACTTTTATTACAAGCTCCATAATTATAGGTGTAATTGACAAACTTATAATGTCCATTTGAATGTCTTCTGCCTCTACTGTTTCTTCTATTGTGATTTTTATATTTTCTTCAATCATCTGTCTTTTCAAAGGGACTTTTAGATTTTCATAAAGAATCGTAGCCTCCCGTTGGGTTTTGTTATAGCTCGTGTAGGCAAAATCAAAACATAGAGTAAGCTCCTCGGGAAAGTTCTCTTCAACCTGGTTGGCCACAATACTTGCAATTCCGTATCCATCAGTCAAATCCAAACAACCGTAACTAAGGAAACCGCCTGACATCTTACTGCCATCTTCTTTCAATAAATCGACATTGCTTATTTCATATATATAATCTTCATTAAACTTCCCGTCAACTCTAATAATTATGTTAAGGTTCTTGTCAGAAAAATAGTAACCTTCTATTGATATTTTGTAGTGTTCATCCCTTATTACAGTATCTCCCTGACTGAAATATCCTCTTTCGGCAACTTCTGTAAAACCACTTCCAATTCTCACAAAATCAGCAATCTTTCCAATTACAGGTATCCCACTGATTGATGATGCAAAAGTTCCTGATATATTTACTGAAATTGAAAATGCCAGGAAAATAGCTATCACTGAAATAATATTAATATTAATGACCCTGGTCCTTTTCCTTGCTTTTTTACCCCTGTTAACACCTTTTTTCAATGCATTTTCTATTTCAAAACTATTCATCCTGTAATACCTCGTTTCGTAATGACTCCAAACCTCTTTTCAGCCATGTCTTGATAGTGCCTTCAGGTTTATTGTAAATTTGTGCTATTTCGCTTATTTTATATCCTTCAATATGCTTTAAAACAATGACATCCCGGTAGTTCTTCCCCAGTTTCATAAGGCAATCATTTATTTCAAATTGAGGGTTTTCTAAATCCTTCCTGCAGTATAAGTTTTCATCAAACTCCAATAATGGGAATTTTTTGTTCTTTTTGATTGTTTGAAGACAGTTATGAATCAATATTCTGATAATCCAAGTCAGTATATATCTCTCATCTCGTATTTTATGAGAATTTTTTATTGCTTTATATGCAGTTTCCTGAAGTACATCCAAAATATCATCATGACTCTGTAAATACCTGGCAGCAATTCTATATAGCATTTCCTGATTGCCCAATAATGCCTCTTCAATGTTTTTCAATTATCTGCGGTCCTTTCAAAGGGTTTATTATTGCTTATATCTATTAGATTCATTTGAACTGCAAAAAGTTTCAAATTTCCAAAAATAATTAAAACACCCTTCACAATTAATGTCCATCAGTAAAAATTCCTAAAAAAAACAGGGGTCGAATCACCAACCCCTGTTGTAAAACCCTTTTTATAAATCAAACCTATCTGCATTCATAACTTTGTTCCATGCTTTTACAAAGTCATTCACAAACTTATCTTCTGCATCATCAGCAGCATAAACTTCGGCTAAAGCTCTAAGCAGTGAATTTGATCCGAAAACAAGGTCAGCTCTTGTGGCTGTCCATTTGAGTTTTCCTGTACTGCGGTCCTTGCCTTCATATAAGCCCTTATCCTTATTCTTAGACTTCCACTCTATATCCATATCCATCAAGTTTACAAAGAAGTCATTTGTGAGCATGCCGGGTCTTTCAGTTAAAACTCCATGAGGTGACTCTTTGTAATTTACGTTCAATACCCTTAGTCCACCTATAAGTACAGTCATTTCTGGAGCTGTAAGTTTCAGAAGCTGTGCCTTATCAAGCAATAACTCTTCATCAGCGGTTGATATTCTTTCCCTTTTATAATTTCTAAAACCATCAGCACAAGGTTCAAGTACACTGAATGATGCCACATCAGTTTGTTCCTGAGTTGCATCGGTTCTACCAGGTTCAAATGGTACAACAACTTTATGCCCGGCTTTTTCTGCAGCATTTTCAACAGCAGCACATCCACCTAAAACAATTAAATCAGCAAGTGATACTTTTTTACCGTTAGTTTGTTCACTGTTGAACTCATTCTTGATATTCTCAAGCTTGGATAAAACCTTTTTAAGTTGTGATGGTTGGTTAACCTCCCAGTTCACCTGCGGTTCAAGACGTATCCGAGCTCCGTTTGCTCCACCTCTTCTGTCAGACCCTCTGAATGTTGAGGCAGATGACCAGGCAGTATAAATCAATACTGACGGAGCAATTCCTGATGTAAGTATTTTTTTCTTAAGGTCTTCAATATCCCTATCATCAACAAGTTTATAATCTGCCTTTGGAACAGGATCCTGCCAAATTAGATCTTCATCCGGTACTTCTTCTCCAAGATAACATGACTTTGGTCCCATATCCCTGTGAGTCAGTTTAAACCAGGCTCTTGCAAAGGCATCCTCAAATATTGCTGGATTTTCTAAGTAATGCCTTGCTATTGGTGCATATTTGGGATCATATCTAAGTGACAGGTCCGCCGTTGTCATCATTGGTCTGTGTTTCTTTTTGGGGTCATGAGCATCAACTATCATGTCCTCTTCGTCTACATCCTTGGCAAGCCATTGGTTAGCCCCAGCCGGACTTTTTACCAGTTCCCATTCATATTTAAACAGTACACGAAGATACCCCATATCCCACTTAGTCGGTTTTGGTTTCCAAGCACCTTCAATACCGCTGCCTATGGTATCCCCGCCTTTTCCTGTCCCCATAGTGTTTTTCCAGCCAAGGCCCATTTCCTCAATAGGGGCTGCTTCTGGTTCGGGACCTACATTTTTTGCCGGGCCGGCTCCATGACACTTGCCGAAGGTATGCCCTCCTGCAACAAGTGCAACGGTTTCTTCATCATTCATTGCCATTCTTGCAAAGGTTTCCCTTACATCAACACCTGAGCCAACCGGATCAGGATTACCATTTGGTCCTTCCGGATTAACATAAATCAATCCCATTTGTACTGCAGCAAGGGGGTTTTCCAGATCCCTTTCTCCTGTATATCTCTTATCTCCAAGCCATTCTGCTTCAGAACCCCAGTAAACATCCTTATCCGGTTCCCATACATCCTCACGGCCACCACCGAATCCAAACGTTTTAAATCCCATTGATTCCAGGGCACAGTTCCCTGCTAAAATCATAAGGTCTGCCCATGAAATGCTTTTCCCGTATTTCTTTTTAACCGGCCACAGTAATCTGCGTGCTTTATCCAAATTAACATTATCAGGCCAGCTGTTCAGTGGTGCAAATCTTTGTGTGCCTGTATTTGCACCCCCACGGCCGTCCCCCATTCTATAGGTACCGGCACTGTGCCATGCCATCCTGATAAACAATGGACCATAGTGTCCATAATCTGCAGGCCACCAATCCTTGGAGTCGGTCATCAACTTGAATAAATCTTTCTTTATTTCCTTTAAATCAAGTTTTTTAAACTCCTCCGCATAATTAAAATCACAATCCATGGGATTTCCTGAATCAGGATTCTGATGCAGTATTTCCAGATTCAACTGATTCGGCCACCAATTTTTGTTTGCCGAACCACCTTTTGCAGCGGACCCACTTGTAGCTCCGGTTACCGGACATCTTCTTTCTTTCATATCTTTCTCCTCTCTTAAAGTTATAAATACCAATATTCATCTGATGCTGTAAATATAGAAAATTGCACTTCCAAAATTGCAATTCAATTATACCATGCCTTATATTAACTGTCTTTTGATGGTAAAATCTTAAAATACATATTATTCACTTTTTTAAGGGGGCACAAATGAAGAAGATACGGCAAAACGACTTTAAAAGATTCGACATGTCCAAACCACCGCAAAGACAACGCTTGAGATGGCTTATTAACATGCTTGCCTTTCCTGATGTAAAAAAGCACAACAGTGTTATAACTAAAGTAAATATGGAGGGTGTTGAACCCCCATACCTTCTTTTTACCAATCATAACGCATTTTTAGATTTCAAAGTTGTTGCCAAGGCCACTTATCCTCATAAAACAAATAGTATTGTAGCCATTGACGGCTTTTTGATTAACGAATGGCTTCTTAGAACTGTAGGATGTATTTGCAAACGAAAATTCACAAGCGATTACACTACTGTAAAACATCTGAAAAGCGTTATAAACAATGGTGACATTGCAATTGTATACCCGGAAGCACGATATAGTTTATGCGGAACAAATGCTTTGCTTCCGGATTCACTGGGTAAATTGGTAAAATTCTTAAAGGTACCACTTGTAATAATCATTAATCACGGCCATCATATAAATTCTCCATTTTGGAATCTGCATAACCGGGGAATTAATGTTGAAAGTTCCATGAAATGCGTCTTGACAACTGAACAAATAAAAAACATGGATGACATTGAAATAAATAGAGTTATCCAAAATGAATTTCAATATGATGACTACCAATGGCAGTGGGATAACAGGGTGAAGGTTGATTATCCCAAACGCGCTGAAGGGCTTCATAAGGTACTGTACCAATGCCCTGCCTGTTTGACGGAATTTAAAATGACAACCAAAAACATAAATCTAACATGCTCCCATTGTGAAAAAAGTTGGACTATGTCTGAATATGGCAGATTGTCCGGTGATGATGGGGTTACGGAATTTGAGCATATTCCGGATTGGTATGAATGGGAAAGAGGAAATGTTAAAGAGGAAGTCTTAAACGGCACCTACAACTTTGAAAGTGATGTCATAGTCAAAAGCCTCCCAAATGCAAAAGGATATATCGATCTTGGAAAAGCCAAAATGAAGCATGATATGAATGGATTTTTTGTAGAAGGCATTTATCTTGATGAATCCTATACAATTGAAAAACCTGTTTCATCAATGTATTCATGCCATATTGAGTATAATTATCTTGGCAAACATGGTGATTGTGTGGATTTAAATACCCTGACCGATACTTTCTATATATATCCGCAGATTCAAGATTTCAGCGTTACAAAAATCTCATTGGCCACTGAGGAATTATTTAAGAATGAACTTAGTGGTAAGGGTATAATACAGACTTTATAATAATTATACATTCACATTAAGCACCATCTTCTAAGCTTAAAACAGCATTATAATATTGAATGCAATGAATTATTGGTGTCACCGCTGATTAATTTACATTATATGCCATATTCGATTGTTTTTAAGGAGTTTTTCATATTTTAACACATTTTTCTACTACCATATGAAGGATTCTTTAAATACCCATGCAGTAACTTTTTTCTTAGTTATGAAAGCTTTGATATTCTTCTGATATAATAAATTCAGGATATGGAGGTTATGATGGAAATCAGACTGATGAATATAAATGACTACGAAGAGGTGTACAATTTATGGACCACTGATGTACATGTCGGTCTTCGCAATCTTGATGACTCTTTTGAAGGAATAAGGAAATTTCTTGAAAGAAACCCATCCACTAACTTCATTGCAGAAAAAGAAGATAAAATTATCGGTGCTATACTTTGTGGTCATGATGGCCGGCGTGCATATATATACCATGCCTTTGTTGATACAGAATCCAGAAGAGCCGGAGTTGGAGAAGCTCTTGTCAATAAAGTACTGGCAGCACTTGATGAAATCGGTATTACCAAGGTTGCATTGACTGTTTTTACAAGCAATGAGCTTGGCAACAGGTTCTGGGATAAAATGGGGTTTATAAAACGGCCTGATTTATATTATCGGAATAAAACACTGAATCCTGAGAATGAATGATCAAGGTACAAGCTGCAAAGTATTTATATCCACTTCATTTTCAGGGCTGACTGCACGATAATACCATTTTTCCGTTTCAACATCATAAATAATATTATAGTTAGTATAAACAGTCTTTACTTCTCCTGTTATAAGTTTTACAGATGGAGTAAATCCTTCTTCCGGTGTGACCAGGAGATCACTTCCGCTTGGTCTGAATTCATAGTGTGAAAAAGCTTCATCCCAGTCATCAGGGTCAATACCAAGATCAGTAAAACGATAATCTCCCCAAGTACGCCCATAACTACCATTTTCTTCATAATTTTTTATGATTGTATCAATGAATCCCTGTGCAACTTCCATGAATGTATTACCGAACTGTGTAAGCATTACAGGTTCACTGTTAATGTACAAATACCAAATCTGCTGATCAACATTCCATATTATTTTTGCATCTTCCGACATTGTTACTATGGTTTCCAGGATGAAACTGCTGTCAACCAACTCTTGAATTCTGGCAGCATCCGTCGTTAATCCGGAAAAAACATCCTCACCACCGATTGTATAATTTTCAATACGATATGCTGATGTAGCACCGTTTAAAATTCTAACATTTGCTTTATCTGTATTAAGCCTGGCAATCTCAACGGCACCGTTTATTCTGGGTATTGCTAACAGAACCAGTATTCCGAGTATAACAATAACTATTGATAGTTCAATGAGTGAAAATCCTCTTTGATTTGAAATTGATTTTTTTAACATATGATACCTTTTCCTGTAAGCATTCCCCTCTTCCAAACAGGCATTTTCTTTTGTTCTGATATAATTCTACACATTGATGAGGTTTTTGGCAATTAAAATTCCAGAATGCCCTTAATGCATTACAATAAACTCTTTTCTTTGTATACCCAAACCCCATTCCACTGAAATTATATAACCATCGTTCATTTCTAACATCATCAGGATGTCTGCATTCGGCTTTTCTTCAAAAACAAATTTATCATGTTCCTGTTCCTGATTATTAATATTAAGATTTATATCTCCTGCGAACAGCCTTTTGACCCAAATATCTCCAGTTGACTCCAAATCTTCTGGATTACCTGTGAACTCCAATGTCAGTCTGGTGTTCTCCCCCACTGTAAATACTTCATCCATTTGAGCACCTTTATTGCTCTTGACTTTACCTTCAATTTCATATACAACCTTCCAGTTTTCACTTAATCCGAAAAGCGTTTTGTCAACCCTGATTGTCTGGTTCCGGCAAGCCAACAGAAGAACAAATATAACAAGAAGAGCGCTAAGTTTCAGTGCTTTCTTAATTTTGAAAGAATTCATTTTCTACTCCTTTGGATTCCAGAATAAATTCAATTTAATAATATCAGTTGATGGTAACATACTTCAATAGCACAAGGAATGTGTTTACAGTTTGTTAACAAATTGTTTTTTGTTTGTTCATATTCTTTGTTGAAAGGATGTTCGCAATTATTTATTCAAATGAGCTTTTTCCAGATTCCATATGAGAATTCTATCTCAAATCCTATATCGTAATAGAACTGCTGGTCACCACCGTAGACTTTCCTTGCTCCTTGCTCCATACATCTTTGTATTCCTTCATGGAGGGCATTGCTACCCAAACCCAACCTTCTGTATCCGGGTAATGTTCCCATGGGTTCAAGCATCGCTATATGATTTTTGCTGTCATACCACATTGATGCAAAGGAAGCAGGTTTACCATTCGGATCAATAATAAATACATCCAGGTCAGCTTTGTAATCAGGCATTGTTGCTAATATACTAAAACCTTTCACCGCTCTCTCTATATAAATCTCTTTTTCTATATAGCCAAAAGCCTTTGCATGGGCCAGAGCTTTCAATTCCGGACCCAGTTTGTCTCCTGTGGTAAATGTATAACCATCCGGTATAGGTTTGGGTGCATATACATTTCTTTTAATCGATGTTATGTTATCAATTCCACTTGTCTTTACATATCCTCTTTCGGTTGCGGCCTTGATCAACTCTTTATCACAATTTGGAATGAACGCTTTCAGCATTTCACCTTCATCGGTCTTTAATGTTGCATTGGCTTCTGCAAATTCAAACATATCATTCAGGAGCTTTTCTGACCTGTTCTCACTTGTAAGTTGGAAGAATACTTCCCCTCGCATTTCACCTTCACTGTTCACGACAGAAATTATCCTGTTGTTTTTATCTTCAAATAGCCCAATACTGTTTTTTAACTGATCCAAACCTTCATTCATTGCTGATGCAAGGGAGAATGCAAAGTTCCAGCGTTCTATTCTCCAATTGGTACCACCTTTGGTATATGATTCTGAAAGAAAATCTCTTACTCTGATGAAATCACTTTCATCATATCTCTTTAATTTATAATTCATGACTCACCTCTCTATAGGAAAAATTTCAGATTTCTTTTCCGGGTTCCATTCTTTTCTCTATAATCTTCCATATATTCACTAATCTGCAGGTCACTCATTTCCTTTATCTTTTCCGCGGGTATGTCCTGCCCTATGGGGCATGCACAAATACAAATACCGCAGTCCGTTCCAAGATTTCTCCATACACCATAACACTTCTCCTGTTCCACATGCCAGTCCCTGGGATCATCTGAAGCCGACACAGTTTTTCCAGGACAAGTTTTAATGCACTGCCTGCATATTCTGCAAAACCTTGCTACTCCAAGTTCAGTTTTAGCATCATGAATCAGTGGCATGTCAGTGGTAACAATTCCAATCCTGCAAAAGCACCCCTTTGCCTTGCTTATTAGCAATCCATTTCTTCCCATTTCTCCAAGACCTGCCTCCACTGCCAGTGGTGGTGCATATAACAGATAATTACCATCCATGTGGCATCTTGCTCTGTATCCCATTCTCTTTATGAAATATGTTAACTGAAGCCCTATGACTGCTCCCTTCACATAAGCATTTGATGTCTCAACCGCAGCATCCGTTGCCGGCGCTGTGTTGATTGCTTCTTCATCCATTTCAATTGTAAATACAAGTGCATTTTTTAAACTGGTATCAACTTCCAATCCATAGCTGTCTTCCAGCCTGCCTCTGTGTGTATAAAAGAATTTATCATCAGCATAAGCAATGCCAGAATCCAGAGCACCATAGTGGACAGCCAGTTTTTTTATAAAGGCTGATACTTCCTTTGACTCAACAGGAATCTTTTCATTCGGTTTTGTTTCTTCAGCAAGGCATCTTATATCATTTATAAAATCAAAATTGGCATCCGCTGCAGATGAAAGGTATTTATTATAATATGGTGTTTCCTTTGAAAAAAGTTCAAATCTTGCTCTTAGCGCATCATCAAGCTCCTTTTTATCAGAATTCCTTGAGTAATAGTCTTCGTAGCTCTTTGAACCCTCTTTATAGTTCATTCTGGCAAACATTGTGTCACGTTCGTCAATTCGTTTCATTTAAATCCCCCGGTTTCTAACCCTGGAAATCCTCCAGTGCTTCCATCATAGCTACTACATTTTCTACAGGGGTATCTGCCTGGATATTATGGATTGCATTGAATACAAAGCCACCGTCCCTTGAAAAAATTTCACATCTCGACAGAACTTCCTCTCTTACCTGTTCAGGCGTACCAAACGGAAGAGTTTTCTGTGTATCAACTCCCCCACCCCAAAATACAAGGTCTTTTCCATAAGTATCCTTAAGATGCTTCGGGTCCATACCAGAAGCTGAACATTGTACAGGATTGATAATGTCAAAACCGGCTCTGATTATATTATCAAGCAGTGGCTCGACAGCCCCGCAGGAGTGCTTGA
>CAYYXJ010000007.1:16126-17804 GCA_964475455.1 uncultured Clostridiaceae bacterium | reverse complement strand
CATGTTGTATTATCGTGTATCCAGCCATTAATCTTTTGATAATATGGCAAATACAGATCATCAAAAGCTTCCGAACTGCAAAACTGTGAATTCTGTGTACCAAAGTCTGTACCACAAATAAATGCGGCCTGAACTGAATTGCCTAAAGCTTTATATAGTCTATTGAGATTTTCTATGGCAATTTCTGTTTGCTTTTGAAAAATATAATGAATATAATCAGGCCTTGTTACAGTTGAAATATACCATTCAGTAATATCCCTGATACCTTTGGGATTTTTTAACATTGGAGCAGGAACAAGGGCAATATCCCCAAGTCCCGTTCCTCCGAAACTTGCAACAAGACCTCTGTCTTTTTGTGCCAGTTTAAGAACCTGATCCTTAATCAATATCAGTTCAGTCTCACTCAAGAGTCCGAATTCTTCCATGTTATCATCAGGATTAAGGTTGTCTTCATCTATGTCATCCTGACGAATGATTGAATCAAAGAAATAACCTGTCTTCGGCATTTTACCGCTGGGTCGTGCTGTAGTATCACCTTTCGGAAAAATAAGTTCCCCGCCTGTATCATCAGTTTTAGTAACGAAATCACCCGGAACAAGTACTTCCTGTCCCCAGAGTGTCCTGTAAGGTTTCCAGTTTTCAAACTTGAACCCGAACATAGAATAAATGCCAGTGAATCCATTAACAGTTATACCTAAGGCATCCTTAAGATCATCTTCAATCAAGCCAAGCATCTGGTATGGTTCAATGACTTTGACAAGTCTTTTGTCAAGACCATAGTATTCCCTGAGCCTGTCAATACATAGTACATGAATCCCCGAAACCGCTGTTGCTCCGAAATCAACAGACAATTTACCGGATTCCCTGTGGTTAAGTGACTTATCCAATAGTTCTCTGCCTGTCATCTTATTCTCCATCCAGCAATGAGTTTATCAAATCCTCCAGCTCCTGCAGATTGGACCTGAGCTCCTCAATCTTTTTATTCAACTCGTCAAGTTGCTCTTGGTCTAAAACAGGTGTTTCCCCGGGTTCACCGGGTTGTTCCACCTCTCCAGGTGGCGTGTAATCTACACTGTCAAACATATTTACAAGTGCTTCAGAGACATTTGAGCCGATTCCGTATATGAACTGGTCACCAACCTGGTATCCGGTTATTATTTGTCTTACTTCCGGTATTGAAGCTGTTCCGGAGGCTTCAATATATATTGGTTCAACATAAAGAACGCTGTTCTCAATGGGAATAACCAAAAGGCTTCCCTTGTAAACATCGGAACCGCTCTGACCCCATAAAGTCATATTCTTGGATACCGAGT
This sequence comes from uncultured Clostridiaceae bacterium, assembly GCA_964475455.1. Classification (GTDB taxonomy): domain Bacteria; phylum Bacillota; class Clostridia; order DUPQ01; family DUPQ01; genus JAFGQE01. The sequence continues at coordinate 16,491 of CAYYXJ010000007.1, read as the reverse complement.
CTATCTGATTAATCTTGACTTCAATCTGATTGGGACCAAGCAAATTAACATTCTTGGGATACTTATATAATATCAATTCGCCATAATTCTCAAATGAATTTCTTACATTGAGCCATGCCACCATGTTATGCCTTTGGGTACTTTTTGGTGTGAACGGTCTTATCAAAACAAGCTCAGGATCTTCAGAGACATTGGGCAGCTTTATTGTTACATAATATGAGTCAATGTCCACCAGGCTTCCTGCATTCCCGTCAGCCGGGTATTTTGCTATATCCCAAAGATCCTGCTGGCTGTAGAACACATCAACATCTTCGCCAGTCAGGTGGTACTTCTTAAGCATCTCTGTCTGCAGTTCAAACAGGCTT
>CAYYXJ010000007.1:288-16109 GCA_964475455.1 uncultured Clostridiaceae bacterium | reverse complement strand
ATGCTCTTTGACAAATTCGGGCAGTTGTTCCCTTGTAAAAATGCCGGGATAGATGGAATCATAGGCATTTATAAGCGGGTCTTCTTCATCTATTATGTAATATGTTGCTTTTCCATCATATGCATCAATTATTATTTTAACTGAATTTCTTATGTAATTAAGTCCCTGGGTTTTCTGGGAATAAGGGAACTCGTCAGTAGTAGTATAGGCATCCACGACCCATACCAGTTTACCTTCATCCGATAGAAGAATATATGGATCGGTATCGATTGTAAGGAATGGTACCCCAAGCTGTGCCCTTTCGACTATCTGCCTGTTCGGTAAAAGTGTTGCATTCTTGGCATAGGAGGATGTAAGCAGGTTAAGGTCTCCGTATTTCGCAGCATATAGAATCCTGTTGAGGAAGTTTAGTTTTATTCCGCCTTCCCCGCTGTACCTTGTTTCCTGTTTGCCGTCATAATTGATTTCTATGTCACTGTCACTGTTTGCATCAACTACCACATAACCATAATTGAGTTCACTGTAATATAATTCGGGTCTTGTAACTTTTAGGTTTTCATAGTCACTTTTATGGTCCAGTCCGCTTAAAATGAATTCAATTTGACCCTGTGAGTTCGTTTCATTCATAGGATTCATGACTATTCCATAACCATGGGTGTACCTGTATGTCCTGTTTATATATGAGTTGTCGGGAAGCTGGTCCGGCGCAAGTTCCCTGGCACTAATGAATACAGGTCTTTCCACCCCGTCAAGATTATAATTCACTATGTCTCCGTCAATGAAGGTATAGAAAAGTGTATTACTCTGTATCTGGGTATTTGTTCTGATGGCGGACTGGTAATCAAGGACCCTTATGTTCTCTATTGTCCCTGCATTGTCCGTCAGCATCTGCGGGGTAAGCACTTCTGTACCTGATATTTCAATCTCAGTTATCCCTTCCAGGTCATACGCTTCACGGGTCATTTCAATGTTGTATTCAAGATATTCGCTTTCCTTGTCTTTTTCATTCGGGTCAACTACAAGACCCTGAACGGCAATCGCTATTATTGCTGTTATCAAAAAAGCAACCGGAAATACCGCTATTGAGATTCCGGCCATTTTATACTTTCTTTTAAAAAGGAAAAAGACTGCTGCAACAACTATAACCACAAGCACATATGGAATTATCCTATAGTACTTGAGCCATACATTTACATTGACAAAACCGGCCCCGGTTGAATCAACGACATTTCCGAAAAGAATTGATTCAGCCTTGAATTTATAAATCGGAAACCTTACTGCGAGAAACAATGCAGCTGTTGCCATGATATGAACCAGCATCGGTGGATATTTGAAGCTTTGAAGCCTTACTGTACCTGTTGTCCTTAACATTCCTATTATGTAGTAAGCTATTGTGTAAACAATGAGAAATATCAACAGACCTTGGAAATAGTTAACAAGATTCATTAGAAACGGCCTTGAGAAGATGTAATAACCTGCATCATTTGAAAACAATGGATCGCTTATGCCGAAATTTTCCGAATTGAAGAATCTCATGGCGTTAAGATACATTGAACTGTTTGCCGTAATTCCAAATACAAGACCCGCTCCAATTGCGGGCAGCCAGTTATAGAACCTGGCAGGCACCTGGTCATTCTTAAGATAATATTTTTTCAAAGTTCTTTTTATAAAAATATTCTGAACAAGCACAGCAGCTACGGCAATCACCCCTGTGGCAACCCCAATGCCGATTTTCCATAACATATCCTTTATATATACAGAAGACAGACCTCCGATTTCCTCAAGCTCAAGTATCCTGAGATATATCCTGTCAGCAGTTATAATTACAAGAATAATTGCTGCAACAATCAATATCCATTTCAATTTCCCTTTTTTCTTGAAAAGGTCTTTTAATATTTCCAGATTTTCATTCATGACAATCTCCTTAAAAAAGAGCTTCAGCGAATTCTACCGGGTCGAAGTGTTTCAGGTCGTCGGTTTTTTCACCTATGCCCACAAACTTAACGGGAACTCCCAGTTCCGTTGTTACAGGGATAATTATCCCACCTTTTGCAGTCCCATCCATTTTTGTCAGGACTATTCCGTCAATACCTGTGGCTTCACCAAAGGCCCGGGCTTGCACCAATGCATTGTTGCCGGATGTTGCATCCAGAACAATCAGGGTTTCCTTCCCTGCCTGCGGCGCTTCCCTCTCGATTACCCTATGTATTTTTTTCAGTTCTTCCATAAGATTCTTCTTAGTATGAAGCCTGCCTGCTGTATCAACCAGTAAAACATCTGCATTTCTGCTTTTAGCTGCTCTTATGGCATCAAATACCACAGCTCCGGGATCCGCACCATGTTTATGTTTAATTATACCCACACCTGCTCTTTCAGTCCACAGTTCAAGTTGTTCAATGGCTGCCGCCCGGAAGGTATCAGCTGCTGCAACAAGGACCGTTTTCCCGTTTGCCTTAAGATATGCTGCAATTTTTCCCACACTTGTTGTTTTACCGGTTCCATTTACACCGACAACAAGGATAATATCCAGTTCTTTTGGATTGCTCATGCAATATAGGTCAGTATCAGGATATCTGCCAAGCATTGCCTGTATTTCTTCACTCAGCAATCCCTTGATTGCTATGGGATCGGTTATACCCTCTTCCCTGACGCGTATTCTAAGACGATTGCAGATTCCCATGGATGCTTCAATTCCTGTATCCGCAAGAACCAGTATTTCTTCAAGTTCATCAAATAAATCCTCATCGATTTTTGTAAATGATTTTATAACTGAATCAATCCTGTCTTTCAGGTTGCTCCGTGTTTTTTTTAAGCCTTCCCTAAGGCGATCGATTATTCCCATCTTTTCTCCTAATCAGTCATGTTCATTGATACAATCTTTGATATACCATGTTCTTGCATTGTTACCCCATAGAGCGAATCTGAGTGTTCCATTGTTCCTTTTCTGTGGGTAATCATAATGAACTGGGTCTTGTGCCTGTAATTTTTAACATATTCACCGAATTTCCAGACATTTGTTTCATCAAGGGCCGCCTCTATTTCATCGAATATACAAAATGGAGAAGGGTTGATATCAAGTATTGCAAATACCAGTGCAATTGCCGTAAAAGCTTTTTCTCCACCGGACAAAAGCATCATGTTCTGAAGTTTTTTGCCAGGAGGCTGAACGATGATATCTATCCCGCTTTCCAGAATATCATCCTCATCAACCAGTTCAACACGTGCCCTCCCCCCTTCAAAGAGTTCAACAAAAACCTTGTCGAATTTATCATTTATGATCTCGAGCTGCTCCTTGAAGGTCTTTTTCATGATTGTGTTCATTTCCCTGATGATTTTATAAAGGTCTTCCTTGGATTCATTGAGGTCAGCCTGCTGGATTGAAAGAAAGTCGTATCTTTCCTTGGTTCTTGCGTAATCTTCTATTGCGTTTACATTGACAGGGCCAAGTTCCTTAATTCGTTTTCTGCAACGATTGATTTCATTTCGGGCTTCACTTATATTTTCTATTTCAGTATGCCTTCCAAGGGCTTCATTGTGAGTCAGTCCGTACTCATCCCACATTCTGTTTTTCATGGCATCTATTTCAGAGACTGTCTTGGCTTGATTAACTTCCACCTTTGAACACTTGCTCTGAAGCTGAAGAATTTCTTTATTTATTTCATTTACCCGGTCAACATGCCTGTTGGATTCCTCTTCAAGGGCCCGCCGTTCCCTGACCAGGGCATTTAATACTTTTTCCAGCTCCGATTGAATTGCTCCTGGATTGCTGACAGCTTTTTCCCGAAGTTCAATATCCCCCTGCAATCTGGCCTCAGTTACATCAAATTCTTTTATTTCAAGGAGCATCAGCTCTTTCTTGGCATCCAGCTCTTCTCTTTCGGTTGCAATTCTGTTGATGGATTCACCTGAACTGCCCAGACTTTCAATTACCGAGTTCAGGCTGACCTTTAAATCAGAAATATCAAGGTGCAGGTCATCCCTGTTTTTTCTATCTTCCTGATGTGACAGCTCAAAACCTGTAATATCATTTTTTATTGCACTGATTACCGTTTCCTGCTCAATAAGTTCTTTGCGCAAGGACTCCATCTCTGTCTGGATGGATGCTTTTCTTTGTTTTGCATCCTGCAGTCCTTTTTCAATGGATTCAATCCTGGTTGTAATACCTGATAAAGCTGCATTTGCTGCATTGGCTTCTGCTTCTTTTCTGGTTTTCTCAACATTTAGTTCATTGAGCTTTGTTCGCAGTTGGTTTTCCAGGGAAGACAGTTCCGCAACCTTTGAAATCAATGTCTTGAGATTTGCATCCAGACCGGAAATCTCTGAGCGCAGGTCTTCTGCTTCAATCCTTGTTTCCTTGATCTTGTTTTCCCTGTTCAAAAGGCCGGTCTTTTTGAATGAAGTGCTGCCGCCGGTAATAACCCCGTCCCTGCCGAGGAAATCTCCTTCCAGTGTTGCAACACTATAATTTCCATTTCCGCTTTTCCAAATTTCAAGTGCATTTTTATATGAGTCTGCTGCAATGACACCTGACAGAATAAATTTCAGGGATTCAGTATCATTTGCATTACCTTTTATTCTACCGGACAGCGACCCTAAATAACCAGGTTTTTCAGATAATTTTCCGGTTATATCAGCTTCTTTGCTGAAGCTGGATTTACCGGAAATGAATGATGCTTGCCCTTTGTTCTGCTCCTTCAGGTACCCAAGGGTTGTTCCTATACTTTCCAGATTGTCGGTGATGATAGCCTGAACACAATTGCCAAGGGCAGCTTCAACGGCATGCTCGAAACCCTTGTCTACAGTAATTAATCGAGCAGCAACTCCCCTTATTCCGGTAAGATGACTTCCTGAAAGGCCAGCTTCTTCAACAATGTCCCTTACAGTTCCGGAATACCCTTCCATCCGTTTCTCCATATCTTCCAGAATTTTCAGGCTGCTTTCCAAAATACCAAGCTTGGTCCTCTTTGCTCCTAAATCTGTTCTTAGTTTTTCTATATCAGTATTCCCGTTTTTAATTTCACCTTGTGTTGAACTCAGTTTGTCAGCAAGTTCACTGACTTCCCTTGCAATTCTGGAAGCATCATTCCTAGAATCCTGTGCTTTTAGGACATATGAGTCTTTTTCAATTATAAGTTCCTGCTGGGTCTTGAATGAAGCCGTGATCTTATCATCAATGGTAGCGCTTTCAAGTTCACCGGTTCTGATTTTAATTTTAACCTCAGAAAGCTTGTCTGCCAGATTATCCAATTTTTCCCTCAGTTGTTCCATTTGTTTTTCTTTTTCACCAAGAGTAACAAGAATTGAATCAAGAACGGCGCGTTTCTCACTGAGCTTTTCTTCAAATACAACCTGCTGCTTCCTGAGATACTCCATTTGTTCCTCACGTCTGGTATAGTCCCTTGCAAGTTGTTTCTTTTTCTCTTCGATTTCCAGAATTTCCCTGTGGGCCCGTTCTCTTCCCAATACTATGGAATTGAGTCTTTCCTTCGCGATTTGTACTTCGTGCCTCTTGGTTTCAATTGACATTATAAAATTATTCAGTTCTTCCCTGGCTTTTTCTTCGGACTCTTCCAGTTCATGCTGTGTTTTTATTCTTTTCGCATTCTCGGCCGAAGCCTTTTCCATTTCCTTTTCCTGCTGTTCGACATCACCCTTGAGGCTTTCCAGGTCCAGTTCATATTTTTCAAGCCTTGAAGTGAAATTCTTCAGATTATTCAGATAAAGTCCCACTTCATTCTTTTGAAGGACATCCCTTAGTTCAATGAATTCCCTCGCTTTAACCGTTTGCTCTTCAAGAGGCCCGATCTGATGTTTAAGTTCATTGACTATATCTCCGATTCTCAGGAGGTTTTGTTCAGTTCTTTCAAGTTTTCTCTGTGCTTCAAGCTTTCGCACCTTGTATTTCATAATACCGGCAGCTTCTTCAAAGATACCGCGCCTGTCTTCACTTTTTACACTAAGAATTTCCTGGATTTTCCCTTGGCTTATAATTGAGTATCCATCTCTGCCTACTCCGGTATCCAGGAATAAGTCCCTGATATCCTTCAGTCTGCATTGATTTCCGTTTATTGAATATTCACTGTCACCGGACCGGTATAATCTTCTTGAAATTGAAACCTCTGAGTAATCAACCGGAAGCTTTCCTTCCTCATTATCAACAACCAGGGTTACATCTGCAAATCCAACTGACTTTCGATACTGGGTACCTGAAAATATGACGTCAAACATCTTGGAACCACGAAGCTGTTTGGCACTTTGCTCGCCAAGAACCCAACGAACTGCATCAGCAATATTGCTTTTACCGCTGCCGTTTGGCCCAACAACACTTGTTATACCTTTGTGGAATTCCAAAACCGTCTTCCCTGCGAAAGACTTGAACCCCTGAAGCTCAATTCTTTTTAAATACATTTAGTTCTCCTGATGGTCTGTAATCTTAAACAATTTTAACATAAAACCGTTGTCTAATCCATCTCACTAATAATCATTCCCGACCTGAATATTGGTAAATAATCAGGTCGGGAATGATTATTAGAAGATGATAATAAATTAAAATGAGCCGCGGCGGTCATATTTCTTCAACGCATTCATGGCTGCGTTTTGCTGGGCTTTTTTCTTGCTTTTCCCTTTGCCCTTACCGCATAGCTTTTCTTTGACATATACGTCAATATTGAATGTTTTATCATGGGCAGGACCTTTTTCCCCATGAACTACATATCTGGGTTCAATGGAATACTTTTCCTGTACTATGTGTTGCAACCGGGTTTTATAATCCTTGTTATCGCCGGATTTAATGTATTCTTCAACATAATCCACCAGTTTTTCCAGTACAAATTTCCTGGCTATCTCAATACCTGCATCCAGATAAATGGCAGCGGTCACAGCTTCAAAAACATCTGCCATAACCGAGTTGTTTTTATTTATCTTTTTCTTTCGTCCCGAAGAACCTATCAAAATATATTTATCAAGACCCATACCAAGGGATGCTTCCCCTAGAGTTTCACCGCAAACTGCATATGCCCGGGTAACGGTCATCTCTCCCTCGCTCAGATAATGATGCGTCTCATAAAGGTAATTGCTGATTATTATCTGCACCACAGCATCACCTAAAAATTCCAGTTTTTCATAATTTCTGTCAGCATCAAAAGAGCTGTGAGTCAAAGCCCTGATCAACATATCTTTATCTAAAAATGAGTACCCAATGGCCTTTTCAAGACCTTCAATATATTTATAATCCTGCATTTTACCTATATTTCCTGATTACCAGAGAAGCATTATGGCCACCGAAACCAAATGAATTTGTCAGTGCGTACCCCATATCCCTGTTTATGCCGGTTCCAAGAACCAACCCGCTCAAATCACATTCCGGGTCTATATCAGAAGAATTTATTGTCGGAGGAATGTAACCTTCATTTATTGACTTGGCAGTTATAATGGCTTCAAGCGCTCCAATTGCTCCAAGACTGTGACCTGTCATTGATTTTGTAGCACTGACGGCAACATTTTTCTCTGCTTCACCGAAAAGTCTTTTTATTGCCATGGTTTCCGTTTTGTCATTGAGTGATGTACCGGTTCCATGTGCATTTATATACTCTATGTCTGCCGGGACGATACCTGCATCCTTAATCGCATTTTCCATACATCTGTATGCCCCGTCACCCTCAGGGTCGGGAGCAGTGAAGTGGTATGCATCACAAGTTGCACCATAACCGGCGACTTCAGCTATAATGTCGGCACCTCTTGCAAGTGCATGTTCAAGTTCCTCCAGGATGAGTATAGCTCCGCCTTCACCCATGACGAATCCGCTTCTGTTTATATCAAAAGGCATACATGCTTTATTGGGATCAGCTTCAAATGAAATCGACCTGTTAGCTGCAAATGCTGACATGGCAAATTCTGTTATCGGAGCTTCACAGCCACCGGCAACTACAACATCTGCATCCCCCCATTGAATCAGTCTAAAGGCATTACCGACAGAATAAGTTGATGACGCACAGGCTGTTACCACACATTCTGCAGGTCCCTTTGCCCCTAAGTCAATTGCTATTTTACCTGCGCCCATATTTGCAATCATCATAGTTACTGTAAAAGGACTCATCCTCTTACCACCTTTTTCGCTGAAAATGGTGTGCTGTTTTTCAATGGTTTCCAGTCCACCAATTCCTGAAGCAACATAAACACCCATTCTGGTCTTATCAAATTCAATCTTATCCAACCCCGAAGCACCATAGGCTTCAAAAGCTGCCGCTACTCCATATTGAGCGTATTTATCAAGACGCCTGGCTTCCTTGCTATCCATGAAATCTGCAGGCTCAAAGTCATTGATTACAGCAGCCACCTTTGTGGGAAGGTTTTCTACATCAAACCTTTCCACAAGGGTAATCCCATTTTTACCTGACTTAATGTTGCTCCAAAAGTCATTGAGATTAAAGCCCAATGAAGATATAACACCCATTCCGGTTATTACCACTCTTCTTTTTTCCATTACACAAACCTTTCATGAAAGGATTTTATCACTGCAACAGGCTCCCCTCCAAAACCATAATGCATGACAACCGGCGGTAGTCCCTCCGGCATGTCATGCATCAAGCAGGATATTCCCCTTGACGGGGTAAAATTACTGATTGTTTGTTATGTAGTCGACTGCATCTTTAACTGTTGCAATCTTTTCAGCATCTGTATCGGGGATGTCAACACCGAATTCATCTTCCATTGACATAATCAATTCAACTATATCAAGGGAATCTGCACCAAGATCCTCTATGAAAGAAGCATCCATTACAACCAAATCTTCATCCACACCCAGCTGATCCACAATAATTTCCTTTACCTTTTCAAATACCATTTAAGTTTCCTCCATTTGTTTTTTAAAATATACGAGACGGCAATGTCAATATATTACATTACCATACCACCGTCAACAGTTAAAACCTGGCCAGTTATAAAAGAACTCTTTGAATCTGCAAGAAACATAACTGCATTTGCAACATCATCTGATGTTCCAAATCTGCCTACTGCAATATTCTCCAGGTATTTTGCCTTGATCTCCTCAGGAAGCCCGGCGCTCATATCACTTTCTATGAAACCCGGCGCTACAACATTGCAGGTCACTCCCTTTTTACCGATTTCCTTGGCTACCGCTTTAGTAAACCCTATTATACCGGCCTTTGATGCGGCATAATTCGCCTGTCCGGGATTTCCGGTAATACCGACAACCGATGAAATATTTATTACCCTGCCAAACCCCTGTTTCATCATGGGACGAATGCAGGCTTTTGTACAATTGAAAGTACCCTTAAGGTTAATACTGAGCACATCATCCCAATCAGCCTCAGACATGCGCATCAGCAACATATCCCTGGTGATTCCTGCATTATTGACCAGAACATGCACAGGACCGAATTTTTCATTGACTGACTTTATCATCTCCCCTACAGCTTCCCGGTCGGAAACATCACAGGCACATGCCATGACAGAATACCCTGCAGATTCAAATTCTTCAACAGTTTTAGAAAAATGTTCAGATTCCCTGCTGGCGTTTAGCACCACATTCGCCCCCGCAAGAGCGAATGCTTCTGCTATACGCTTTCCTATTCCCCTGCTAGCCCCCGTTACCAGCACATTCATTTGATTTATATTCATTCCTTCACCGCCTTAAGGAAGTCAATGGCCTTTGAAAGTGTATCCAAATCCTCAACATTCAGAATATTAACTTCCCTGTCAGTTTTTTTAATCAGTCCGCTCAAAACCTTCCCCGGTCCGATTTCCACAAATATATCAACACCCTCAGATATTAAGTTCACAATTGTGTTGGTCCATTTGACTGTATTGCTGACTTGTTTTACCAGAAGGTCTTTAATCTCTTCTTTTGATTTAATCAATCCCCCTGTTACATTTGCAAAAACGGGGATCTGCATGTCTCTGATTTCTACTTTTTCAAGTTCCAGCGCCAATTTATCTCCTGCACCTTTTAGAAGTTTACAATGGAATGGTGCACTAACTTGAAGAGGAATAACTCTCTTTGCTCCTTTTTCCAAGAGTATTTCCCCCGCTTTTTCAAGTGCAGACAGTTCCCCTGAAATCACTATCTGACCGGGGCAATTATAATTTGCACATGCGACATAGCCATATTCTGCAACATCACTGCAGACCTGCTCCACCATTCCTTCATCCAAACCCAGTACAGCTGACATTCCGCCTACTCCCTGAGGTACTTCATCCTGCATGTACATTCCCCTCTTTTCCACAAGGGCAACGGCATCAGCGAAGTCCAGGCTGCCTGCCAGAACATGTGCAGTGAATTCTCCAAGACTTAGTCCGGCTGTATAGTCCGGTTTGATTCCACAGTTTTCAAGAGCTTTGTATATTGCCCAGCTTGCAGTGAGAATTGCAGGCTGTGTATTTCGGGTTATTTTAAGTTTATCTTCAGGACCATTTAATACAAGATCCCTGATATCATATCCAAGTCTTTCACCGGCTAAATCAAAAATTTCTGATGCAACTTTATATTTTTCAATTATTTCACCGGCCATTCCTACATATTGTGCGCCCTGGCCCGGAAATACAAATGCAATCTTACCCATTAGAATTCTCCTTCTAAACTCATCCTTATATGCCCTGTTATATCTGCATTCACCAGTGTTACGGTCTTTGCTATAACATTTTTAATTGTCAGCGCTTTGGAGCTTCCATGACTTTTCAATACAAGTCCTTCAACTCCCAATATCGGTGCCCCACCGACAATATCTGTATTCATTGGTTTGAAAAATTCGCTTAAATCCTTCTTTACAACTGCTCCGGCAATTTTATTAATTATATTTTTCTTCAGTATCCCTTTGAGGCTTCCCAGGAAATAAACTCCTGTGCCTTCATAAAACTTCAAAAGTATATTTCCGATAAACCCGTCACAGACAACTACTTTTGCCTTGCCGTTGATTATGTCATTTCCCTCCAGATTACCTATGAAATTCAAATGAGCCTTTCTAAGCAATTCATTTGCCTCCCGGACTTCCGGTGTCCCCTTGGAATCTTCACTTCCAATGTTAACCAGTCCAACTGTCGGATTTGTTTCTCCATAAAGCGCTTTCATATACTCTGTGCCGAAATGGGCAAATTGCACATAGCTTTCAGGGCGGACAGCTGAATTCAACCCGGCATCAATCAATAGTGTTTCCTTGCCTTTGGTTGGAATAATCGCACCCAGCGCCGGTCTTAGCACACCCTTCATCCGGCCCAGCAACAGCAATGATCCCGTTAGAAGAGCTCCTGTGTTACCGGCGGATAAAAAAGCATCGCCCACTTTTTCCTTCAACATCCGATATCCTACAACCATGGAAGAATCCTTCTTGTTCCTGATTGCTTCCGTTGGCTTGTCATGGTTGCTTATAACCTCTGTGGTAGCCCTTATCTTTATTCTGCTTTCTTCAAAATCCTCCTTGTCGAGAATCTTTCTGATTTCCTTTTCATCACCAATCAGGGTAATGTCAAATCCTTTTTGTTCCTTAACAGCTTCGACACAACCCTTTACAATAGCGAAAGGTGCGTTGTCTCCACCCATTGCATCAACTAATATATTCAAAAAAAACCTCCGCTAAACCGTTATTAAAATAAATTTTCCTCTGAAGACTTCCTTGCGATCCCTGTAAACCATAACCCATACAACAAAATTATTAGTTCTTATTCTCTTAACTTCGGCTTTAGCTACTAGTTTGTCTCCGAAATAAACAGGTACCTTGTATTTAATATTTGCAACTCCCACAAGGGCAACATCCGCATCAATGACTGATATTGCCGTTGACTCTGCAAAAGCATAAATGAAATGTCCCCTGACTATTTCAGATCTTTCAAAGGTCATATCCTTTGAAGTTTCAAATACAGCAACGCCACGTTCATTCAGGTCGAGATCGAGCAGTTCTCCAACAATATCCTTATTTCCAAGTGACCTGACCTTTTCCTGTGTTTTCCTGGCCATGTCCTTGATTCTTTCCCTGAGTTCCCTTATCCCTAGTTCAAGTCTGTCAAGTCTGACGGTGGGAATACTCACATCAAGTCTGCCTGCGATTTCCTCATCAGTCAGAAAGGGTTCATTTTCTATTATCTTCAGCAACCGCTCGTGCCGTAGTTTTTTGTTGTTGGAAGCTTTCGTCATGTCATCCCCTTATGATTAACAAATATGACCTGCTACTAAGAGGTCAAATAAAGTATAGAACATAAATTTTACATTGACAACCCTAAAAAAGTGCATTGGATGCAAAGATAATAAAAAGACACCCTGTAATTTTCAGCTGATTACCACTACATAATGTGGTATTATCAAGAAAAGGGGTGTAAATGAACGGTTTTAACAGAATATACAAAACACTGTCCAAAAGGAGTTCCGATTGCGTTCCATTCATGCCTAAGATTTGGGTTAAGCTTGCCTGCGAAATTACTGGAACTGATATCCGTGATGTTTTATCAGACTCTTATACTGCAATGAAAGTCATTCTTGATGCGGGAAAAATGTGTGATACAGACGGTGTCAGAACATTCTGGTTTCCTGAAAGAAACTCAGTTTATGACAATGATGGAAATCTCCTTGAAATAAAGAACGGAAAAGCAGTCGGGAAAATTGACTTGAAAGGCGGACTTTCAACACACTTCAGTGAAGACAACACCATTGACATAGAGGATGAACACACAATTGCTTTTCTTCAGTTTTACAAGCAAAAAACTCCCCTTGTAAGTTCATTGGCTGATGCACTCAAAATCAAGGTTCCCTCAAAAGCCTTTTACTATTCACTAGGATTTGATTACAAGATACACAAGATACTTATGGAGGCAGATGGCATGGCTATAGCAGGCAGCTGCGGTTCAGCCACACTTTCTTTCCATTCATATTTCAGGAGTGCTTCAGATGCTTTGATGGATTTCTATGACAATCCGGAACTGGTCAATGCAATTATGGATAAAGGTGTTGAAATTGCCCTCGAAAAAGGTAAGTTTTGTATTGATAACGGCCTTAAAATACTCAGACTCAATGATTCTTCCGCCAATATGAATGTTATCTCTCCTGATATATTCAGGAAATTCATAAAGCCCCGTTTTACTGAAATCTGCAAGGAATTGCACGATTATGATAAAGATGTCAGAATATATTGTCATAATTGCGGAAATATACTTCCCGTCATGTCTGACCTTGTTGAAACCGGACTGGATTGTATTGCGCCTCTTGATCCACTTGGTGGTTTTTCCTGTGCACAGGCCCGTGGCACAGTTGGCAAGTATTTTCCATTGATGGGAGGTATAAACACCCTGTCATTCATTAATAAAGATAAAGAAGGAATTATTGCAGAAGCTCAGAATTGCATCGAATCTGCAGGACCCAAGGGATTTATTTTGGGTTCAGGCTGTGTTCTTCCACCTGGTTCAAAACCGGACCTGATCAAAGCCGTCTCTGCAGCGGCGCACCTGACTTATATAGATTGAATCCCCATGCCTATTGCTTCGTGTTCAAATCCTCGTCTTGGTGAACCAATATGACCGTAAAGCACAACGGCAATCCAATCTCCGTTTTTCGAATCCCCCATCGATAGGTTTCCTTTAACCACAGAAAAAACCATGCCGGTTGTCCTTAGAACATTGTCCAGGGCAACAGGGCCTCTGCAGTATCCGTTGAAGGCTTCACTTATGGCATGATAAAGTGCATGTTCCTCATGATAATTTTCATTTATCATATTTTGACGGATAACTGCTGTTTCAACAGCTGAAAATATTTTTCCTGCATCCATGGCACCAACCTGACCTTTGAGCAGCATATATCCTTGTTTTTCATAACGTTCCCTGAGTTTTTCTTCGTTCCCATCAGTTATAGCCAGGGTCAGTGCAAGTTTACCAATCCCCATCTTACTATCTATCACAATACTTCTCCTCTGAATAAGAGTCCCGTATTTATTATACAACTGTTTATAGCTTTATACCTTCCAGTATTTTACCCTCGGCAGCCTTGCATGCCGATTCCAGTTCCGTTGCCCTTTCATTCATATGATCTACAAATTCAAGGTCCTTGATTGTTGAAAGATTAATTCTCACATTCAAAAGTGAAGCAAGCACTGCCGTTTTGGCCATCATTGCAGAGACAGCCCCATCTGTAACCGCATTTTTATTTCCTTTTTCAACTACTACCCTGGAATATTCCATGATGCTAAATGCCAATTCTGCAGTTTCCATCGGGACTTTCGATGCCCGGACAAGGCTTTCCTGAATAGCCGCAGAGCGAATTTCCTTATCAACAGGATCTTTACCGGGCAGTCTGTATGCATCCATGACAGCTGTAAAAGCAATGCTGTCCCTGTCAATTAAATCGAGCAGTGATTTCCTTGATTGCTTCATCATTGAACTGATTTCAGCCATCTTATCACCATCCCCGGATAAATTGGCTACCATTTCCACCAATGCAGCTGCAAGACTTCCGCAAAGTGCAGCAACACTTCCTCCGCCCGGTACCGCATTACCTGAAGCCGTTGCCTCCGCAAATTCAACAATGCTCATATCTTTCATACTTATCAAACACTACCTTTCCATTTTTTATAACTTTTTGAACCTGGTTGATTCCGGTATTATATGCCAAAAAGCTTATTTCAGGGCACTCGAGAATAAGAATGTCAGCCCTTTTGCCAGCCTCAATGCTACCGGTTTCATCCTGCAACCCAACGGCACAGGCTCCATTGATTGTCAGGGCATTAACAATTTCTTCCATGGACATATTCATTTTAATTGCCGAAAGGGCAATCACAAGAGGTATTGAGTTTGTAAAACAGCTCCCGGGATTATAGTCCGTTGCCAGGGCAACTGCACCACCCGAATCAATGATATATCTTGCATCTGCAAATTTTTCCTTCAGACAAAAAGCAGTTGCAGGAAGCAAGGTAGCAATAACCCCCTTATCTATCATGTTCTCCAACCCTTTTCGTGATGACATCAGCAAATGGTCTGCAGAAACAGCACCCAGCCTGGCCGCCAGTTCCGCGCCTCCCGATCCGAATGTCTCGTCAGCATGCAGTTTCAACCGGAATCCCATATCTTCCGCCTGTCTTAAATAGTATTCTGATTGTCTTATATCAAAAACACCCTTCTCACAATATATATCAACGAATTCTGCAAGATTCTCACTTTTGACAACCGGCAGAACCTCATTGATCAAAAACTCCAGGTAATTGTTTTTATTACCTGAAAATTCTCCAGGAACAGCATGTGCTCCCAGAAATGTAGGAACAACATCAATCGGATGCTTCTCATCAATTGCCTTCATTGCTTTGAGTTGCTTAATTTCGGTATTAAGGTCAAGGCCATACCCGCTTTTACCTTCCACTGTTGTAACACCGAAGGAAATCATAGAATCAGCTCTTTGCATTCCCATTTTTATTAGTTCGTCAAGTCCGGTAAGCCGGGTTTTTGCAACTGATGATGAAATCCCTCCCCCGGAATCCATAATATCCATATATGAGGCCCCTGACATCCTCATGATAAATTCATCCTGCCTGCTTCCCGCAAAAATAAAATGAGTATGGGAATCAACAAATCCGGGAATAACCGCATTATGGCTGCAATCAACTATTCTAAAGTCATTTGGATTAAACTCATGGATTATCTCATCCATCGGACCTGCAGAGATTATCCTGCCGTCTACTATTACTACACAACCATCTTTTATTATACCGGCATCACCCATAGCTGCACCTTTTTTAGGCGCAGTCCCTTTGCATGTCACCAGCTCATTGATATCTGTTAAAATCAATCCATCCATAATCTACTTTCCAAAATCTGGTCCATGCTGAAATTTTCCA
>CAYYXJ010000007.1:0-278 GCA_964475455.1 uncultured Clostridiaceae bacterium | reverse complement strand
AGATAAAATTCAACACTGTCGACCAGTGCCTTCAACGGTACAAGTCCGACTATTTCACTGCCTGTCACAGAAATCCCGTATCTTCTGCACTCTGCTTTTACAGCTTCCAAAACCCTGTAAACAGATGTTTTATCAAAGCTTGTCAAATTCATTGAAACCTCGGTTATACCGCGTTCCTTCAGTTCAACCCCCATGGCTTTGCAATACCTGAATCCCCCATTGCTGAACCGTATTTTCTTTGCTATTTCCGAAGCAATGGTTATATCATTTGTGTTTAG
>CAYYXJ010000006.1:0-35957 GCA_964475455.1 uncultured Clostridiaceae bacterium | reverse complement strand
AGCAAAAGACAAGCCGTAACCCAAGGGTGACGGCTTGTTTTCAAGGGTTTAATTACTGTCCGTTCCCTTGACGATTCAAAGTGAGGGCTATAGTATGGAATCAAGCAGTCGTGCACGGGGGGAATGAATGAAGGACTTGGTTAAAAAACTGGTAACAGGCACGATAAGATTGGCAAGAAACCTGTTTTACCGGCGTTTTTACAGAAAACAGATAAGAAGGCAATTCCTTGCACCATCTGATTCCATGTCTTTAGAATATAGTAAAGAAATAGATAGTTACTGGCAAAAATTTGGGGTTCGTATAAAAAAAGACTGGCATAGGTGGTATTCCAGCAGGAATGGGTTAAAGGATGTAAGGTATATTCCAGAGGACCTGTATTACTGCAGGATAGAACCTGCGCTTAACAAGGAACAATTGGTTTTTACCATGGCAGATAAAACAAATTTTGATTTGCTTATGCCTGATTTTAAAAGACCCGCCACGGTTATAAGGAACGTAAACGGCATGTTCTTAACTTCAGACTTCGAACTGATTACCAAAGAAAAAGCAATCGATTTCTGTTCCGGAACCAGAGAAATAGTAATAAAGCCCACACTGATTTCAGGCGGTGGAAGAAAGATTGAATTCATTGTGCCCGGTGAAGGTGCAGCAACAGCTAAACAATGGTCCGCTGTTTGGAATCATGACAGATAAAGTATTGGAATTTGTATTCAAAGAAAAATGAAATAAGCTTTTTGCGATATCGAAAAAGTGATTTAAAAGGGTTGGCGGAGATTTTTTTATGACACACGGAAAATCTTTCTGGGGCAGGTTCTTGCGATATGGGCTCGGGCGATTGATACCCGACAGAATATATATTTCACTGGATTACAGGAGGATATTCAAAACCTGGCCTGATTTAAGGAATCCAAAAACCTACAGCGAAAAACTCCAGTGGCTCAAGCTTCATGACAGAAACCCAATTTATAGAATCATCGCAGATAAATTATTGGTCAGGAACTATGTAGCAGAAAAAATAGGGGATGGGTACATGTTCCCGCTTCTGGGGGTTTATGACAGATATGAAGACATCGATTTTGAAAGCCTGCCTGATAAGTTTGTACTAAAGCCCAATCACAGTTCAGGTGATATTTTCTTTTGCGAAGATAAAAATAATATTAACCATAGGGAGTTGAAAAAGACAATTCGGCAATGGATGAGATATGACTACTATTTTGAGCACAGGGAGTGGCAGTACAAGGGCATAAAGAGGAAGCTTCTTTGTGAAAAATACATGGAGGACAAGGACTACGGACTGCCTCTTAACTACAAGTTCATGTGCTTTGAAGGCAAACCATTTATTTTCTTTGTGTCATTTGCAACCGAAGGCCGAAAGAACTATAGTTTTTTTGATATGGAACTAAATCCAGTCCGGGCACATGAGAAATACCGACTGATTGAAAAACTGGATAAGCCGGAGGGGTTTGACGAATTGGTGAGGATTGTGAGTGAATTATCCAAGCCATTTAACTTTATTCGTATGGACATGTATTTAATAGAGGGTAAAACTTTTGTCGGTGAGTTCACTCAGCATGGTGCCAGTGGATTAATAAACTGGGAGCCTCCGGATTACAACTATATTCTCGGAGGAATGCTAAAACTACCCGCAACCATTGAGTCGGCTGATATAATTAAACCAAAGACACATAATTAGTAGAACTGCAGGGGGTAATGCATGAGCAGGATTGAAAAATGTAAAAGGGTAAAAGCAGCACTAAACCACAGAGAATATGACCGCATTCCCGTGAGTGATTTCTTTTGGACCGGGTTTGCTAAAAATGCAAAATTAAAGTGGGGAACTGATTTTGACCCATACAGGCATTTTGATCTTGATTATGTTGTAGTGAACCCCAACATGGATCCGCATCTTAAGGATTTTGAGATAATCGAAAAAAATGGGGACGACATCGTTGTAAAAACCGGCTTTGAGGCCACCGTTCGCCGAAGAGGTGATTTACCAATGCCTCATTTCGAGGAATTTGCCATAAAGACACCTGAGGACATGGCTAAATTTGAGTTTGATGATACTGATATAGCAGGGCGATTGGGCCGGTCAGGAGCCGACCAGCTTAACTGTCTGGGTGATGCAATATCCTTTGGAATACCAAGTTTCACAGACAGGTTCAATTCATATAAGGATGATTTTTGCATGTTTGGGTCTGTATGTGAAATGTATGAATTCATCTGGAGAATAATAGGAACAGAAAATTCACTTTACTGGATGGTTCTTGAACCTGAAAAACTAAAAGCTTTTATTGACAGAGCCGGGGCATTCATGCAAAAGATTCTGGAGGCGCAGATAGATTTGCTGAAGGGTCAGATTGACGGCATGTACATCTGGGGTGATGTTGCATATGTAAACGGCATGATGTTCAGCCCCGAAATCTGGAGGGAACTGTTTAAACCATGGACCGAAAAGTATATCCGAACATGTAAGGAAGCGGGACTTATGGTCATTTACCATGGTTGCGGTGATGCAAGGGCAATTTACAGCGATTTCATAGACATGGGACTTGATGGGTATAATCCTGTTGAGGCAAAGGCTCATCTTGATATAACTGAACTTAGGGAAGATTACAAAGGAAAGCTGGCATTCGTTGGAAACATTGATGTCAGGGAACTGGAGTCAGGGGATAGAGACAGAATAAGAAAAGAGGTGCTTAGAAAAATCAGGGCATCAGCCGGGGGCGGATGGATCTGTCAGTCCGACCATTCTGTTTCAAGCGGCGTAGGCCCCGAAAGCTATGAATATATGGTTGAACTGTTAAAGGACTTTGGCAAATATCCACTGGACTTCAAGGCAATTGACAAGGAATTTAAGAGTATATAAATTTACCGGTTGGGTAGAAAAAAGCAGATGTATGAGATATATTAATAAAAATCCATTTGGAGGTAAAAGAAATGGCATTTCCAAAACCGTATGCTGAGAGTACATTAAAGAGGCTTTATAGTAAGCTGGCATTGCCCCGGGAAACAGTTGATTTACTTCACAGCTATTTTGATGCCATGGCCAATTTGTATGGTGTTATAAAACTTAGCAAGGCATATTCAATAATCAAAAAGCAGAACAAAAACCTTATAAGTGAAGAAAAGTTCACGGAGTTTTCCAATATAGTCAGAAGAGAGAATCAGAATTATCTAATACTTGGACTCGAGGACTTGTATAGTGATGCAACCACAGAAAAAGATATTGAGCGGGAAATCATCCACGAATCCCTTATATGCATAGATTTTGATGACTACTATTATACTGTTGACAGACAGGTCGACAAGCCATTTTATATACCACCCAAAAAAGAGCTGCTGAAGTATGCTGATCATTTTTATCATGAAGAAACACGCTACACAAAGGCGATGTATAGCTTTATAAAAAATGAGCTCACTTACAGGGACGGAAGAAACCCTGATGATGAAACAACAGAGGATCTTTTGTTTGATTTAATTACAATGCTCTTGATGCCGGAGTATACTCCCACGGGAATCATAGACCGTTTTTTTAAGGAATTAACCCGCGAAAAACTGGAGTTTGACAGTGAAAAAAGAGTGAAAAGGTTTATGGAAATCTATAATGATTTACATAACAATACAAGAATGGCTATCAACAGAGGCCATACTCCCTTTGAAATAGCCAGTATGACAAACCCTAAGGACAGAATGCCCACCTCACTGAACTTTGGGCCGAATATCCGAAAAAAATTGCAGGATGGGGAATGGGATGTCAATGAGCTTCGAAGGGAAATAATGGAAATGGATTTTCCGTCTGAAGAACTGCGCATCAGCATGCTGCGGAACTTAGCTGATATAGATAAGGGAAATGTTGTTTCAATAAGTGCCGGTAAGGGCAAAACTCAAAAACCCGGGCGAAATGATTTATGTCCATGTGGTTCAGGTAAAAAATATAAGAACTGCTGCGGTAATTTAAATTAACGACAGAAAGAGAAACATATGAGAGTATTTGAAATTATCACCGTCCTGTTTGTTTTAGGCATCATTATTGAAAGAATGATGCGCAGCAGGCGCACTCCACCAATATGGGAATATGGAATCGTAGTACCGGTTGTCCTGCAGATAATTATTGAAGGTCAGAGATGGCAGATGTACGGTATATATCTCATAATTGTATGTATAGTTTTTTGTCATATAAAGGCTGACCTTACAGCAAGTAAAAAATCAATGCATATGAAACGGTGGATTTATATCACAGGTATTTTCATGGGAGTCTTAACCTTGGTTTTACTCGTTCTTTTTCCTGTAAATGACATGCAAAAACCCATAGGTCCATATAAAGTTGGTACCCTGACCTATGATTTGACAGATGAATCGAGAACAGAGCTTTATGGCGACAGGGAAGGGGATGCAAGGAAAATCCGAATCCAGATGTGGTATCCGGCAAACAGCGATAGCAAGGGTCCGAAGGCTCCCTGGATACAAGACGGCACCATAGTGCCCAGGCAGCTGCTTGAAGGTTATAATGTCCCCACTTTTCTATATGACAATATTACTCTGATAAGTTCAAACAGCTATGTGGATGCACCTCTTGACAGTAGTATTTCAAAGATGCCTGTGGTTATAATTTCCCACGGTTGGACAGGCTTTAGAAACCTGCATACAGACCTTGGAGAAATGTTTGCCAGCATGGGATACCTGGCCATCAGCATTGATCATACTTATGGATCAATAGGACTGGTGTTTGATGACGGCAGTGAAGCCACCGTAGACCGCAATGCATTGCCTGACAGAGACAAAACTGATTCATTTCTTACTTATGCAGGAAATTTAGTCGATACTTACTCAAAGGATGCCGGTATGGTACTAGACCACATCGTATATCTGAACGACCAGTCGGATTTCTTTAAAGGCCGCATTGATTTGGAACGTGTTGGTGTCATCGGTCACTCTACAGGCGGCGGCGGTGTAGTAAAGCAGGCAATTGAAAATCCAATGATTGATGTAGTCATAGGCCTGGATCCCTGGGTTGAACCGATAGGTGAAGGGATGCTTTCATATGGATTATCTCAACCTGCTATGTTTTTTAGAAGCAGCAGCTGGACCGGGGGTATCAATGAGGACTATATTAAGATATTGACCGGTAATGAATCTGCTGATATTACAAGCTATGAGATAACAGGATCCAAACATCAGGATTTCTCCATGCTGTATCAAATGGGGCCGATACCGGGAATACTGGGAATCAGCGGCGAACCCAAGGGATTTGAAAGTGCAGCTATCCAACAAGCCTTCATTGCCAATTTCATGAACCATTGGCTACTTGATGAGGAAGATAAAACTGATTCACTGATGAGTGAACATGAATTGGTATTTAAGGTGAACTATACTCCTTAACGAAAAACTCTTAACAAACCCCAATAACACCTGGAGGGCGAAATAATCCCAGGGATTATTTAGGCGATAAAGGCATAAAGCAAGGTGTTAAGGGTAAATATGTTGTATTGAGGTGAGTGTATTTGATTGACATAGGCTCTGATGAAACAGTATTTGAATTGGTAAAAAAGTATCCTGTGATAAAGGATATTATGGTTGAAGCGGGATTTGGGAATATTACCATGCCCGGAATGCTGCAAAGTGCAGGTCGTGTGATGACTATCAAAAAAGGGGCCTTGATGAAGGGAATTGATATTGAAGAACTGAAGGTGTTGTTTGAAAGACATGGATTTTTGATAAGGGAGAAATGATATGAGTGAACTGATCAATAACAGGGAGTTTAAGAAGAAGAAGCTTGGGGAGTTAATTAAAAGGCTCCATGACGGAGAATCCGTAGAATCGGTCAAGGAAGATTTCAACAAACTTACAATCAATGTTTCACCTACCGAAATAACCGAGATGGAACAGGCGTTGGTGAATGAGGGAATGCCGGTTTCAGAAATACAGCGGCTTTGTGATGTGCATGCGGCTGTGTTCAAGGGATCCATCGAGGAAATTCATGCAGTTACTAATGTAGCAAAGCCATGGGACAGGGAAGGTCATCCAATTCATACTATCAAAGCGGAAAACCGCGCCATTGAGAACTTGATTGACGATGTTGTCATGATAAATGCAGGGGACTATCTTGTTGACAGCTCAAAGGAAAACAAGGAAAAGCTACTTGTTTCACTTAAAAGACTTCAGACCATTGATGTGCATTACAGCCGCAAGGAAAACCACATATTTCCATTCATGGAGAAATATAACATAACTGCACCGCCTCAGGTCATGTGGGGTGTGGATGATGAAATAAGGGAAGAACTCAAGGAAGTCATTGAAGGCCTGTTATCCGGTGAAACCAATCCCGGTAAGACACTTGATGACATCCAGAGTCTTTCTGTTCGCATCAAGGATATGATCTTCAAGGAAGAAGAAATAATGATTCCTATGATAGCTGATTTATTCACGGATTCAGAATGGGTTGATATAGAAAAATCGGGCGAAGCAGCCGGTTACACCCTTATTGATAGTGTGAAAAGATGGCAGCCCGAAAACCCGGCTGATAATGGGAAGAATGAAAAACCAACCGAAGTTAAACCTGGTGGTCCCGACTTTGTTGGTAAGGACTCTGTGTCTAAAATAGCCTTTGATGCAGGAATGCTGACCGCTGAAGAAGTGAATTCTATACTTAATACCGTTCCCCTTGATATGACTTTTGTAGGAGCTGACAACAGGGTTAAATACTTCACCCAGGGTAAGGAACGCATTTTCGAAAGGCCCGTAACCATCATCGGAAGGGAAGTAAAGCATTGTCACCCTCCGAAGAGTGTTGATGTCGTGGAGAAGATTGTTGAGGATTTACGTGCGGGCAGGAAGGACCATGAAGATTTCTGGATACATATGGGCGAGGCCTTTGTATACATAAGGTATTTTGCTGTCAGGAACAAGAAAAATGAGTTTCTCGGTGTTCTGGAAGTAACCCAGGACATAAAGAACATAACTGAGCTGGAAGGTGAAAAACGACTGATGTCATAATCTGTTGTTCAATATTCATAGGGGGTTGATGTGGGATTGTCCGAAGATACAATTTATTCTTTGATCAGCAAGATGAAAAACGGCGAGCCGATAAAGGAGGTCTATGGCAATCTTTCAAAGAGCAGTCTGCCCGTACTGCCTGATGATGTTTTTCGGGTAATGCACAGACTGATGCAGGAATCAGGCAAACCAGAGGATATGTTGCCTGTGATAGGCAAGGCCATGAATCTGCTTCACAACAAATTATCCTTATACCAATGGGAAAAACCTGCAGAGGGGACCTTTTTGTACTATCTGATGGAAGAAAACATAGGTTTGGTAAAGCATCTTGAAGAGTATAAAGAATCCAGGGGAAAAAGCACCGATGCGCCGCAACGAAGCGGGTGGCTTTATTTTATTGGCAAACTTTCAGATTACAATGTTCAGTTATTGAAACTTGAGAATATTCTATTCCCTGAACTTGAAAAAAGAGATTCAATGTTTGAAGGTCTTGCAATGCTTTGGGCCATGCATGACAAAGCCCGAGGAATGGTCCGTGATGCCAGGATGCTTTTTGAAGGTGAGCAGGTATCACAAAGACGGTTTGTTGAATTACTGGGAGAGCTTTATTTCATGTTCTACGGGCTGGTTCAAAAACAGGAGCTTCTGCTTTTTCCGGCGGCTGCA
The DNA here is from genome assembly GCA_964475455.1 of uncultured Clostridiaceae bacterium. Lineage (GTDB taxonomy): Bacteria > Bacillota > Clostridia > DUPQ01 > DUPQ01 > JAFGQE01. The sequence continues at coordinate 28,294 of CAYYXJ010000006.1, read as the reverse complement.
TCATGGATTCCGCAGGAGGTCATGGATGGCATGCAAATACAGGCTGATGTCTTTGGATATGCCTTTGTTGAGCGCTCTTTGGACCCGGAAAAGCATACACTAACTTCAAACGGGGGATTGAACAAGCAGCAGCTTGACGGGGTACTGCGGTCTCTGCCATTTGATATAACTTTCGTAAACGAAAAGGATGAAGTCGCATTTTTTTCAGAAGGTGAAAGGATATTCCCGCGTTCGGGATCGGTTATTGGCAGAAAGGTTCAGAACTGCCATCCACCAAAAAGCATGGATGCAGTAACTGCTATCCTTGAGGGTTTTAAAAATAATGAAAGCAATATTGCGGAGTTCTGGATAGAACATCATGGCAAAAAGGTCTTGATCAAGTACAGTGCAGTCAGGGACGGCTCGGGAAATTATCTTGGAACCCTTGAAATAACCCAGGACATTACGCAGATACAAAGGCTGGAAGGCGAAAAAAGACTCTAGCTGCAGTTTAGTTGCCTATATAAATGAATCAATTTTAAAATATGCACCATCCCTGCGGGGTAATGGTGTATATTTATTATGGACAATAAAATACAACGGGAGATATTATGAAGACTTCAACACTGACACTAAGACTGACCGATGAATTCGGAATTGAAAAAGCTGTTCAAATGATATGTGAAGCAGGTTTTGACTGCATAGACCATTCGCTGTTTTCAGGGGTAAACGGAAGCCTTTACATTGAAGAGGAAGGTTACCTCGAAAAACTTAAGGCTGTGAAAGCCATTGCTGACTCATATGGTGTAAAATTCAACCAAACACATGCTCCATTTGGATCATTTAAGGAAGGGGATGACACATACAATGAATGGGTTAAGCCCTTGATAATAAAATCCATAGAAGCAACTTCGATTCTTGGTGCTGAATATATGGTGGTTCATCCTTTTTATGTTTCGGTTGACAAGAAGCAGGCAAATATGGAATTTTTCCGGTCACTTTTACCTCATGCAAAAAAACATAATGTCAAACTGGCACTGGAGAATATGTTCGGCTGGGATCCGGAAAAAGATGTCCTGATAAAAAATGTTTGTTCAGATGCTGAGGAATTGATAGACTATGTTGACTCCCTTGACAGTGAGTATGCCGTGGTATGCCTCGATGTAGGCCATTGCGGTTTAGTAGGCGAAAGTGCCCCGGATATGATAAGAAAACTCGGCAAGGAGCGGCTCAGGTGCCTTCACATACACGACAACGACGGTATAACTGACCTCCATACCATTCCGTTTTCCAGAAGTATAGATTTCAATGAAATAACCAAAGCCCTGAATGAAATAGGATACGAGGGTGACATGACCCTGGAAGCTGATGCTTTTTATAAAGGGTTTCCGGTGGAACTGTATGGTGATGTATTGATTTTACTCAGTAAAACGGCCAGGTACCTGGCAAAAATGCAGTGATAATATAGTTTGGTGGGAGAAAAAACATGAGGACCATACTTGTAACCGGTGGTGCAGGATTCATCGGCAGCAATTTCATAAGATATATCATGGAAAAATATCCGGATTACTTTGTCATCAATCTGGATAAGCTGACTTATGCCGGAAATCTACAGAATCTCGTCGATATTGAACAAAAGGGCAATTATAAATTTATAAAAGGTGACATATCACAAAAAGAGACTGTTGAAATGGTTTTCAATTCATATGATATTGATATTGTTGTGAATTTCGCTGCCGAGACTCATGTGGACAGAAGCATTGATGAGCCTGATATCTTTTTAATTACCAACATAATCGGAACTCAGGTGCTGATAAACGCAGCAGTAGAGCATTGGAAAATACATCCTGATGACAAATACAGCAGGGAATACAAGGCCGGGGTAAAATTCCTGCAGATTTCAACTGACGAGGTTTACGGGTCAGCAGCTCACGGAAATATGTTCACTGAGGAAATGCAGCTTCTGCCGGGCAGCCCATATGCAGCATCCAAGGCAGCAGCTGACCTGTTGGTCATGGCATATGCAAATACCTACGGAATTCCCGTGAATATAACGAGATGCAGCAACAATTACGGGCCCGGACAGTACCCGGAGAAACTTATTCCACTTATGATTAATAGATGCATCAGCGGCAGTGATTTGCCTGTATACGGAGACGGACTTCAGATAAGGGACTGGCTGCATGTTTATGATCATTGTTCTGCAATAGATATAGTGATGCAAAATGGTAAAAACGGAGAAATTTATAATATCGGTGGAAACAATGAAAGAACAAATCTGGAAATCGTAGAATTGATCATAGACTCAATGGACGCAACAAAGGGCCTGATCAAGCATGTCAAAGACCGGCCGGGTCACGACCGACGTTATTCAATAGACAGTTCAAAGCTAAGGAAAAGCCTGGGATGGAAACCTTCAGTCACATTTCAAAAAGGCATTTCAGATACTATAAAATGGTACACAAACAAAAAGATCTGAGCAGTGGATACTTAAATTCAAACTTGTTCCCAGGTTCCTGTGTTGGCTGATTTGAATATTGCGTCAATAGTTTTCATGTTTTCAAGGCTGTCGGTCAGAGGAACCGGTACCGGTCCGTCGTTCTTTATACATTCGGCAAATTCTTCAAACATAATCCGATATTGGTTGGTTGGTTCAAACTCAATGACTTTTGTTGTATCATTGTTTTCAAAAAGGATTTTACCGGGTATTTCACTTATATCATTGAATGGTATGGTTACAGTAATCGTACCTTCGGTACCGAAAATCTTTACTTGCTGTTGAGGAAAGGCAGATGTTGAAACTGTAAATAAAGTGTGTATCCCATCAAAATCAAGAATGGCGGATGTAGTCATGTCTGTTTTGAAATCCGGGTGTTCTGCAATAAGAGAAACAACTTTTACCGGAGCTTTATCCAGGATGAATCTGGCGGTGTTTATTGCATAACAACCTATGTCATACAAAGCTCCTCCGCCGTAATCCTTGATGTTCCGAATATTGGACGGATCCTGATTATTATATGAAAATACAGTATGAATATGGGTTACATCTCCGATATACCGGTTTTCAACAAGGCTTTTAGCCTTCTTCCATTTGGGATGTGACCGAATCATGAATGCTTCCATCACTTTAAGCCCTTTGTTTTTGGCGTATTCAATTATTTCAAGGGTTTCTGAGGCATCCATTGAAAGAGGTTTTTCACAAAGCACATGTTTTCCTGCATCAAGACATTTGAAAATCCATTCCTTGTGCATATGGTTGGGAAGTGGAATGAAAACCGCATCAATCTTGGAATCTGCAAGAAGCTCCTCATACGACCCATAAGCTTTGGGAATTCCATAGGTTTCTGCCGTCTGCTGGGCCTTCTCGATGTTCCTTGATGCAATGCCGAATATTCTAGTCGTCTCCGATTTCATAAGAGGCATAACAATTCTTTTGATAAAGTGCCCTGATACTCCCAATACACCGAATCTAGTCCTGTTCATAGAAATCACCTGACTTTCAATTCTACATTAGTACTGTTTGGGTTAAGAGTCAACCTAAATTGCATGATTACAGTGGGTATATTGTTTTGAAAAGAAGAACCACCGGTTTTATTCAGTGGCTCACTCTACTTAATAAAATTATATTAAGAGCGGTTTTGGATTATAGTCTGTAAATCTCTAAGAGTTCCGTTGGAGCAATATTCTTTTTGTTACAAAAACTGAAGCTGCGGAAAGTGCAAGCAGTATAAATCCGTATAAAATCAGATTGTAATCATAGCCGGTATGTTTAATGGCTTCTTCAGAAGTTACTATGAAAACAATGTTGTCGCTTTCGTCGTAAACTGTCAGGTTGTGGTCGCCGAATTCTGCCCTTAGATTCAACAGTGCGCATGCAGCAGCAAATTCAACTGCTATACCGGATTTTTGTTCTCCCGTAAGAACAGAAATCTTGGTTTCTCCGTCTGCAATGGTTGCTGCGTTGGTTATGTGGGTTATCACCGCATCGGCAGTTGTTGAAGTAATTGTTTTGTCAGCCATATATGATTCAGCCTGCAGGACATAAACCTCCGGCACACCTGCGTCACGAAGTGACTGCAGGATGTCATTAACTGTTGCTGCTGAAGCTGTAATTGAAAATGCAAGCAAAATAACTACAGAAACAACAACGATTAAAATTGATTTTCTCATAATTTCTCCCTCTCTAACTTGTATATGCTCTCTATAAAAAATGTATGCTCTGTTTGATATAGATTATACAGTTAAATGATTATAATATCAACTATTATGATAAAAGCGATTTTCTTTAAAATTTCTTAATATCAGCCCCATTGAAGATAGAAGGAAAATCAAAAGACCCCGATATAATAGATGCATGGATATGTTTGTCAGAAACATATCCACCGCATATTTGAGATAAGGCAATTCTATGGCAATTCGTCGTGTAAGTCGGTAACCTTCAAGAACAATCACAGGGATGGTAAGCAGGCTTCCAAATATCCAAAAGGATGTGAATTGATAAAAAAGCCAGATGTGCAGGTTTTTACGGTGAAGAAGTACCAGACAGGAACCAGCAAGCAGCAGTATCCAAAGTGCAGGAAGTCCAAGACGGCTTATTTGATATAGTATTTTATGTGCCTGCCTGAAAAATCCGACATTTTTAAACATATTCAGCTGGAAAAGGTCAATATGCTTATCTATAATGTGCGAAGTGTCTGCTGCCACAACCTTCAATAAATCATATTGTTCTGATGAGGGGATGTAGGAATTCAATTCAGCATCTTCCTCTAAAAATTCAGTCAAAGCCGGCAGGAAGAAATCCACGGGGAAAACCGTTGGTATGTAATCAGTCCGAAGGTTCATGAAATCTACTGTATTAAGCATATATTCATTGAGATATTTCTGCAGGATCTGTAATTCAAACCCTTTTAGAAGAATTCCGGAAGGTATACCTACATAACTGCTTTGTGCCTGTACATCATTTTCAATTGCTTTCATCACCTTTGTGGAATAAACATCCGAATCAGAGACATTTAAATAGAAGTCTTCTGATAGAATCGTTGAATTGATGGTGGAAATCACAACAAACCCCAGGATGCCGATGATAACCGGAATACATAATATTAATGATATTAAAGTTTTCGGAAGTTTTTTCATGGGTTGACCTGCTCTTCTGCCAAACGGCATATTACAACGAATCTATTGGGAGCATTTCCAAAGTAAATGAAGGGGTAGCAGGTATATAGGGTCAGCTGTTCACCGACTGTTTCTTCTGCCACTGAATTGTCTGTCCCTTCAATTATTTTTATTTCCTCAATAATGTATTCATAAATTCCGTAGGTGGTTGTAAATGTTATTGCGGCACCGACTTCCAGATATTCAAAACTACGGAAGTAGGTTGTGCGGTGTCCGGCTATGAGAATGTTGTTATCCTGTCCGGGTAGATATGAACCGGTATAATGTCCTGCGCCAAGCCGCAACTCAGCTTCCCTGTCACCTTGAAAAACATCAACAGCTAGGTCAACACTGGGTATTTTCAATGTTCCGATTTTATCCCCGATATAAAAGAAAGGTACAATGAATCTTTCGGGTTCGGGTTCGATAAGAGGTTCCGGCGTACTCCGGGGTGTTACAGTTTGATGTGGTTCCCTGGTTGCAACCAAGGCAGGAGTTGGAACAGATTCAGCCCAGCTTTTTCCATCCCACTCAATTGACACTGCCTTGCCTCGGTCGGTCAGAAAGAGTGCAAGTACAGATTGATTTTCCACATATCTGAAAAACCCCATGCTGATTAAAGTCAGGCTGACCAAAAACAATATATAGGGAATGCTGCCTATCAAAAATCCGGATAAGGCTTTAAATCTGCGATGTTTTTCTTTTCCTGGATACCGGGTATTCTCTGTCGCCGTCATTCAGAATGAATCCCCCTTTGACTAATATATTATCATCTGATGGGAATTTGTGTAACCCAAACATGTTATTTCCCCGGAGGCTGTGTGTCTGTTCTGCTAAATCAGATTATTCAGGCTTACCCGGGAGAAAACAGGCTCATTTCATATGCTATAATAAACATGATTTATGGAGGGGTGTTTTAAATTTGGAGAAAGCTGTATCAATTTTTTTCAAGAGGTTCAGGAGTGTTTTATCAAAAAGAATATTTTATCCACTTATGAATCTTAAATTCATGCTTTTCGGTATGCCTAAAAGTGAAGAAAAATGCATACAAGAGTACTTTAAAACATATAATGCCAAAAGATATCTGGCATCATATGCCAATAACGGGATTAAACGGGTTTTTATACAAATCGGAATGGATAAAACAGCCTCAACAACAATTCAGCATTTTCTCGTGGAAAATCAGGACTGGTTGCACAGTCATTCGGCTGATTATAAAAGCGACTGGGGTACTGAAAACCATTCTGTTCCAATAATGAGTCTACTAAGGGAACAGCCTGAAAAAATACAGGAACATATATTGAGAAGATATGATAAACGAAAGATTGCAGAATATAATTATAGAAATCTCATTTCTTTGTGCAAAGGTATAAGGGCGTGTCCATTTGAAACATATATTTTTTATGGTGAAGGAATATGCAGCTTCACACAAAAAGAATTCATGAGATTCCGGGATTTGCTCAAAGCCCTTATGCCGGAGGCCGGGATTAAGTTGATGTATTGCACCAGGTCAAATACCGGGTATGCTTCTTCGGCATATCAGCAGGCAATGAAAACCGGTCGCTTTCAGAATTGTGACGACACAGTGAATATTTATTCCGGAATTTATGAAAAAAGAATTAAAAATGCTGTGAAGGTTTTTGGAAAAGACAGGTTATCAGTATACAAGTTTGAAGATGCTGTTAATCACATTTATGGACCGGTTGGTTACTTCATAGATAAAATAGGTTTGCCTGCAAGTTAATCAACCTTGAAATGCACAGGGAAAATACAGCATTATCGAAAAATGCCATTGAAATAATGGAATATATCAATGAAAAGTATCCTGCAATTAACAAAGGAATTAGAAACAAGTATAGACAACTTAAGGATATATTCCCTTTGAAGGAAATTACGGGTGTCAGATTCAGGCTTTCTGATGATATCAATGAAAAAATAATTGAAAGGGCAAAGCCTGACATCCTCTGGCTAAAGAACAATTTTGGTATAGATTATACAGCCAATACATGGGAAGCGGAGGATTTAAAACCTGTTTATGATGAAGTGTATTACAATGATTGCACCAGAGCCTATGACAAACTGAATGACTTTTTAAAAGGTGTTTTCCATGAATTTATCCTTGAAAAAATTCAAAACACAACCAATGGGGATGAGCTGGAGATTTTTCACAGAATAAGCAATTATTTTCTCGGTTTAGATAATAATCAACCGAACGATTCACTTGAAAGGATAAAATCGAAAAAAAAGACATGGATCTTAAACTTCATGAAACATTATTCAAATTCCGGTATCAAAAAAGTTGTTGTTCAAATGGGAATGGACAAAACCGCATCCACTTCAATACAGGTATTTTTATCACGCAACAGGGAATGGCTTAATAAAAATTCACATGAATACAGGACAAATTGGGGTTCGGACAATCATTCTGTTCCGCTTAAGAGCCTGGTTCATAAGAAACCGGATAAAATCTACTGGCATGTTGTGTCCGGACATGATAAGGATGAAGTTGCCCGGTATAATATGAGGAATCTTTCTGCATTGTGCAAAGGGGTAAAAGAATGCCGCCGGGAAACTTATATTTTCTATGGCGAAGGTATATGCGGGTTTCATTTCAATGAACTTAAGGTTTTTAAAAAGCTCATAAAAACTCTTATGCCGGATGCCAAAATCGACATACTTTACTGTGTGCGTTCAATTCCTGGTTATGCTTCATCCGGTTATCAGCAAGCAGTTAGAATGGGTGATTCTTTCAGCAAAAAAAGGCTTTTGATGGTCTATTCCAATATTTATTTCCGAAGACTGATAAGGGCGATTATGATATTTGGGAAAAAATGCATATCGGTTTATAAATTTGAGGAAACATTGACCCATGAGTTCGGTCCCGTCGGCTATTTTATTATGAAACTTGGAATACCAACGGGGGAGCTGTGTGAGCTTGAAATACCAAGAATCAACAAAAGTGTCTCTTCACAGGCCATTGAGATCATTGAATTCATTAATAAAGAACAACCTTTGATTTTTGGCGGCAAATTGAATGACAGAAGATACAACGGGGATATAGATGCAATAACCCAAATTCCGGGGAATAAATATTCAATGTCAGGCAAGCGCATGAGAATGGTTGTAAAGCTTTCTTTATTTGATTTGTTGTGGCTTGGGCTGACCTTCGGCATCAAATATCCGTTGAATTATAAAGACGATGAAAACCCAATGATAAAATATGATGAAGAATATAGTAAAATGTTTATTGAAGCTTTTAATAAGTCCAATGACAGCATAAAATCATGCATGCATGATTTTGTTAAAAAAAAGATGAATGACCTTGAAGAAAGTGATGGACTTCAAATATTAGTTAAGCTTGAAAACTATATTAATGAAGCATTGAAAATAAGATAAAGGCGGTTTGAATATGCCCAGAATTTGTTTTGATCTGCAACCACTTGTCGGTAAACGGTCCGGGATAGGCTGGTATACCTACAATATTATAAACAATTTAAATCAAGACGATATAGAAGTCATGGGGATGTGTTTTGATTTCTTGGGGAAAAATCATGTTGCTGAAAAACTGAGCGATATAAAACCGGATAACCTATATATCAACAAATTCATTCCTTCAAAGGTATACCGGTTGCTGACTGGTTTGCTGCCGATCAACTATGATTGGTTTTTCCCAAAAGGAGACATTTATCACTACTTTAATTTTACTGCACCATCCATTTCAAGGAAGAAAAAAGTGATAATAACAATCCATGATATGGTCTATAAAATCATGCCTGAAACCGTAAGCTACAAGACACTGTATATATTGAACAGGGAGATGGAGAGGTCCGTAAGAAGGGCAGATGCAATAATAACCGTTTCGGAAAATTCGAAGCTTGATTTATTGAAATTCCACGATATAGACCAAAGTAAAATAAGCATTGTAAATCCCGGTATTGATTATGAATTTTTCAAAAAAGCTCAAAATATAAATGACGATACTCTTGCAGGTCTGAGAATGAAATATAATTTGCCTGAAAAATTCATTTTGTATCTGGGAACCATAGAACCAAGGAAAAACATTATTTCGATTGTTGATGCATATAATCTGCAAAGGGATGAAATTAAAAGGGATTACAAACTGGTCATTGCCGGAGGAATAGGATGGAAGGCAGAAGAAACTTTGAATAAAATAAAGACTTCGCCGTCTTCAAAAAATATAATTCGCCTGGGATATGTGGATGAAGAGGATAAGAATCTTATTTACGGAGCAGCAGATGTTTTTGTTTTTCCGTCATTGTATGAGGGGTTTGGAATACCTGTAATTGAATCCATGGCCAGCGGTACCCCGGTAGTTACAGCAGATAATTCGTCCTTGAAAGAAGCGGGCGGTGATGCTGCACTTTATTCAAATGCTACTGACATAAAAGGCATTGCCGATAATATCGCAAGGGTGCTTGATGATGATGAACTTAGGAATGCTATGATCGAAAAAGGAATAAAGCATGCATTGACTTTTTCTTGGAAAAAGAGTGCAGAAAAAACCCTGGAGGTATATGAAAGGCTTTTAGGTGTGAAATGATAGTAATAAATAAGCGGGAGGCTTCAGATGTAGGCGGTGTTGAGGTGGTTTTAAAGCAGATGCTTGATGCACTCAATCCCGAAAAAGTCGAGGTACTGACTTACAGCAATACTAAGAAAACTGAGATTGTAGAATATAAGAATGTAAAAAGCCTGAGACTGGGCACAGCCTTTAGAATTGGCCCTGTCAGATGGTCCGGTGCTTTCAAAAAAACACTCAGGGAACTTGCAAAAACCAATGAAACTGTCTTTTATCATTATCCATCTTTTCAACCGGAACTATATAAATCGGATTTTAAAAATAAAATCGTATATTTTCATGCTGATGTAACCAAGTTCAAAATTATAGGCAGATTCTACCAAATGACAATTACCAGAAGGTTTCTAAGGGATGCCGATATAATACTTGTTTCAAATCCCAATATAATAAACACATCTTCAGTTTTGAAATACTTCAAGGATAAATGTACAGTAGTTCCTTTGGGTATTGATGTTGACCATTTCTATTACAGAGAGAATAATTACAGGAACAGAATCTTGAAAACCGGAGAGGACAAAATCCTTCTTTTCGTTGGCAGAATGTCAAGGTACAAAGGTTTCACCCATATTCTTGAATGTCTGCAAAAACTGGATGAAAAATACAGACTTTTGGTTGTTTCCAGGGATGCTTACAAAAAAAAGGATGAAAAGTTCATCAGGGAAAATAACCTATATCCCAGGATAACAAAGATCAATGATGCCCATTATGATGACCTGCCTTTTTATTACAGCAGTGCTGACTTGCTTCTAATGCCTTCAACTGACAAGGCAGAGGCGTTTGGCTTGGTTGCTGTAGAGGCAATGGCCTGTTCAGTTCCGGTGATATCCACTGAACTGGGGACAGGTACCAGTTATCATAACATTGACGGTGTTACAGGAAGAGTTATAAAACCAGGGTCTGTTTCGGAACTACATGAAGCGGTTTTGGAAGTAATGAATATGAAACCGGATAAAACAGTGATTAGGAAAAGGGCGGAGGAGTTTTCACTTGTTAAGTTCAGTGAAAAAATCACCGGAATATTAAAAAAATTCAAGTAAATATGTGGAGAGTTAATGACACAGAAAAAAACAATATATATACATATAGGAACACCTAAGACAGGAACTACTTCCATACAAAATTATTTGGCCTCAAACAGTGATTTGCTAAGCAAAAAGGGATGTCTTGTACCTGCTTCATCCCGCAGATATCTGGCAAATCATACACTTTTGGCAAACTATTGTATAAATAAAACCACAATAACTGAAGTCAGTATCCGAAACGGCATTTACACCGAAAGACAGTTGAGGGTTTTTAGAAAAAAGTTTAAAAATAAGCTGTCAGCTGAAATAAGGAATTTCACCGGTTCCAAGATTATATTTTCAAGTGAACAATGCTACGAAAACCTTAAAACACAGGATGAAATCCAAAAACTCAAGGATTTGTTCAGTGATTTGAATGTTGATATTAAAATTATTGTCTACATAAGGGAACAGGCTGATATGCTTTGCAGTTTATATTCTACAAGGATGAGAGGCGGAAAAACATTTGAAATGCCGGATATAAATGAATTTGCAGGTAATGATGTATTTAATTATAACGAGCGGTTGAAATTATGGGAAAAGGTTTTTGGTATTGAGAATATTATTCTGCGTATATTTGACAGGAGTAAGATGATTGACAATGATATAGTCAGTGATTTTACAATGGCTTTAGGTTTGGAGAAAGTCGGATTTGTTCCGCAGTATTTGAATGAGAAACTCAATGCTGCGCAATGTGAATTTTTGCGTTTAATAAATGAATATATCCCTTATTACAGTAAAAACAGAATCAATGTCATCAGAAATGGTCTTGTTGACATGGTTGAGGGTATAAAACCCGACAGTCCGGAATTATCGGTTCTTATCAACAAGGATTACCAAACCGTATATGAGCAGGAGAATGTGAAATTGTTTCAAAGATATTTTGGTTTCGAAAAAGATCTCTTTGATAAGAAAAAATTATCTGATAAAAGCCTTTCTCAATGCGAAATTCTCTCGGAAGATGAAAAAAGAACCATGGCATCAGAAATAATAGATAAATACAGGAACAGTAACGAAGTTTTGTGTAAATGTATAGCAGCTATTTTCAATGTTAAGTATAATGATGAATTAATTTCCAGGGAATTCATTGAATCACTTGACATGAATAAGGTAAGCAGATACCAAAGGGGTGGCTTCAGGCGTGTTCTGAAAAAAATACGGAAAAAATTGGTTTCAATTATAAAAAAAGTTTACAAAAGGTAAAATTCCAACAATCCGATGGAAGGAATTGAATATGAGCAGGGAAACTATCTATTTGCATATAGGAAGTCCGAAGACCGGAACAACAACTCTCCAATATTATTTGGCGAAGAATGCAGGCCGCCTTTATGATGCAGGATTCCTTGTTCCTGAAGAACCAAGGAAGATTAATCCCAATAATATTTATTTAGCTAACTATGCAATGAATGAAAACAGAACATCCCGAATGAGGAGTATATGCAAAACTGAAACCAGGAAACAGATTATTTCATTCAGGAAAAGGTTTTATAAGGCTCTTAGGGCTGAAATAGGTGGATTTAATGGTAAAAATGTCATTTTGTCCAATGAGCACTGCTATCAATCACTTAAATACCCCGAGGAAATAGCAAGATTGAAGGATTTACTCAGTGGATTGAGCGAAAATGTTAAGATTGTTTTATATCTCAGGGAACAAAGTGAGCTTCTTTGCAGCAGGTATTCAACTTCAGTTAAAAACAATGAGGCCAAAGTAATAAGCAGGCTTACAGATTTTGCAAATGCGGATTTTTATGATTTCAATAAAAAACTTAAATTGTGGGAGGATGTTTTTGGTATAGAGAATATCATACTGAGAATTTTTGATAAAAGCAGTTTGTATGAGCATGATATTATCAGTGATTTTTGTAAAACAATTGGGATTCCCAGGTTTTCCATGGAAGAAGTGAGATTGAATACTTCACTCAATGTAAAACAGTGTGAGTTCATGCGGATAATTAATTCAAATCTTTACAATTTAGCTGATCCCAATGCTTACAGGGCAAGGCATCAGCTCAATAGAATGGTTGTGGATACCGCCATTGAGAGCCCCCAGGTCAGTATGTTATTGAGTAAGGAATATCAACAGGTATTTGATTCGGGGAACAGAGAAATTGCCAGGAGATATTTCGGTTATGATGGGGAATTATTCAATAAAAAACCACTTCCTGATGTCGCTCTGGACCAGAGGATTCTATTGACCGACGAAGACAAACGAAATCTTGCAAATCAGATTATTGCTAACCACAAGATGAATCAGATTAGTTTGTGCAAATGCATTGCTGCAATTTTTGGTGTTGAATTCAATAATAAAGAAATTCCCATGGGATTTGTACGAAGATATAACAAAGAAATTGCTGGAAGAAAAGTTGATTTTTATGGGATTGCAAGAAAACTCATAAAAATGTTTATTGGCAGGTAATGCGCAGATTTTTGGTATAATTAACTGTATGTTGCAAAATGGTGTGGATTTGAAAGTTTATTCTTGAGCTGACAACAAGTGTTCGGATGATAAGGAGTATCCTGCGGATGTTCAAAATGGTAAAAAGCGCTTTTAAAAATTACACAAAGGAAATGATAGTCATCATTCTGTTGTCGGTCATAAGCTCACTGACAAACGGAATCAGTGTTGTCATGCTGATACCTATGCTTGATGTGATTAACATCAGCGGAACGGACATCGGAATATTTTCATTTGCTGTTTCACTGTTCTCAAATATGCCTTATTCACTCAGGATTATTATTTTGCTGCTTGTGTATATTTCACTGATTTTACTGGTCTCATTGGTAACACGCTGGATGGCAGTCTATAATACAAAATTCGTACAAAAATATGTCAAGCAATTGAGATTAAAGGTTTATGATGCTGTCATAGATGCGGACTGGGAAGTACTGACTGCCCAGAAGCATGAGGATTTACTGAATACACTAACAAATGAAACAGCGCAGATAAGCATAGCAATAACTATTTTCCCTGTTTTAATCTCAATAATTATTTCAGCTGCTACCCAGATGACAATAGCTTTTGCATTGAATGTTCCATTAACGGCAATTGTAATTTTTGTAGGTGGATTTTTCTTTTTTTCATTCAGGAAGTTCTTTGATATTGCGAAAAAAAACGGAGAGAGCCTGCGGGTTGCCAACAGGAGATATCTCGGAGAAATTAAGAACCAGCTGGATAGTATTAAGGAGATTAAAAGCTACGGAGTTGAGGATTCACATAAGGAATTACTCCATGAAGTCCTGGATGAATATGAAACGGCCAATATAAGACGTACCAGGATGTCTTCATTGCCCACATTGTTGTTTTCGATGAGCTCTACAGTTTTAATTGCAGTTATCTTTTATATAGCAAATGTTGTTCTTAAAGTTGATACGGTGGAATTGTTTTTGATAGTTTACATTTTTGCCAGAATTTGGCCGGTGTTTTCCCAGTTCCATAAGCAGGTTCAGAATCTTTACAGTGCCCTCCCTTCATTTGACAATGTAAGCAGTATATTGGTTTCACTTGGTAATGCGTCTGATGTCCGGAATGGTCAGGAGAAACATATTGAACTGGGCAAAGAGATTGTTTTTGACAATGTTACATTCTCATATAAGGGAACTGAAGATAAAATACTTGAAAACGCATCATTCTCAATCGCAGCAAAAACAATAACAGCCATACAGGGAAGGTCAGGTGTCGGCAAGAGTACCATAGTTGATTTGATCATGGGGCTTCTTAAGCCGGTTGAGGGAACTATTTCCATAGATTCCAGGATACTGGACAGCAACAATGTAAGGTCCTGGAGAAAGTCGATTGGCTATATGGCTCAGGAACCCATTATTCTGAATAAAAGTATAAGGGAGAATATAACCAGGTTTAACCCGGATTCATCAGACAAAGACATAATGGAAGCACTTGAAAAATCACAGGCCCTGGATTTTGTGCGGAAATTGCCGGAAGGCCTTGATACATTGATGGGGAACAAGGGAATTAGGTTGTCGGGTGGAGAGAAGCAGCGGATTGCTCTGGCAAGGGCTTTGGTTAACAGGCCAAGTATGTTGATTTTGGATGAAGCAACCAGTGCCCTGGATGCGAAAAATGAAAGCGGTATAATGGAAACAATAAAGTCTCTGAAAGACAGTGTTACAGTTATAGTCATAGCCCATAGACAAAGCACTGTTGCGGATGCGGATTTTATAATTGATGTAAAAGATAACGGAACCATAGATATTATAGATAAAAGGTGAGGCTGATGGATTCTAAAAAATCGGGCAGATTAAAAATTTTTCTTGGAGATTGGATAAGAGAAAGAGGTAGCCGGGACAGGTATAAGAGGAACAAGGAACCTCTTTTTTATAAGATAGCCTTCAATTATTTGAAGGGATATCGTAACTTCATTTATAAAATGGATAAGAACGGGGAGAGGAATCTGCTTGATAAGCTCAGTAAACTAGAATCAGAAAGGTTTAACACAATTTTTGATGTCGGAGCTAATGTCGGTAATTGGAGTGTAATGGCAGCCAAAATATTTAAACAGGGAAATATATACTCCTTTGAAATGTGTCCCCAGACCTTTCAAGAGCTTCAGAAAAATACAGAAAAATACAATGTGAATTGTATTAATTCGGCTTTGTCGGATTGCAATAACAAAGACTTTGCAGTAAATTGCAGGGAGGGTAATTACACCCGTAACTCAATTGATTTTCCACAGGAAGAATTTTATGAAAAATTCAAAGTACCGATGTTGACCGGGGATTCGTTTTGTGCGAATAATGACATCAAAAGAATCAATTTTCTTAAAATTGATGTAGAAGGCCACGAATTGAAGGTTTTGAATGGTTTCAGTAATATGCTCAGGGATGGGAATATAGACATAATTCAATTTGAGTTGAATGAATATGGTATTAATCTGGGGATAACACCCAATGATTTTGAACAATTCCTTGGGGATGAATATCGTGTAGGGAAAATATATCCAGAATACATTGATTTTGAAATGAAAGACAGGTTCAACTTCTGGAATTCTTCACCTAACTATCTGGCAGTCAAATCAAAGGGTGGGTTTTTTGAGTATTTAGCTGAAAGATAGAGCGCCTGCTTGGGAAATGTAGTTAACTGCAAGACACAAAAAGCATTTCAGAAGTGTTTTAGGGTGCTTTATAGTGTGAAATTTGGTAACATTAAAACAGTATAAATTTTATCATCGGGAAGCGGGGACTTAAAACATATGAAAAGATCAATAAAGAAGTACAGTGATAGAAAATGGTTTCCCCTGGCATTGCTTTTAGTTGCGTTTTTATTTGATTTAGTAGTATTTCTGATATTTAAGAATATCATTAAACAGGAAATACTAAATATCTTTTCAATAATATTACATACTGCGGTTTTAATATATGCGTTCAAAAAGAACACTACAACAAGAACAATTCTTGTTTTTCTTGTGCTTTCATATATATTCAAATTAACATACATCTTTTTGGATGTTTATATGGATTTAACATATGTTATTTTCAATGATTACATAGATTCAACTGGATTTCAAAACAGGGCATTGTCAATTTTGAACGGAACTATGAAATGGAATGAAAATGAAAAAGGAAACTATCCTATTTTCCTTGTGTATCTATATAAGACCATCGGGGTCAACAGATTCATGGCTCAATATCTGAACATAATGCTGGCGTCAGTAACCCAGCTAATTTTCCTCGGTATTGGAAGATTGTTGAAGATTGAAGAGAAAAAAATGATTTTCCCCATGTTTATATTGTGTTTTTTCCCTTTGTCATTCCCGTTTTTTTCAATGCTTATCAGAGAGTCGATAATTGTGTTTTTAATGGTTTCAATGTTTTACTTCTTTATAAGGTGGTTTAAAGAAGGGCGTAAAACATATGTGATTTGGACTTTAGCGCTATTTCTGCCGGCAATGATAATGCATGTTGGTGTGTTGGCCCTGCTTCCCGCTGTACTCTTTGTATTTGCATTTTATGACCGGGAAAACAAGAAACTGCGTATTTCATGGAAATCCATGATAATAATTGGTGCAGTGTTTGCAATCTTGGTTTTGCTATTTGCCTTTTCGTCAAGAATATTTTTTGACAAACTTGGAGTTTTAAAAGAGGATGCACTTAATCGTATATATAAGATTCTTGGCAGGGATTTTGGTGGCTCGGCATATTTGAAGAATCTGGAGTATGACAGTATTGCGGATATATTCATTTATTCCTTTCCGCGTATTTTCTATTTTTTATTTTCACCGGTACCATGGGCCTGGCGCGGAATAAAGGATATGGGTGCGTTTATAATCGATGCAATGTTTTATTTGGTTTTTATTGTAGCACTGATTCCTATGTATAGAAAAACTGATAAGGACAAGAGATTTTTACTGGCGATTTTTATAATCCAGTTTTTCTTGTTTGTATTATTCTTTGCACAGGGAACCTTCACCGCAGGAACTGCTATGAGACATAGATTAAAAAGTTTGATTATCATTTTGACTATTTATCTTCTGGCTGGTGATGGGGATGTATTTTCCATCCATAAGCACTGGAAGAATTTGATAAAACCTTTTACTTACTTTATCAGATGTAAAATAGGCAGAAAACTTTCTGATGAAAGATATATTCAACTTGACTACAGGTTTGCCATGGGAAGAAAACTCAACCTGGAAAATCCTATGCGTTATACAGAAAAAATCCAATGGCTTAAATTGAATGACAGAAAACCAATTTACAGGGATTTGGCTGATAAATATAAGATGAGAGAGTATATTTCTCAAAAATTAGGCAACGAGTACCTCTTCCCCCTGCTTGGTATTTATGATAGTTATGATGAGATAGATTTTGATAAACTTCCAAATGAATTCGTACTGAAGCCAAACCACACTTCGGGTGATTACTTTTTATGTGAAGATAAAACTACAATTAATCATAAAAAACTAAAAAGGATGATTGACCGATGGATGAAAAGAGATTTTTATCTTGAACACCGTGAGTGGCAGTACAAGGACATGGAAGTAAGGATTTTATGCGAGAAGTTCATGAAAGATGAGAAATACGGACATCCCATGAATTACAAGTTCTTCTGCTTTAATGGTGAACCGGAAGTTTTACTTTTGGCAACCAATCTGGGTGAAGCCAGGACCAATAATTTTTTTGACATCGAATTCAATCCAATCAAAGTTTACGGACGAAGAACCTATACAGATGAACTTACAAAGCCGGCAGTATACGATAAATTGGTTGATATGGTCAGAGAACTGGCAAAACCATTTTTACATATAAGGGTTGATGCATATGTGATAGATGAAAAAATCTATTTCGGTGAGCTTACTTTCCATCATTACAGCGGTATCAAAAAGTGGAACCCGGATGAGTATGACCTGGAACTGGGAAAAAAGCTCACTTTGCCGGTATGAAAACAGAATTGTTGGATTGAAATGAAAAACAGGGAAATTATATTTATATCAGGAAAGTTGGATAAAGGCGGAGGAGAGAGAGTCATCTCTATTCTGGCCAATAGTTTTTCCTGCGACAATAAGGTTAAAATAATAACATTGCTTTCAGGGCAACAAGAATATGAAATCAACAGCTCTATACAAATTGTTAATTTGTCTAAGAAAGACAAGTTCAGGTTTTTGAAAATTCCTTACTGGATTATTGCGTTGGTCCGTGAATTCAAAAAATCAAAAAAGAGTGAAGCTGTTGTAATATCATTTATAGCCAGAGTGAATACTGTCGCATTGGTGGCAAATCTGATAACCGGGCTGCCGGTCATAGTATCTGAAAGAAATGATCCCAAAAGAGACGGAAGGGGCTTTTTAACCCGAATGGCAACCCGCGTTTTATATCCCATGGCAGATGCCGTGGTATTTCAGTCTGAATATGCCAGGAATATTTTCAACGGCAAAATCAGGGATAAGAGTATAGTGATTCCCAATCCCATAGGTCCATATGATTTGAAGAAACCTGAAGTTATTGAAAAAGCATTTGTTAATGTTGGAAGGCTTGCTCCCCAGAAAAATCAAAGCATGCTGATAAAGGCTTTTGCAGAGCTGTTAAAAAAATACCCCGAATACAGACTTTACATTTATGGGGAAGGACCGCTTAGAAAAGATTTAGAAAATTTAATAAACAGACTTAGTATTTCTGAAAAAGTATTTTTGCCCGGAATTGTAAATGGTATACATACAAAAATACTGGAATGCGAGACTTTTGTTTTATCCTCAGATTATGAAGGGCAATCCAATGCATTGATGGAAGCTATGGCTATTGGAATGCCATGCATCACGACTGATTTACCTGGGCATGAGGGGATAGTAAATAATGATAATGCATATATTGTCAGGGTTAATGATGTGGATCAGATGAAGGTTGCAATGATGGATATGATAGATAATCCGGTTATGCGAAATAACCTGGGGAGAAGCGCATATGAAACTTTGTTAAAATATGATTCCAAAACAGTTGTCATGAGCTGGTCAAAACTTGTCGAGGAGGTTCAGGTAAATGAATGAACCTATCAGGGTTTTACATGTATTTATGGGTATGAACCGGAGTGGAGTGCCTGTGATGCTTATGAATTATTACAGGAATATTGACAGGTCCAGAGTTCAGTTTGATTTTGCTGTAGAAGCATCTGAACAGGATGTTTTTGATGATGAAATAATATCTTTGGGAGGGAAGATTCACAAGATAGGTGCCCTGACAGATAGTTTTAAATTCTATGTTAGATTAAGTAAGATAATTAGAAAGAACAGATATAGAATAGTGCACAGTCATATGAATTTCAGAAATGTATTAATACTTTTTACGGCTTTATTGAGTGGTGCAAAGATCAGGATATCGCACAGTCACAATTCTTATTTACCACATAATCCGGTTTTGAAGTTTTTTAGTAAAAGTATCATTGGATTTTTGAATCTGATATCAACACATTATTTTGCCTGTTCAAAGATAGCCGGAGACATCCTTTATGGTATAAAGAAAAGTGAAAAAGGAAAAGTTACAGTGATAAATAATGCCATAGATATTGAGGCATTTGAATACAATCCGGATGAGCGTCTAAAAGTCAGAAAAAGTTTAGGGCTTAAAGATAATGTTGTGCTGGGAAATGTAGGGAACTTCCTTCCTTTCAAGAACCATGGATTTATGATTGAAGTATTCAATAGACTATTGGAAGTGGTTCCCGAGGCAAAGCTTGTTCTCGTGGGTCAAGGCAGACTGATGGAATCCGTGAGGGAAAAAGCTAAGAGCCTGAATATTGAGGACAAGGTTCTCTTTTTGGGATGCCGGGATGATGTTGTCAGCCTTTATCAGGTCTTTGACTTGTTTGTCCTTACCTCTTTTAATGAAGGATTGCCATTGGTTTTAATTGAAGCACAGGCCTCCGGTCTTAGATGCATCGTTTCAGATAATCTGA
The DNA here is from genome assembly GCA_964475455.1 of uncultured Clostridiaceae bacterium. Classification (GTDB taxonomy): domain Bacteria; phylum Bacillota; class Clostridia; order DUPQ01; family DUPQ01; genus JAFGQE01. Next base: position 8,103 of record CAYYXJ010000006.1, on the reverse strand, counting down.
CAGAGGAATCAAATCCTGCAGACTTATTAAAGATATTAAAACTGGAATCAAGTGCTGGGAATTGGGCGGATGAAATACAAAAAGTACTGAAAACTCCCTATGAGAGATGCTCAGCATTAGAAAAGTTGAAAATAAAAGGATTTGATATTAAAAATGAAGCAAGTAAGCTTGAAGAGCTTTATATAGGAATGAAGGATTGAAATGGATAGAGGAAACATAGGTAAAGACAGCCTTAAACTGACAATTTCTCAGATGAGTTCCCTTTTGATAGGTATGATTTCTGCCATGCTTCTTTCACGATTCAGAACTTTGGGAGAGTACGGTACATATTCACAGATTTATATAATCGCAGAGATTGTTGCTCCCCTTGCAATGCTTGGTATCCCTGCGAGTATTTCATATTTTCTCACAAGGGGAACCACTGATCTGGATAAGCGGCAGTTTCTTTATATGAATCTGCTTTCCACGACAGTCCTCGGGGTTTTGACAGGCATAATAATTCTGGTGATGAAGCCTTTTCTTATAAATTATTTTTCAAATCCAATGCTGGGAAAGATTATACTGATAATTGCGCTGTTTCCATGGGCCAGGACAGTATTTAATTCAATAACAAGCATACTTATTGTTTACAATAAGACTACATGGCTGATATTTTACAAAGTATCCCACAGTTTGCTGATTCTTATTGCTGTTGCAATTACCCTGATACTGCAGCTTGATTTTTATGTTTATATGATAATGTTCATTGTCATCGAAGCTGTTTTCGCATTGATTGTATATTTTATCGCCTCCTATGTTTCCGGTGGATTTGTAATGAACTTTAATTCCAAACTCATGTTGAACATGCTTAAATATTCAATTCCAATTGGTTTGTCTTCGACCCTGGGCAGCATTAATAAAAATATAGACAAACTTATTATCGGTAGATTTTTTTCCACAGAAAACCTTGCAATATATACAAATGCAGCCAGGGAACTGCCTTTGAATCTTGTGGGAATTTCAATTGCATCTGCATTACTTCCAAGGATAATACTGTTGATCAAGGAAAAAAGAAAAGGCAAGGCTATTGAATTATGGGGAGAATCAATAAAATTATCATATATATTCATGTGCTTTTTTACGGTAGCTTTGATTGTTTATGCCCCTGAGATTATTTCAATATTATATTCACCCAAATATCTCCCCGGTGTTACAGTGTTCAGAATTTACAGTTTAATTCTTATATTGAATGTTACTACATTTAATATAATTATAAATTCCATGGGAAAAACAAAATACATTTTTTACAGTACATTGTTGTCAATTGGTGCGAATATTGTAATAAGTCTTGCTTTGTATTCATTATTAGGGTTCGTTGGACCTGCCATAGCAACTTTGATATCATTCGCAATATTTGCTCTTTTTCAGCTTGGAGCCACCGTCAGGTTAACCGGAAGTGAATTCAAGGTGATATTTCCTTGGAAAAGCATGGGTTATATCAGTGTTGTCAATATTGCTTTCGGAGCCATATTCTTTTTGCTGGGGAGATATATTAAATTGGATTTATTGCTGGGACAGATTGCGGAATCCATTATATTCGGGGTGTTATGGCTTTTGATTTATTTTGGAATATATTTTAAATATCTAAAGAAAAAATGGGACATACTGAACAGGGGTAGCATTGGTTATAATCAGGAAATAAACAAGGAGTTTCAATGAAAAGGAAAAAACAAAGCTTAAATAAAATAATTGATATTGCATTCATACTGGCCGGGATACTTTGGACCGGGTTTATTTTTTATAATTCTCTTCAAACAGCCACCGAATCACTTGAGCAATCAGGAGTTTTTGTAGAAATATTCATTAAAATTACCAAGACCATTTATGGCGATGTGACTCCTACACGTATGATGAGATACATAGAAGTCAATTTAGTGGACGACATAAGAAATGCTGCACATATTTTTGAATTTTTCGTCCTTTATATCCTGGTCAGCAGGGCCTTGCAATCTTTTAAAAGAATATTAAATTTCCCGGCTTATGCCTTCTTGTACGGTTTTATTATTATAATGGCTGATGAGACCATTCAGATTTTTGTTGATGGAAGAGGTTTTCAGCTAAAGGACATAATTTTTGACAGCCTTGGGATGGTTCTGGCTTATTTTATGATTTTGCTCACTATTTATATCGGCGTTCGAAGAAGTATTAATAATAGTTCAACTTAACAAAAAAGACCTGGTGAAACCGGGAATATTTAAGGTTGATGCTGATAAGGTTTTTTGTATCAGAAAACTAATCCGGATGAATGGTATATAATATGTTTTGTATAGAAAAGGATTGCAACAATATGAAAAAGGTACTGTATGTGGCATCCAAGGTAAAACTTCATATAAATTTATTTCATATTCCGTTTTTTATTGAGTTGAAAGCAAAAGGATATGAAGTCAATGTCTGTGCATCAAATGACTATAAAGATAAGGAAGATTGTGTTATTCCCGGGTGTGATGTTTTCTTTGATGTTTCATTTCATAGAATACCTATTCATCCCCGAAATATAAAAGCATATTTTAAATTAAAGAAAATCATTGATTCAGGGAATTATGACATTATACATTGCCATACCCCCATAGGCGGAGCATTGGCCAGGCTTGCTGCCGGAAAAGCAAGGAAAAAAGGAAGTAAGGTTATTTACACCGCACATGGTTTTCACTTTTTCGATGGTGCTTCAGCAGTAAACTGGATGTTTTATTATCCGGCTGAGAGAATTCTGGCAAAGCTCACGGATTTGATAATTACTATAAATGATGAGGATTATCATCGTGCAAAAACTTTTAAATGCAGGTGGGTGGAAAAAATGAACGGGGTTGGAATTGACACAGAGCAGTTTATAAATTACTCGGATCCCGATGGAATGGCATTTAGAAATGAACTGAATATACCCAATGACAGCATTGTTTTAGTGTTTGCAGGCGAAATGAGTTATAGAAAGCATCAGGACTTTTTGATAAGGTTGGTTGCTGATCTGAATACTGAAACAAAGGTTCATCTGATTCTTGCGGGAGAAGGTTCTTACACGGATAAATATAAAGAAATTGCTTTTAAAAAGGGGATTTTGGATAAAGTTCATTTTCTCGGATTCCGTACTGATATAAAGAGGCTGATGAAAAATTCGGATATATATGTATCAGCATCAAGACAGGAAGGGCTTCCGGTAAATATTATCGAAGCAATGGCAACGGGGCTTCCCATTGTTTGTTTTAATATACGCGGTAACAGGGATCTTATTGCCGATGGAAAGGGTGGCTGCCTTGTTCCATTTGACGATGCCAATGAATTTCGTAATGAAATTGTTAAGTTAATTGATGATTCTGATAAAAGGCAAATTATGGGAACTTTCAATAGGGATAAAGTTCCTGAGTATGAAAAAAGCCAGTTGGTTAAGGAAATGTTGAGACTATATAATAGGTGTTTGGATGAGAAAAATTAGGATAATACATGTGCTGGGTTCGAATAATCTATGGGGCGCAGAAAAAATTGCAGTTGAAATATGTAAAAACCTGACTCAAGAGGGGTTTGACATTATTTATACTTCACCGGACGGACCCATTAGAAAAACTCTTGAAGAGATGGGTGTTGAATATGTTGCTTTGTCTTCCTTGAAATCCGGGATAATCAGAAAAATTGCAGATGATTATAAACCTGATATTATCCATGCACACGATAACAAGGCTTCCCTTATATCATATATTGCTGTTCCCGGGTTAAAGAAGAAACCTATTATAGTATCTCATATACATAATTCTTATCCGTACTTAAAAAAAACGGGTCTGCATAAACTCGTGGACAGTATTTTCAGAACCAGATATTCGGCAAACATTTTTTGTTCAGGACTTACACGAGATTATTATATGAAGCATGCACCTTACTTCAATAGGATAAAAGGTGTCATTGTCATGGATAACTTTACAGATGTGAAATTCAATAATAGCAGAGCGGGCGAAGGAGTTGTTTTCAGTGACAAAGATAAATTCAGAATCGGATTCATCGGTCGGCTTGAATACCAGAAGGGCCTTGATGCTTTCTTAAGTGAACTTAAGTTACAAAAATCAACCCTGTGGGAACATACTATGATACATGTAGTGGGAAAAGGCAGTATGAAAGATATGCTGATTGAGCTATCCAACGGGTTGAATATTAAATTTGAAGGTTATTGTGAAAATCCTTATGAATGGATGAAGTCCTTTGATTTGCTTATTTTGCCATCCAGGTATGAAGGGCTCCCTCTGACTGTTCTTGAGGCTATGTCGGTTGGAACACCGATATTGGCTATGGCAACAGGGGCTATCCCTGAAATCATTGAAGACGGTGTCAATGGATGGACCTGCGAATCCGGTGACTATAAGGCTTTCGTCAGAAAACTTGAGTATTTGGTGAGAAATAAAAAACTGATTGACGGGATATCACTGGCTGCAAAAAGGTTCATTGATGAAAAATATGACAAGAATACTTATATGGATAAACTGAAGGAATTGTATACCATGCTAACAAATGAGAGGTTTGGAACATAATGAAAAAAATCAGTATAATACTTCCGGTCTATAACGCAGAAAAATATTTGGAGAGATGTATTGAAAGTCTTTTGAACCAAACATACAGGGAATTTGAAGTTATAGCAGTCGACGACGGGTCTACTGATGATTCGGTGAGAATCCTGAAAAACTACAGCAATTTGGATTCCAGGATAATTGTATTGCAGATGGAACACGGCAATGTAAGTACAGCCAGGAATTCAGCTATTTCCCAAATGACCGGTGAATATGCCACATTTATTGATGCTGATGATTGGTGTGAAATTGATTATCTAATGAAATTAAAGGAAACTTTGGAATCGAAAGGGGCGGACCTTGCGGTTTGCGGTTGTAAGGAAATTTCAGGGAACAAAGGGTTGGAGAGATATCTGGAGGATTTTGAACCGGCATTATTGAATGAAGAGGGCAGTTCAGATAAGTTGATGGCGTTTCTTGCTGAATATAATATTCTTTCTGCATGCTGGAGCAAGTTGTATAAGACAAAAATTATTTCCGGGAATAAAATTGAATTTTCTGAAAAAGCCATAGTCAATAGTGATATTGTCTTTAATATGGAATATTTACTTTATTGCAACCATGTCAGTTATATCAGACTGCCCCTATATAATTATGTTAAGTACTCATCAAGTCTGTCATCAAGAAGAGATCCGAATTCAGTTGATACCGTAGGGAAGGTTGTCAATGAAAAAATGAGGGTTCTTGTAAAAAGCAGGCTGCCTGAAGGAGTAATAGAATCGGCAATAAAACAGTGGGAATTCAGAGCTCTGGCTTTTTCATGTTACAGGGAAGTAACTTCCACAGAAAAAATCCCCTTAGGGGAGAGAATTGAGAAAACCCTTGTTCTGGCTGATATGGTAAAAAACATGCTTGAATCAGGAAAGGTAAACACAGATAAAATTAAAAAAAGAACCATGACTTTTGTTCGGTCCATTTATTTTTTCAACAGGATTACATTGCCAGTAATTTTACTGCCGATTCATTTATATTCAGTTTTTAAGGAAGCAAGGTTAAATAAATGAGCAGATATGTTATATGTCCGGGATTTACAAGATGTGGAACTTCGACCTTATTCAACTTACTTATACAGCATCCGGAAGTTTGCAGGCCATATTCAAAGGAAATTAATTATTTTTTGCTTGATTATAAAAAGGATATTGAATTTTATAAGAAAAAACTTGGGATACAAGATTCCTGCAATTTAGCAGTGGACTTTTCACCGGCATATGCAGTTGATGATTCTATACCTGAGAGGATAGAGTCATTGTCGGGGGATGATGTTAAATTCATTTTTATGGTCAGGGAGCCTGTTAGAAGACTAAAATCCCATTACTTCATGGAAAAAAGGCTGCTTCATGAAAACCTTTCATGGGATGATTCTTTTAATAGGAATATTGAGGACAGACAATCCAGGTCACTGGAAATCTATGGGCACCCGCATGGGTTCAATTATATTAAAAGCAGTCTATATGGAGAAGCAATCAAGAATTATATCGACAGGTTTCCTGTTGCAAACATCAAGATTATTGTGCTTGAAGAATTCATTGTGGATATGACTTCCTCAATCAGGGATGTTTGCTGCTTTTTGGGAATAGATCCTGATTTTGATTTTGATTTAAATGTTAATACCAATCCAACAATAATTGCTTCAAGACATATTGGCATCGATAAATTAAGCAATAAGGTGAAGAGCCTTCCGTATATCAGAAAAAGAAATTGGAGAGCGGGATTCATCAAGAAAATTGCCGGTCGATTAAAAAGGAAAATTGGAAATTACAAGGCTATTGATTATTATAAGGAAATTTCTATATCAGATGATGTAAAAGGAATAATAGCAGAGGACACAAAATTACTTGAAAAAATCACCGGTAGAAATTTTGATGTATGGAAAAAAAGAAAATAGGAAGATGATGAAGGAAAGATTACCAAACCTGATATGTCCGGGAGCAGAAAAGGCCGGAACAACCAGTCTGTATTCCATCCTGAAACAGCATAGCGAAATATATAACTGCGGTATAAAGGAACCTATGTTTTTCAACAGGTATTTTGACAAAGGGCTAAAAGCTTATAGCAAACTGTATAAAGGGGCATCTGAAGAAAAATATATCATGGATTTTACGGTTCTCTATATGACCAACGAAGCATATGTACAGCGAATGCTCGATACCCTGGGAAGTGATATAAAAATAATTATTATGCTTAGGAATCCGGTAGACCGATTTTATTCACAATTCTACATGAAGCGAAAAAATGCATCAGAATCCGAAACAGAAATAGCCAATGTTTTTCACAGGGATTATGAGTTGTTTAAAAAGAACCCTGACACATCAGAGTATTTTTCCCATGGTCTTTACGGAAGACAGGTTTCATGGTTTATTGAAAGGTATCCTGTGGAGAATCTTATTTTTGTGCTCTTTGATGATTTTATAAATGATACTTTTGGTACCGTGTCAAGTATTTTTAGGTTTCTCAATCTTGAATTTGAACCCGGGATTAAGATTGACGTATGGAAGAATAAAACCATAATCAGCAAGCAATCCCGTTCGACGGTTATGCTAAGAAAGCTGATTGGAATAGTACCGCAAAGAATAAAAACAGCAATACCTACAAAATTACGAATAAAATTCCTTGAAAAAGCCAATAAGATAGTATACTCAAAAGGTGAGCATTTGAAATCGGAGAAGAATCCAATTCTATGCAGGGAAATATTTGAGGCATATAAAGAGGATGTTCTAAAGCTCCAGCATATAACAGGACTGGATCTATCGATTTGGAAGGATAAATACTCCCGGTAGTAAACTGGAATGTAAAAGAGTGACTATGATAAATGACAGAAATAATTTTAATGATGAGCCCAGGCGTTTGATTAAAAAGTGGAAGGATAGTGGTGAGGAAAATTTCAGAGCCATGGCTTATGAAGTAATCCGTAAATATATTTCAAAATCAGGTAAAAAAGAGCTTTTTGAACTTACTCCCCGAAATAACACCAAAATTACTGTTGATATTGTGGCCCGGGTTAATTTTGGCGGGGTTTTTACAGATATACCTCCCTATTGTTACGAAAATGGAGGTGCTGTTATCAATGCACCTGTTTTATGCAATGGCAAATATCCAATCAGGGCAGTTGTTTCTTCCATTAACAGAGCAGGATTTGAGTTTGAAATTGTGCCGGGGGAAGAAAAGTGTTTTGTTGATTCAGTTTCGGATTTGAAAGTTTGTGAGGAGGATGATTATTTCGGACTTCATAAGGCTGGATGTGATGTATGCGGGGTAAAGGGTGGAGTACGGATAACAACGGAGTCAAGACTACCTCTTGGATCAGGCCTGGGAACCAGTTCCATTCTTGCAGCTGCTATTATTAAAGGGCTTTACAGACTTTTTGGGTATGATTCTGATGATTGTGATGTGGTGAATAAAGTCTTTGAAACAGAGCAGTTTCTTGGGACAAGAGGAGGGTGGCAGGACCCCTGCGGTGGTTTATATAAAGGGATGAAAATGTGTCAATGCAATGCAGGTCTCCCCTTGAATATCTCGACAT
>CAYYXJ010000005.1:12616-36524 GCA_964475455.1 uncultured Clostridiaceae bacterium | reverse complement strand
AAATACCCCAGAGGTGTTTACCTGATTTTCGAGTAAATACCCCAGAGGTGTTTACTCGATTTTATATATAATGCTAAAATATTGCTGATACGATATTATAAATGCAAATTAAAATTACAAGTGTTACTGTTGAATTAAATACTATATTTATGGCTTTTTCTTTGATTTTTATGTGTAGAAGTGAACCAATGAATCCACCCGCAATTCCCGCCGGTATTATGTACCAGAGCATGCTTAGATCATATATTGCGTATCCAACAGTCAGGGCAACTGAAAGAAGTTTTGCGGCTTGTGCCAGAAGAATTATAATAATTGAACCTGTAGCCGATTTTTTCATATCCATACCCATATACAGGTATAGAATTGCTACATTTACAGGTCCACCTCCAACTCCTAAAAATGAAGCCAGAAGTCCCAACAATAAACCACCTGCAAGTACAACAGGAATACTGTCAATGCTATGTCTTTTCATTTTTTCTTTAAAAAGAATCATAACCATTAATAGAACTATAACTACAGCCTGTAGAAGTTTAACCATATCTGAATCAACTGAAGAGGTCAGGGCATAAAAAATTTCTTTCCCAAGAAGTCCACCAGCAATGGAACCTATTGCAAGCATTATGATTTTAATATCAAGGTTAAGACCGCTTATGATTTTTCTAACCGTTGCAACAACCGCCATTGCAAATACTGCTGCTGAAGCTAAAATTCCAATAGTCTCTACATTATATTGTCCGATTGCATCAAGGGCAGGCTTTATTATGACACCTCCGCCCACACCTGCAACGGCACCGGCTGTTGTTGCTATGAATACTATGATGAAATAAATCAGACCCATTTAAATCTCCAATATTGTTTAGGATATTGATTATACCATTTGTTAAAAAAACCGCCAAACGGCGGTTTAAATCTATTTAAGCGCTGCTTTAAATTCTTTTATTAGTAGCGGCAGTATTTCCATAACGTCTCCAACAATTCCAAAGTTTGCCACCTTGAATATGGGTGCATCAGGGTTCTTGTTGATAGCAATTATTGTGTCTGATGATGACATACCGGCAAGATGTTGTATTGCTCCCGATATTCCACATGCAAAGTATACCTGTGGTCCTACGGTCTGACCTGTCTGGCCTACCTGGTGATTGTATTCTATCCATCCTGCATCCACTGTTGCCCTTGAAGCTCCCACAGCACCACCCAATACTTCAGCCAGTTCACTTATAAGAGTAAAATTCTTAGGGTCCCCCATACCCCTTCCACCGGATACTATAATATCCGCTTCGGTAAGCGGAACCATTTCAGTAATTGTCTTGACAACATCTTTTACTTTGACAACCAAATCCTTTGGAATATTTACATCAGGTTTGATTACTTCTCCAACCCTTGATTCATCTGCTTCCATCTCTTTCATAACCTTGTGTCTGACCGTGGCCATCTGAGGTCTGTGATTAGGACATATGATTGTAGCCATAAGATTTCCACCGAAAGCCGGCCTTGTCTGCAGTAGTTTTCCATCCTCCGGGTCAATCTCCAGTTTTGTGCAGTCAGCTGTAAGCCCGGTGTTAATCCTTGATGCAACCCTGGGAGCAAGGGATCTTCCGTATGTGGTAGCGCCCAGAAGAACTATCTCGGGTTTGTTCCTGTATATCAACTGTGTGAAAATACTTGAATAAGATTCATCATTGAACTTTTCAAGGCTTATATCATCAACAGAAAATACCTTGTCTGCACCTTTGGCAATAAGCTTTTTACATGCATCATCCAGATTGCTTCCGATTATTACTGCGCTCAGGGATGTTTTTCTTGCATCTGCAAGTTCTCTTCCCACTCCAAGCAGTTCATAAGCAATGGATTCAGGTTCTCCGTCCTTTTGCTCTGCAAAAACCCACACTCCACTGTATTTTGATACATCAACTGCATTGGCAACATCGCCCCGCTCAAAATCTATTGCTTCAAATTTACATGCAGATACACAGGCTCCACATAAAGTACAGGCTTCTGTTATCTCCGCTTTTTTATCTATCATGACGATTGCGCCGAATGGACAAGCCCCGACACAAAGTTTACACCCTACACATTTATCTTTTATTATCTTAATTCCGGCCATTATTCAACCTCCTGCACATTTATTGCAAACTGCATGGAGAGTAATTTCCCTGCAAGGATTTTTGCCTGCTCATCAGGTGTACCCTTTATCATTTCGCTGTCTACATTGTGCTGAGGAACAAAGGTTTTTACAACCTGGGTAGGTGAACCGTTCAAGCCACAAAGAGCTTTGTCTGCCCCTATATCGTCAGCTGTCCATACGGTGACTTCGGTTTTTTTAGCCTTCATTTTACCCTTCAATGACGGTAGTCTTGGTTCATTTATTTCTTTAACAACGGTAATAACCGCCGGAAGAGGCATTTCAATGACTTCATAACCATCTTCAGTCATTCTCTGGCACCTAATATAACCTTCTTTGATTTCCTCTACTTTTCTCACATATGTGGTGTGAGGAATTCCAAGCTTTTCAGCAAGACCGGGTCCAACCTGTGCAGTATCTCCGTCCATGGCCTGTTTACCGCAAATAATAAGGTCATAATCACCTATTTTTTTAATTCCCATGGATAAGGCATATGATGTTGCCAATGAGTCAGAACCCGCAAAAGCCCTGTCACTTAAGAGAATGGCATCATCCATACCGACGGATATTGTTTCTTTAAGCAGATCTGCAACACTTGGGATTCCCATACTTAGAACCGTTGCTTTCCCGCCTGTCAGCTCCTTTATCCTTGCACCTTCTTCAACAGCATACGTATCAAAAGGGTTGATGATTGCTTCAACCCCTTCACGGATTATTGTGTTGGTTTCCTTGTTCATTTTTACTTCGTTGGTGCCTGGAACCTGTTTTACACAAACAATTATGTTCAAATCAAGTCTCCTTTATTTACCTTTAAGTTCTTTAATCATTTCAAGGGCAATTACATTCCTTTGAATTTGATTTGTTCCTTCATATATCTGGGTTATCTTTGCATCCCTCATCATTTTTTCGACAGGATACTCTTTCATATATCCATATCCACCCATTACTTGAACAGCATCAATGGTAACCTTCATTGCTGTATCTGATGCAAAAACCTTGGACATGGCTGATTCTTTTGAGAATGTCTTGGCTCCGCTGTCAATATATCTGCATGTCTGGTAAACAAGACATCTTGCTGCTTCAATCTGAATAGCCATATCAGCAAGCATATGCTGTACTGCCTGGAAAGATGAGATACTTTTTCCAAACTGTTCTCTTTCCTGGGAATATTTCAATGCTTCATCCAATGCGCCCTGAGCAATACCAAGTGCCTGAGAAGCAACTCCGGGTCTTGTTCTGTCAAGGGTTTTCATTGCAACTATAAAACCCATGCCTTCTCTGTAAAGTAGATTTTCTTTTGGAATCCTGCAATCCTCAAAGACAAGCTCACTTGTGACTGATGCTCTGATACCCATTTTATTTTCTTTTTTACCAAAAGAAAAACCAGGAGTACCTTTTTCAACTATGAATGCGCTGAATCCTCTGGCACCTTTATCTCTATTAGTACATGCAATCACTGTATAAACATCTGCCTCACCACCGTTTGTTATCCATTGCTTTGTACCATTTAGAACATATTCATCTCCGTCAAGTACCGCAGTTGTCTGAATACCGGCTGCATCGCTTCCAGCATTTGCTTCGGTAAGACCGAAAGCTGCAAGTTTTGTTCCGGCAGCTATATCCGGAAGGAATTTCTGTTTCTGCTCTTCAGTACCGAATAAAATAATTGGAAATGCTCCTAGACCTGTTCCTGCAAATGAAAGTGCAATACCACCGCATGCCTTGCTTAGTTCCTCTACTACAAGGGACATTTCAAAAATCCCGCCTCCGAATCCACCATATTCCTCAGCGATATATACTCCGCAAAGGTCTGAATCAGCAAGTATTTTTATTATGTCATGAGGGAATATTCCTTCCTCATCATACTTAAGTGCCACAGGTTTAATCTTCTCCTGTGCTATCCTTGCGGCAATTTCCTTGATCATCTGTTGTTCTTCAGTTAAAAAATAATCCATATCTTACTCCCGAATACTAAAATTTATTACTATATTTATCAGTTGATATTATTAGCAGGTAACAATATTGCTGTTCTATATTATATATTAAAACCCCAATATGTGACAAGGTGAATTTTTTCTTTGCTTTTCTATTGATTTTTTATAACAAAACCCGCTTTCGCGGGCTCTGTCTACTTCTTTTCTTCGCTTTTCTCTTTTTCTTGTTTTTCTTCTTTTTTCTTCAACTTCTTTTCCTGCAGCTTCTTTTTTTGTATCTTATCCCATTTGTTTTCATGGAAAATGTTCTTCATTTCAGCTTCCCCCTTGTACTTGATGCTTTAATTATACTACAAAACACGTTTGATATCATATTTCGGATAAAATCACCCTTGCCGGTGCTCCATCTCCGCCTTCAATCTTAAGCGGTAAAGCATACATCATATATTCACCTTCATCAATTTCTTTGAGCCTGAGACCTTCAATAATTATAATTCCATTGCCCAACAGAATCTTATGGGTCCTGTGTTCCGGTTGGCTTCTTTCTATACCAAGTGCATCAATTCCAACTCCCCTGATACCCATTTCCTTAAGATATTGAGCTCCATCTTCTTTTAAATATATGAAACCGGGATTGAAATCCTCATCAAATGAGTTTTTTGTCTTGAATAGAAGAAAAGTATCTGCACAGACATTTTTATTGACCAGGTCATTTTTGGTTATGCCGTCACTTACTTCTGTTAAATCAAGTACCATTGCCCTACCGATTAATTTGCTTATGTCAATTGTTTCTATGGTCTCACCCTTGTCTATCATGTGAAACGGGGCATCTATGTGTGTTCCGGTATGAAGATCCATCAGCATCCGGGATTCATTAATTGCCTTTGCCTTGTACCGAGCTATAAATTCCCTCTTTGGCCTTTTCTCGGATTTGTTCTTGTAAACCATCATATCTTCTGATATTGCCATTGATATATCATAATACTTCATCTGCTTTCTCCTTCCACCATGTTCTTCCATCATTTTCAATGAGCTTGATTGCTTCAATTGGAGGTTTGCCCCCTGCTTCATAATTTGGATACTGTAGCGCGCTTCCTATTCTGGCTTCACACAGGCTGTCTATGAATTTCCATGAGTATTCCAGCTCATCCCATCTGGTAAAGAGAGATTTATTGTCATTGATTGCCTCTAGTATGAGACGTTCGTATGCTTCAGGTGAATTTCCCTTGTAACTGCAATCCTGACAGTAATCAAGGTCAACACTATTTATGGAAAAATCATTACCCGGATTCTTTGCATTTATTCTGAAAAACAATCCTTCGTCAGGTTGAACTCGTATTACCAGCACATTCGCTTCTGTATTTTCGTATCCTTCATAAAAATTGATGCCAGGCAGTTTCTTGAATCGAATAATTATCTTAGTGGTTTTTTCGGCCATTCTTTTTCCGGCATAAATATAAAAGGGAACCCCTCCCCATCTGAAATTATCTATGAAAGTCTTAACTGCAATGAAGGTATCAGTATTGGACTGTGGGTTGACCCTGTCCTCCTGCCTATATCCGGGCATTTCATTACCCGGGCCATATTGACCGGAAACAAAAGCCCCATTTATATTAGTTTTTTCAAATTGTCTGAGGGCTTGCAGTACCTTAACCTTTTCATCCCTAATGGACTCCGCTTCAAGATTTACAGGTGGTTCCATTGCTATTAAAGTCAGCATCTGAAGAATATGATTTTGAAGCATATCCCTGATTATTCCGGTATTTTCATAATACGCCCCCCTTGAACCAACACCCAATGTTTCCGTGGAAATTATCTGCACATGATCGATATAGTTATGGTTCCAAAGGGGTTCAAATATAGAATTACCGAATCTAATGGAAAGAATGTTCTGCAGCATCTCCTTCCCCAGATAGTGGTCTATCCTGAAGATTTTATCCTCATGAATAACATTGGTTATGCTTTCATTGAGTTTTCTTGCGGTTTTGAGATTGGAACCAAATGGTTTTTCGATAATAACCCTTTGCCATGAATCCTTGTTTTCAATCATGGACTGTTCATGGAGCTTCCCTACAATGACCTCAAAGAATTCGGGAGCAACTGCAAGATAATATATTCTGTTTTGGGAATCACCCAGTCCTTGAAATAGATTTTTTAAAGTTCCATAACCAAGGTCATCTGCAAAATCCATTTCATGATAAGTGATTAGAGAACAAAAATCAGCCCATATCAAAGGATCAACCGCTCTTTTAAGATCATTGATCATGAAAGCTTTCATTTCCTCCCTGTAACTTTCTGATGTTTTCTCTCTTCTTCCTATGGCAACAACCGAACAACCCTTCGGCAGTCTTTTCTGCTTATAAAGTGTATACAAAGCCGGAATAAGCTTTCTCTTTGTAAGATCACCCGTAGCACCAAATATGGTGAATATACATGAATTATCTTTCATATTGTTCCTCGTTTCATTTGGTTTGAAACCCGCTTTTATTTTATACCCTCAGTTGATAAATGTGAACATTTGAGAAACAAGGGTAAAATTTAACAAATGAAAGGAGCTTTAAGTTCATGAAAAATAACAAACTTGTATTAATTTCAGCCATAGCAATGGTTTTTGTATTATTACTGGCAGCATGTCAGACCACAACACAGGAGGAGTCTTTACCAACAGCTAGCCCCATAGTCAGTACGCAACCTTCAGAAGAGCCTTCTGAGGAACCTATGGAAAGTGAAGAACCAACACCCAGTGGGGAGCCCATGGAAGAAAAAATCTTTACGTTAGAGGAACTCGCAAATTATGACGGACAAGATGGAAACCCCGCATATGTGGCTGTTGATGGGATAGTTTACGACCTGACAAATTCCGGTGCCTGGAGAAATGGTAAACACAACGGATTTACAGCAGGTAAGGATTTGACCGAAGAGATAAAAGAAATATCACCTCATGGCGTCAAAAACCTCGAGGGAATACCCATTGTTGGCAAATTAGCAACTAATTGATAAATAATTAACTCCTTTGTGCACAACATCCCTGGGATAACGTGTCAGATTTGACACGTTATCCCAGGGATGTTGTGCACAGGATACTGTGATTGTTATCTTCTGCCAAGTTCGTGGCAGCTGTCAAAGTAACATTCTATGTTTTCAAGGGGGATGTTGTGTGGCAGGTCACCGGCGGCACGAATAAAATAACCGGGATACTTTTTACCTAGATCCATACAGCGTTTTACTTCTTTTCTGACATCTTCCATTGTTCCTTCTGTGAGAATCCTGGAATCTATATTTCCACATATTACATTAGTGTTTCCATATTTGTTTATTACAGTTTCCATATCCACATAATTATCTACAATGAGTCCATCAACACCTATCGCAAAAAGATCATCGATAAGTGAAGAATAATTCCCATCTGAAACAAAGATTAGCTTCTTTCCTGATTTCTTAATTGGATCAAATATGCGCTCATAATTGGGAAAAATATTTTCTGTATACCACTCCTTAGGGAAAACAAGCCCTCTGCTTAGTGACAGGTCATCATGACAAAAAATTACTTCCGTGTCAGCAGCTACCCACTCTTCAATATTCTTTATTGAAAACTGTGTAAATAATTCTATTGTTCTTTTGAATCTTTCAGGTTCGAGCTTTGCCGTTATCAGAAACAACTCCCAGCCAAAAGCAAGGATAAAACTCTGGAATAATGTAGTGTAATAAAGTCCTGTTACAAGGGTTGTGTCCCCTGCCAGTGGTTGCCCTTTAAGACAGTCATCAATTCGCTCCTTCCTATATTTTTCTGTAACTATCCTAACCCGACCGGATGTATCTTCGAATGGATTATATGAAAGGACTTCTTCTTCATCAGTAAAAATATGCTCATCTTCCCACTGGCTTCCGGTGAAACCCCATTCTGTGTATTTAATGCCATCCTCAGTTTTTGATGTCTCACCTTCTGTGAATTTACGTGATTTTTCCGGAATACCAACATACCAGTCTATATCCAATACTTTAAGAAGCTTTATAACTGCTTCTCTCGGGCTTTCAAAAGGATCGACCCCAGTAACTTTTTTTATAAACTCGGGATGATCAATCCATTCCTGACAAGGAACCCTGTCCGTATGTTCTAAACACATGGCTCGCAACGCTCTTTTTCTGGACATAAAAACCCCCAAACATTAGTAATTTGATTATATACAAATGATCGGGGGTTGTAAAAGAACCAGTTTGACACATTATCCCTGGGATGTTGTGTCATATTTAACACGTTATCCCTGGGATGTTGTGTCATATTTAACACGTTATCCCTGGGATGTTGTGTCATAACCAACATTGATGTCAGCCAGTTTTATTTCTTGTCCGCCGTTTTTCCGGCTGGTTATACCAGCGGCTATTATTTTCATCAATTCAATGGTTTCTGAAAAGTCAAAGGGCATGATTCCTGTCCTTAGGTATCCGATGAAAGCTTCGAGCTGGGCACGGAACGAGTAGTAGGCCCCTCCCGATTCAGCAAATTCATGGTCCTTGTCTCCACAAATCATAACTTTTCCGAATGAGCCAAACATATCATAAATTGCAGTAACCACTACATCAAAACCTTTTGAATGCCTCAAATGAACTACATTGCGTTTTTCATCCCCTGTGTTTCTTACTGTCTCAAATCCGGGTCCGACTATTGCATAAATTCCTTCCAGTGCGTGAATTCCGTATCTCTCCCATGTTTTGGGTGTTGTTATTGTTGCATATTTAATATTCCCCAGATGCTCTGTCGACTCCCTTAATCCTGTAAATCCGGTATTATAGCGCATCGAACTGGATGACATGAATTTTTTGCCTTCATTATGCCAATCAACAAATGTTTTTAAGTCATCAATGTTATCGCACATGGGTTTATCAATGAAAATCGGAACCCCGGCTTCTATGAATGGCTTGCATCGTTCAACATGCTCCCATCCTTTGTCGGTTGCAACTACTACAGCATCTACTTTTCCGATTACATCGGTGGCTTTTTCAACAGGATTTGGAATCAATGATGCTTTTGCAACCTTTATAGTATCCTCGGGATCATCACACCACACATGTGTTACATTCACATCCGGTATCTGCAGTGTCTCCTTTGGTTGTTCCCCCAGATAATCAGGAATTGTTGCATATGGGCACTTGGCCATCTCCTCAACATCATAGCCATTGCAGATGGCACTCCATGAATACGGATGACCGTTTCCATCCACCATTCCAAGCATAGCAAGGTTTATCTGTTTTTTGTTAACAATTGGTTTTGCCATTTTCTTTCTCCTTATTTTGCAGTCAGTCCGCCATCCACAGGAATATTGGTTCCGGTAATATATGATGATGCATCCGATGCAAGAAATACCAGAACACCCATAACATCAGTATCATTTGCAAGTCTTTTCAGGAATGTTTTATCTGAATAATTCTTCTTGAAGGCCTCCGGCTGAGAATCGGTTTCAAATCCACCGGGATGTATGCAGTTGTACCTGACTCCCCGGGGTCCGTAGTATCCCGCAAAGAATCTGGTTAGATTAGCCATACCGCCTTTGTTGTAGTAATATGCCGCTCCTCCGGTTTTTACAAGACCCGTACCCTCGTAAAGCCAGTCATCATATCCAACCAACCCGTAGATTGAGCCTATGTTGATGACAGAACCGCTTCCAGCCTCAGACATTGCTTTGCCGAACTCACGGCACATCATGATGATTCCCGTTGCATTAATTGAAAAGTCCTCATTAGACTTTTGTTCCGTCAATTCTTCTATGTTTCCAGATCTATAAACAGAATTATTAACTAAAACATCAATTTTCCCGCTTCTTTTGATTATTTCATCACGAAGGGCAACAATAGATTCCAGACTTCCCTGGTCATATGTCAAAGGAACAACATCAAGTCCTTCCTTTTTCAGACTTTTACAGAACTCATCAAGCTTTTTCAAGTTCCTTGATGCAGTATATGTTACTGCACCTGCCTGGGCCAGCGCTCTTACCATCTGCTGTCCATACAGTCCCGATCCCCCGGTTACCAGGGCAACCTTACCCTTAAGACTGAAACTATCCAATATATTCATACTAATCCTCCTGTTTATCCCATTTCCATGGGTAGAACAACCAATCCGGTGCTCCTCCAAGCTCATTCTTCATCATTTCCATGAAATCCCCTGCAAACTTGGATTTGTCGATAAGATTTGCGTTTGCCTCCACATGCCCCGGGTTATCTGCACCAACCACCAATGAATCTACATAACTTAAACTGTTTACATAACCCATGGCCAATCGGCTGATTGAATAATCATATTTATCTGCAACTTCCCTCATTTTTTTGATAAATGGAACAACTTCCCTTAGATTTCCGGTAAGGACTGTTGTATCTTTGAAGAACAACCCTTGCAGATAAATGCTTCTTGCGAAAACCAACTTGTCTTTTAATTTTTCCTCTGCATCAGTTCCTGTTATCCTGTAGTCAAGCAGATTGACAGGGATTTGGAAAACTGTATACATATCCTTGGCTGCAATATCCTTTATTCCATCATAATCATATCCGGATGCACCGGCCGCCCTTATACAACCCTGTTTAATTAATTTTGTGAGCGTAGAATCAATTTCCCTACCATATCTTTTATACTCACCGGCATCATGCATCAGTAAAAAGTCAACATAATCCGTACCTAGTTTAACCAAAGATTGTTCCACTGAACCAATTAAATCATATTCAACATCAGTTGGATTGATATCTCCCAGCTTGAATTTGGTTGCAATTGAAATTTTGTCTCTATCCACAGAACTTTGCTTCAACCACCTGCCTATGACTTCTTCAGAATCTCCGTAGCCGGCAGCTGTATCAAGGCAATTCACACCTCTTTCCATGGCTTTATCAAGAATGGAAAATGCCTTTTCATCGGTTGGCTTTCCTTCTTTATTGGCTATACCATAATTCAGACCAAGCTGTACGGTTCCAAGGGTCATTCTCGAAATGTCTTTCATTACAATTCTCCAATTTCAATCATGCATTCTTTGATGCCTTCCCTGGATTCGGGTGATACCCTTCCGTGAAAATCAGGTTGATAAACCCCGGGCATACCAAGAAGATTCATGGCATATGAATATGCTGTAAATACACTGCTTTTTACAAATTCATTTCTAAGCTTTAATATTTTCCCAAGATATAAGCTGACTTCTGAACCTCTGCCTTTTGCAGAGGCTTCATACATCTTATGGGTATTGAAAGGTGTCGCTGTAAACATTCCATCAAGATTCTTGGGTAATCCGTTAACAATTGCTTTGTCAAATATATCAAGTCCGCTGAACAGTATGTCAAACTCTTCGGGAACATCCTTTGAAATAATTTTCTTTAGCATATCGTAATTTGCACTTTTTACACCTTTAATATTTTCATCCTTCATCAGTTCTGTCATTACATCAAATGTAATTGGTGACTGTGTTACAACAGGAAGGTCATATATGTATACAGGATAATATGATTCGGAAGCAAGCTTACTGAAAAAGTTAAATATTTGTTCTTCAGTGGATTTGTAATAGAAAGGTGTTGTTGCAACCACTCCATCAATTTCCAAGTCCCCCAATGCATAAATTCTGTCCATGACACGTGCAACCGAGTTATCCATGACACCAACCATTACCGGCACCCTGCCCGCTGCAGACCTTACACAAGCCTCCGCTACATCCGGGTACACCTCATCCCTTATTGATGACATGTTTCCCATGGACCCCATACAGAGAATACCGGAAGCGCCTGCTCCTATCATCATCTCAATTTGTTTTTCATAACTTTCATCATTTAATTGGCCTTCGGCATCAAGAGGTGTCCCAAGAGCCGGGAAAAATCCATTTTTCATTTAAAACCTTTCATATCTTTCTGTTTCACTTGTTCGATAAGCTGATTGTATAACCCGCTGTACCTGAACAGCATCCTCTGCAGGAACTTCAATATCTCCACCATTTAATATTGTATTGGAAAAAGACTCAATTTCCTTTGTGTACATATTACCGAACTCAACATCAACCTTCATAGGTTCAACATCATTTCTATCCTGCTGTGCATCATAACCCAGACTGTCATCTGAAATCATTACATCGAGTTTTCCACCTTCGGCCTGGCTGATTGTTCCCTCTGCCAGCATGCTTCCTTTGGTTCCGTAGATTTCCAGCCGTCCCCTTGCTGCTGCATCCGGGATATTAAAATTTGATTCTATATGGCATATTGCACCGTTTTCAAGTTCAACCAAAAGGGCCCCTGAATCCTCAACTTCATATTTAAATGTAAGTGTCGAAGACATTCCGGCGGCCCTTTTAGCCTTATATCCTGTTATATATTGTATAAGGTCGAGACAATGAACCCCCATATCCATCAGTGCTCCGCCACCGGAAGTTGCCTTTGCCTGACGCCAGTTTCCGGGTATATCAGGATACCAGCATGTAAGCTGTGCCCTTGCAGATACTATCTGTCCAAGTTTTCCTTCGTCAACAATCTTTTTCATTGCCTGATGATATGCATGAAATCTCATCATGAAACCTGTTGCCAGAAGAACATTTTTCGATTTACAATAGTCTATTACTTCGTTACCTTCTTCAACAGTCAAAGCTATCGGTTTTTCCAGAAGAATATGTTTACCAAAATCAGCAGCCATAATAGCCTGCTTTTTATGATATACAACAGGCGAAGCTATATATACAGCATCAATATTAGGGTCCGCAAGTAAATCTGCTTCCTTTGTATATGCCTTTACTGCACTGTATTTCTCCCTCAACCCTTCGGCTATAACCATATCCACTTCCATTACTGCATATATTTCTGCATTGTCGGCCAGTTGAATACCAGGCATGGTACGTCTGTCTGCAATGCCACCTGCACCGATTATTCCCCATCTGACTTTTTTCATTTAATTCTCCTTCCGTCCTGTATAACAGAAAAAACATTAGCCTTTTCATCCATTACAACAATATCCGCTCTTTTTCCCGGTTCGATGCTTCCTGTTTCTCCATTGATTTTCAATAATTTTGCTGGATTCAGGGAACCCAGCCTCACCGCTTCAGGCCAGCTGATTCCCGTATGGTTTTTCATGTTTACAACAGCTTTATTGACACTCAGCAAAGAACCTGATAATTCCCCTATTCCGCTGTAATTTACATCAATACCGTCGCTTTCAGTAGAGACTGCATCTGATATCAGTATGCACCTGTCTCCAAGGCATCTGTATGCAATCTTCAAAAGTTCAGCAGGCACGTGAACACCCCCGGAATCAGCAATAAGCTCTACATAAAGATCTTCTGAAGCCAGCACAGCTTCAGCCGTTCCATTTTCGTGAATTGCCTTGGTTTTTCTCTCCTTCGGACCCATTGCATCAAACAAGTGACATATCAATTTTATGCCTGTCAGCTGCTTTCTTGAACATGCTGTATGCCCCGCACAGGCTTTTATTTCAGATTTTGATTGAATGAACAATTTCAACTCATCTGCACCGGGTATTTCCGGTGAAAACATCCATATTTTTATTCTGCCTCTTCCTGCGTTATATATATCAGTTGCATCTTCAATGTTGAATCTTCTGACAAGCTTTGTATCCGCACCATATTCAGGATTGATGAACGGGCCTTCGCAATTGATTCCCAGAATTCCCGTTTCTGTCATCTCCGCAATTGATTCCACGGCTCTTAGGAATTTTTCGAACCGCATATTGTACCCTATGGTAGCTACAACTCCTGTAGTTCCGTTTTTCAGATGAGCTTCATAGGCAATTTGAGGATTGTCAGCAAACAGAGAACCACCTCCGCCATGGCAATGGATGTCTATGAAACCCGGGGTCACCAAATTACCCTTTGCATCAATGTCATCAGGGGTTTCATCAGGAGGGTGTCCTCCTCCCACCATGGTGATGATTCCATCTTCAATACAAATGAATCCCTCTATTACATCACTTTCGGTTATGATTCTGCCGTTTTTAATGTACATGCTGTTCCCACATCTTATATCTATGATATATTCCTGCGCCTATAATTATTGAGGCTTTATGTCTGACGGAAAATCAACCCGTCAGTTACATTCTGCAACAAGTGGTCCCGCCAGTTCTTTTAGGTAGAATAGTTTACCTGGTAATGTTGGCATGAATGTAGATGGAACCCACATATCAGGGCCATATCTAAGGGTCATCCAAAGGGACATTCCCTGCCACTGCATTCCTCTGTTCAGGGACCCGTCGCAACCGCCTATGATCTTGTCTGACTGAAGGAACAATCCCGGACCAACAGTGTTTGCCCTGCACGGAACCAGGGTTGTCCTGCTCTTGAAGCTGGTTATTGCATTTTGCTCTATTGTCAGAGGATGTAAAAGCGCTCCGAGTCTATGGGTTTGTTTCTTCCATTCTTCTACGGATGCAAACTCACCTGCAAACTGAGGTTCCCAAAATGCAATGTGACACATTCTTCCTATACCAAATACTGTTATAAGTTTTGCTCCTTCTTTTTTAAGGGCTGCAATTTCTTTTGCATAAATCGGAAGATTGTCCTTTGTTGCAAAATGTCTTTGCTTCAACGGAACAGTCAATCTTCCAAGGGGTCCATAAAAAGCATCACCCATGGCATTTTGAAACGCTCCCGGATCATGAGGATCCAGTGTGTTTCCTTCACCATCACTCCATTCATCCATGTTGAATCCATGTACATGTGAAGCACTGACTCCCCATTCTGTAAGAAAATATACAGCCCATCTGTACATGCCCATGGGACCCACCGGAAGTATCATTGCGAGTTGTCTGCCTTCCTCTCCCGTTTTTTTAATTTCCAGCGCAATTTCATGACCCATCATCATATCAAAATCATTTATATTTTCACATTCAACAGGTGTAAAATCCTTGTTCCAGAAATCCTGCCTTTGGGTTATTGTTTCAGGTGCATTGCTGCAGCACCTGTCAATTTTTTCAAAATTCCATCCTTTTGGATAAAAATTTTCCAAAAGTGACCCCTTCAGGGTGTCCATAAAGTTCATATCATTTCCTCCTATGGTAGTAATCTTTCAGTAGTCTGCCTTGGCCAGGTACGGCAAAGCCTGAATCCTTCTGCATAATCGACACCGCACTGAAGACCCCTGAACTTTGAAACAGTTTTTACAAAATCAAGGAAATCTATTCCATCATGGTCCATCATCCACTTAACCTGGCTTTCATGCTTGTTAACGGCTTTAAGTTTCTTATCTATGGTGCCGGTTACATCAACATACTCCTCCGGTAAAAATCCAACACCCGCGAGAGTGTCCATATAATAAATGGGCACTATCCGGTCGTGGAATTCATCCTGATTCCCAAAGTGAGGTACACTTGAAGAAAAACTTGCATCAAAGACAATTTTTCCTGTTTCGAGATGATCCCTCATATAATCTTCCGGAGAATGTGTAATTATTAAATCCGGTTTTACGTATCTAATAACCGAAATTACCTTTTTTACTGTTTCAAGGTTGTCTGATGAAACAGTAAGGTCACCAATATCAATATTTATAACTTCCCTGGCTCCCAGGACCTTACCCGCCGCTTCCGCTTCCGCTGTTCTTTTTTCCGCAAGTTCATCCGGCATGATTACTTTATGCCCCATGTTTCCATTTGCCACATGACACATGAAAACATCATTACCCAAATCTGCATATTTTGCCAGCGTACCTCCGCAGCCTATCTCAAGATCATCGGGATGGCAGCCAATTGCCAGTACTCTCATAATTTCACCTTACTTTATATGTTTTCTGCATACTTCAAGGAATGCGTCTATACATCTTTTTATATGAACCTCTTCCCAGCTGGGATGCAGAAATAGACTAAGTGTCCTGCTTCTCAGGGAATTAGCCATCGAGCAGAATACCTCGTCATATTTTACACTTTTTCTATCAGTGTATTCCTTTGATTTGAACGGGAATTTATGCTCACCAAATCCATTTAGTTCTCTATATGCTTTTTCCTGATAAGCTTCCGGCCATTGTATACCATAACAAGGAATTCCCATTTCATGCAGTTCATTGACAAATTCCGTAGCATCAATATCTAGTACATCCGTATTCAATACTATAGGGTACCACCAGTATGAGTTTTTTCTTTCCTCAGTGTTTACCGGAAGCTTGGAGATACCCCTTTGATTCTTAAATGCTTCGTCATACATCTTTGCATATTTATATCTTCTTGCCAGATTCCAGTTATCAAGTCTTTTAAGCTCATTGATACCTATAATTGACTGTATTTCAGTCATTCTGTAGTTGAATCCAACCCTGTTGTGAATATATGGAAGTTTTTCTTCCAGTGCCAGCATATTCAGTCTTTCTTTAACATCATAACCATGGTCTCTGAATGAACGACATTCCCATGCGAGGTCTTCATCATTTGTGACAACCATTCCGCCCTCACCACCGGTGGTAAAGTGCTTGCTCTGGCAGAAACTGAAACATCCCACATCACCTATTACACCTGATTTGATTCCCTTGAACTCACCGCCAAAACATTGTGCACAATCTTCAATTACCTTAAGCTTATGTTTTCTTGCAATGTAAAGTATTGGTGCCATATCAGCAACTACACCGTAAAGATGTACAACCACAATTGCTTTTGTCCTTCTTGTAATCAAATCTTCTATTCCATCGGGATCAATTGTGTGGTCTTCAGTAACATCGCAGAAAACAGGAACTGCTCCGGCTTGTACAATGGCAAATGAAGATGCAATAAATGAATATGATGGAACTATAACTTCATCTCCGGGGCCAATGCCAAGACTGGAAATAGCAATATGCAGTGCCGCAGTACCATTGGTACAGGATATTGCATATTTTGAACCATTCCACTCCGCCCATTTTTCCTCAAACTCCATTCCCTTTTTACCGGTCCAGTAATTCACTTTACCGGTTCTGATTGGTTCCTGGATATCCTTTAGGGTTTCCGGCGCAAATTGAGGCCATCCCGGAAATCCAAGATCCTCTATACCTGTACCATTCATAACTTTTTGTTCTTCAGCCATTTTCATTCCTCCAAATCTTTCTTTTTTACTAAAACTGAACATCTTGCCTGATCCGTTTCAGACAAATCCATAGTGTAATCAAATCCAAGGGGTTCAAGTACCCTGCTGTATAAGGCCGGACAGTGAAGACAGTATTTATCATATGGTTCCATATAATCAATTTCCATCAGCATGCCTTTGGAAGGACACCTCCTCATATCAATTCTGAATTCCCCTTTTTCTTCATCAAGGGTCATTTTAAAGTCCGCCGCTTCTTCACCAAGGGCTTTTTTCCAATAAATATAACAACCTCTAAGTCCCATCTCCATTACATGCTTTTTTAAGCTTTCCTCAAGATATTGATCTGCAAGATGGTTCCAGAAGCTTTTAACTTCTTCAAACCCACCCATTGTTTCCAGAAATTTGAATCCCTCACTATATGCAGGAATAAATTCAGTACAGGAAATCATATGGACCTCCTTCTGAAGGTCTGGCTGCATTCTCCGGTATCATTGTTGAATTCAAGCATTTCATATTCATATGGAGTTTCCCTGCACAACTCCTCATAGATGGTTGTATATGTTTCAATATATCGAGGGATTGGTAAGAAACCATTTTTACGAATATGTGAAATACCCGGGCATGCTTCCTGACTGATTCTCAGCTCATTGTCGGAAAGTGATATTTCTATATTCCATTCCTCTTCAGAATAAACCTTCTCAAAATAGTCCTTAAGAACCACCAATCCGTTTTCTACAAGCAGCTTTTTTCTTTCTTTATGGAATTCACCGGAAAACATCCGGAGGTATTCAGTCAGTGCTCCTTCACCGAATTTTTCTGATATATATTCCATAAGGATATTCATGGATATATGAAAATCCCTGTGCAGGTACTTGTTTTCTGATGCTTTTTGTTCAAACACTTCCATATTTATAACTTCTTCAAAAGCCTTTCATCTACTATTTGAACAAGCAGTTCGCCGGCTTCATGTACAAGTTGACTCGACCATGCTGTTCTGACTTCATAACCACCTTGTGAAAAAGCTTCCGCCTTAGGGATATATCCTGATTGGCTGTTGGCAAGTCCAATTATCATAGTGTTTTCAAATGGGGATAATTCTTTTACTGCCAGACCAAATTCTACATATACTTCACCGGGGAATGTAACATAAGCAAAATCATCTATCGCCATCGCCTGAAGTACAGTTTCATATTCCTTGTCAGGTCTAACAAGCATTCCCTTTATCATTTTTGCATATGTTTTATCAGGGATTCCATCAAACATATCCTCTTCCTTGTCCCTGTCTCTTTCCAGTACCATATCAGCCCACTCTTGTTCTTCAACAGTAATTTCCCTTAGAGGAAGATGAACAACTTCGGATACAAACTTGATTTCTCCTTGTATTTCCCTTGATGACTCAATGATTTCCTTCGAGTATTCACCAAGTTTATTGCCGATTCTTTCCGTTTCCCTGAAATCTCTCCATTGGTCAGGCTTTTCATAATTCAAATGATTGATATTTCCTTCAGCCCCGTTCGCAAACAAAATAACTGCATCATGTCCATATTTTGCCTGAAGATTATTATCAAGGTCGTTTATATAGTCCCTAGAAATCAACCAGTCAAGACCAACCAGTATTGCAGGATGAAGAGTGAAATTAACAAGTGCAGAAACCATGTTACCTTCTTTGTCCCACACTGAAAAAACCTGAAGGTCGGGATCAATCGGTCCCGTTGTTCCAACTATGTCTTCGATTTCAAACTCTTCAAAGTTCATTACAACAGACCCGTCTTTTTTCACAAGCCTGCGGTTAAAACTAAGGTCATATACTTTCTTTTTTCCGATTTTAATGGTTACTTCTTTAAAATCCTTAATAATTTCGCTTACTCCGGCTGTAACCTTTGCGGCTGTTTCATCCAGATATCTTTCAATTATTTCTTCTATGCCATTGTACATTCTCATGCATGTATCCGGACCCGAATGTGTATGTGTTCCCCAAATCGAAATGTTTTCAACTGGTATTCCTGATGCATTCATTACCCTGTTCTTGATATCTTTACATGTAGTGTATTTCAAACCTACAAAATCAAACGCCATGAGGCAAACCTTAATTTTCCCGTCATCAAGGATCAAAACATTACAATTTATATCATCATGAACACCTCTGGACATATTATCTATCCTGACATTGCCGCCCATCGGTATGGAGTATTCCGGTGTAATTACTATTCTTCCTGCAGCTGCCTTCATTCTCTCACCTCAAACAATTTATTGAATATATGTCTTGCTCCTCCGGCTGTAACCGGGTTGCCATTATATTGTGACAAAAGAATTTTTATATCCTTGCCTTTATAGAGACCGATTCTTTTTATGACTGTTTTAACCTTTTCAAGAAACCCATTGCCTAAAAGTTTTATAGTTCCCCCAATTACTACAGCCCCCGGATTCATTAGATTAACTGCACTGTTTATTCCATAAGCAAGATAGTTGGCTGTGGTTTCCACTTCATTTTTGAATCTTCCCGTCTCTTTGTAACCATTGGCAATTATTGAAAATCGTTTTTCATAACCAACCGGGTTCTCATCAACAAGAATTTTCCCATTGGATAATTCAACATCCTTTACCAATGCAGGAATATTTGCCATGACCTCAAGGCATCCCCTGCTTCCGCATTTGCACAAAGGTCCGTTTACATCAATGGATATGTGGCCGAATTCTCCGGCAAGAGAATCCGCACCTTCATAGATTTTACCGTTTATTATTATTCCCGCTCCGATTCCTTCATGCACATCTATAAAAAGTAGGTTTTCAATGCCAGTAAGCTCTTTATTGAATTCTTTTTCAGTATATGCGCTGAGACTGGACTCATTCATCAGATCGACTTCAATGCCGGGGAATTTTTCTATTATTTCATCATAAAACCCTGAGTTCTTATCTATTGGAAGAATTGTAGATGAAACAATCCGGTGTCTGCTCCTATCAATTATTCCCGGAGCACCAATACATATTCCAAGCAGGTTTTCCTTTTTATATCCGCATTTATCCACAAGGGTTTCAGTTTCTGCACAGACCGTAGAACCAAGTTTCCTGAAATCTTCAGTCTTAATATATAATTCGTGAACAGGCCTGCAGGTAAGGTCGAAGCACCCCAGATTAAACCCATTGGGCTGGAGGTCAACGGTTATTATGCAACCACCGCGAGGGTCAACCTTGAGCAAAATGGGTTTTCTTCCGCTGGTACTTAACTCTCCCGGCCCTGCTTCATATACCATGGATTTTGACAACATTTCTTCTGCCAGTGATGATACCGTAGTAGGACTAAGACCTGTTATTGAAGCTATTTCAGCCCTTGAAATACCATCATGTTTTTCAACAAGTGAAAATACGCGCCTGAAATTGGTTTCCTTTATAAGCTGCTGACTTCCATTTAACCTGCTTGTTCCATTATTTGACATTTATTTCTCCAGTGGCTTTATTAATTGAATTATATATTTGAAAAATATTATCGTCAACTGTCAGTGCTACATTGTTCTTATTTCATCCAGAAGTTTTATTATGGTTTTATCCCTTGTGTCATTTATGGAAATTATTTTAACTGTATCCTTGTTTTTTCTAATAATATCATTCCATTTTCTACGAGACTTAACTCTTTTCAATATCGTTGTTTTTATGGTTTGCGCCCCCATGAAAATGCGCTTGTTACTGTAATTATGCTTTTTTTTATGTAATAGATGACCAGTTTTTCTTTTCACAAGATTTGTCAATGTTTTTAAAATATTCGTTTTAATATATACCACCAGGTCAGCATTCCCAAGGAAATTTTCCACAATATCTCCGTACATTCCATCTATTATCCATTCACTTCCCGAAACAAGCTCCTCCATTATTTCAATTATTTCCTCTTTCTTCTTACGCACCCAATTTGAGTCAAAGAAATATGAATCCGTGACAATAACGGGCAAATGAAGATTATCCCCCAGTATTTTCGCCACTGTTGTTTTTCCTGTTCCCGGTAATCCTGAGATTATTATTTTTTTTGGTCTGCTCACTTATTACCCCCACATGTTCTCAATAAGTCTTCTCACAATTTCAACTGCCTTGCCTGCTTTTTTATTGTCATCAGTTAGGGTATAAACATCTCTGAACAGGATTTCAGCATGACAACCCCTCGCTGCTTTCATTGTCTTTTTCATATACTCGGTAAAGGCTGCTTCATCAAAAGAACCTACACCAAGGTAATTAGGACTTGGTTTTCTTGAATAAATTACATTTGTTCCCCTTAGGGCTTCTCCCATATATTCTTCATTGCACCATGGTGAAATCGACACTTTTCTAAGATTGGCAAGTTTACTGACACAGGGTTCCCATATTTCGTGTACAGGTTCACAGCATCCGTAATAAACCTGACCGAACCGTTTAGCCGCCTTCTCATATATAGGGAAAATGAATTCTTTATACATTGATGGTGATATTCCAACGCTTTCCTGGGAATTCATATTCCCCCAGATATCCTTTGTTGTAATTTTCCCGGTCTCTTTGCATTGTTCAGTGGGAAGCTCATGGGTAAATCCATAGCTGCCTGAACCAGCCCTGCAATTATCATTATCCAGTGTCAGCAGGTTATTTTCCTCCTGCCAATCCATATATTCAAAACTATCTTCAAGAATAAAATCAAATAATTTAACAGTTTCCTCGGGATAATCCATCATGGAATACATTAATCTTTCCAATCCCATTATATTGACTGACCTAGCAGTAAAGGACATGAACCAAAGGAGAGTATTATTTGTAATTTTAGTTTCCAGAATATCTCCAAGCAAATCCTGTACAAAGTCAAAGTGCTCCTTTGTTCCTTTGTCATCATAACTGTAAACTGATTTTTTCAAAAGCCTAAAATCCTCTTTCAGGTCCTTGATTAGAAGTTCACTGCTGTAACCTAATTCTTTGCCATGCGAATCCTTTGCCCGGTGAATTATCCTGTCCATATCCAGTTCTTTCATGTTGATATGTCTGTTGACAGGAATAAAATCCGGCATAACCTTATCATCGTTAATAAGTTCATGGTTTGCTATATTGAAAAGCATTTCTGTTTCCAACTGCTTACCTATTTCAGAGGTGCACCTTATTGAAGGAATCAACTCATCACGGAATGGTCCGGCCTCTACTACTATCACCGGTTTATCACTACGCAGTTCATTGTTAGCATACCAATGTTCCTGTCGTTCCTGCATTATCGGAAGCTTTGATAATTCGAGCTGTTTCTTGGCTAGTTCCCTCAGATACTTTCTTTCTTCTGATGATACTGAATATTCCATGTTTCACCTCACTTTCATTATTATAACTAAAAAAACTAGTCAATAGAAAATTTTTTGTCTTATGTTAGTGTATGCAATATAATATGTATATATTATTAAGGAGGATGCTTTATGTTTTGTGAAAAATGCGGTAATGAAATGCTGGATACAGCAAAATTCTGCCCATCATGCGGGGCAAAAAACGAACCGGTTGAAGAAATTTCTGAGCAATCACCTGCTTCTGAAGTAGAACAGGTTCCCGAAATAGAAACTATCGGGGATAATGACCCTGTAATGGAACCGGTAGAACCTGTAGTGGGAGCAGTCGTGGAGAAGGAACCCCCTGTTACCAAAACTCCTGAACCTCCGAAATTTGTAAAAGGCAAGGATTTAACGAAACCTTTGAGTACAGCTTCATATTTTGGGATGTTTTTTCTTATGGCACTTCCATTGATAGGGCTGATTTCACTTTTAGTGTGGAGTTTCAGTGATAAGGTCAATGTCAATAAAAAACACTTTGCACATGCCATCTTTATATGGGTACTTGTTTCATTAATTCTGGCAATAGTTGCAACCATTGCATTATTCATAATTTTCGGATCCACATTCTATGAGATTTTCATCATTTGGTAAAGAAAGGAATATAAGTAATGGCAAATAATTTTTGCAGCAACTGTGGAGAAAAACTAGCTGAAGGAGCTAATTTCTGTAAAAACTGCGGAACTAAAACATCAGGTGCTGAAACGCCTGTAACCCCGGTAAAGAAAACCGTAACAGCAAGTGCAGTAAAACTTGTGGTTCCTGCCAATTATAAAAAGGGCATTCTGTCTTTGAAAGGATGCAATCTGGTTTTTACCGATACAGAGTTAATTGTAGCAATAACTGACAAGAAATTGATGAATGACCATATTTCATCAATTCGTGATGAAGTTGCAGGACAGGGTTTCCTGAAAAAAACCGCTGCAGTAATGAAATCAGGATATACTTTTTCAGACCGATATTACAACATGACTTCTGATGCAATCAAATCAGAAACGCCTGATAACTTTACGCTCCCCTTCAATATAATTGAAAGCCTTAGGTATAGAAGAGGAACAGTTAACTATGGAGCAGACAATACATCCTCAAACACACCGCCAAGCCTTGTAATTAAAACAACCGGCGGAAAACTTTCTTTCTCATTTTCGTCCGGATACAGGGAGCGGGACTTAATCGCTTTGATGACCGGGGCTTTTCCCGGAAGGTATAAAGGACCCAAAAGATAAACAAAGAAAGACCGGCGTTGTTAGCCGGTCTTTTTATAGCTGTAATTATATTATTGCAAATTTTCAGGATTAAGCCCCTTTAATTGCTCAACAACGAACAATCCGTCTTTTCTGACAAGAACATCATCAAAATAAATTTCACCGCCTCCATATTCAGGCGTTTGAATCAAAACCAGATCCCAATGTATGGCCGACTTGTTTTTGTTGTCAGCTTCTTCATAGCATGCTCCCGGTGTAAGGTGTATGCTCCCGGCAATTTTTTCATCAAAAAGTGTATCTTTCATTGGATATGTTATATATGGATTGACTCCTA
>CAYYXJ010000005.1:0-12606 GCA_964475455.1 uncultured Clostridiaceae bacterium | reverse complement strand
TGCAAATTCACCGATCTACCTGGCCCCTTCATCTGTATCCAGCTTTTTTGTAAGTTTATCGTTATTACTGCAGCTTGCTTCAACAATTTTACCGTTTACAAATTTAAATTCAATGTTCTCAAGGGCTTCACCTTCACTCATTGCCGGTGTATTGAACTTAATTTTTCCATTGATGCTATCTTTCACCGGAGCGGTAAAGACTTCTCCATCAGGAATATTCATTTCTCCGTCACATTTAATTGCTGGTATTCCTTTTATTGAAAATTTAAGATCAGTTCCGGGTCCAACGAGCCTTACCCGGTCGGTTTTCTCCATATATTCAACAAGACTGTCCATCGCCTTGGACATTTTGGAGTAATCAAGATTGCATACTTTGAAATAGAATTCCTCAAAATCATCAGTAGGTTTTCCGGAAAGCTGTGCCATTGAATCATTTGGATATCTAAGAACACACCATCTTGTATTATCTACTCTTTCATCAAAGGAAGGTTTCATTATTTTCATATATAGAGACATTTTTTCAGAAGAAACCTGACTGAGTTCATATATGTTATCAGAAGCTCTTATAGAAATATATGCATCCATCTTTTTCATCAAAGCCAATTGATTTTCATTCATTATCTCAAGTTGTTCTTGTTTAGCATCTTTTAAAATCAATGCATCTATCCGGTTGTCATATTGTTTAATAAATGGGTATCCGCCGGCTTCATAAACCTTTTTAACAAGCTCCTTTGCCAGGTTTGTTGCATCACCCCTGAACTCTATCAATATTTTTTCGCCTTTTTTTAATTTCACAGAGTAATTTATCAGATTGTCTGCCAATTTCTCATATCTTAAATCTTTCATAATTCAACCTCCGTTACATATCATATCACATGAATTGTTTTCTCCATAGGAAACAAAAGAGGTGCCAACGCACCTCAAACTGTCTTCGATTTTATAAATCAAACATATCGTAAAAGCAACTCAACCTTGTTGCCCTCTTTGTTAAAATAGTATATTTCAATGTCATACGGGCTGGACACATTGAAATAAATAACTATTGTTCCTTCGAGATTTTCCTGGGTACCGACACCCGCATAGGCATAACTGCTGTTTCCTGTAATGAATACAGCCGGATTTCTGCCATCATTGATACTTCCAGAACCCGGAGAATCTGCATTCAGTATCACTTTGCTTCGAGAGACAGGATTCATTATTCTGTCTCTGTTGTCGTTGGTCTGGCTACTCTCAAGTTCTATATCAATCAGATTGTTGAGGCTGATAGGTGAGCTGTTCTTCGGTGCGTATCTTTCCTCTTTTTCGAATTTGTACAGATTCATTGCCATAATCCTGGAAATGTATGAAGCATTGTACTTACACACAGTATTTCTGCTTGTTTCTGCAATATCACTGTAAATAGGAATGGCAATAGCAACCAAAATACCTATAATAACAATTACAATAAGAACCTCAGCAAGAGTAAACCCCTTCTTGAATGATAAATGCCGGAATAACTTCAAAACAAATACTCCTCTCTCTTTATCAAGCTTATATAGTTCTTTTTTTAAATCACTGAAAATACTGTTTATATTATATCAAAATAAATGATTATCCGTAAAGTTAATATTCTAATTTTACAACCATTACTTCATTGGCAAATTTTTCAACAGGCACCTTGGTTATTCGAAGGTACGGTTTTTGTTCCTTAAACAGTGAGGGCGTTATATCCACAAGTGCCTCAAGCTCGGTTCCGTCATTAAGTAATATGGCTCTTTTGGGTTTCTTGTCAAGCGGTTTCAACCAGACGACATGGCTTTTGGGATATTTATACAGGTGAACATATATTGAATCATTTTTTTGTGTAAGTAGAACATCCTTATTTTCCAGGCCGCAGACATATGGAATTGTTCCGTCCACAGCTTCTCTGATTCTTCCATACCAGTTTCCGATTTTGCGAAGAATATTCTTTGCTTCCTCAGGAAAACAACCATTGGCCATTGGCCCTGCATTTAAAAGGTAATTACCTCCTTTTGCCAAAATCTTAACCATGCTTTCCATAAGATACCTTTTACTGTAATAATCTTCATCTGCACGGTATCCCCAACTTTCAGTACCGATTGACTGACATGCTTCGGTCGGAACTTCAAAAAATGTGTCACTGTTAACATAATCATACCAATCTCTTTCGGGAGTTCTGAAATCTCCTTCACTGAGACCCCTGTTATTTATTAAAATTCCCGGCTGCAATTCCCGTAAAAGATTATTCAATGACTCATCCTTAAGGCTTATGTGTCCTCCTCCGTCCCACCAAAATGCATATAACTCACCATAATTTTCACATAATTCCCTGACTTGATTTTTCATATGCTCCAAGTATTTATCAATATCAGGAGTATCTTCAGGATAAAAGGATGGATTTTCATATGCATTTCCACAAGACGGATAAAAAGGACAATTTCTATCTATTGGAGAATAGTATATTGCCAGAGGAAATCTCCTTTTTTGGCATTCATCAGCCAACTCCTTCAGTACATCTTTCCCGTATGGTGTATTCATTACATTAAAATCCGTATATTTCGTGTCAAACATACAGAACCCGTCAATGTGCTTGGATGTAAAGCATATGTATTTTGCCCCCATATCCTCTGCCAAATCCAGCCATTGCCTTGGATTAAAATCAACTGGATTGAATTGATCTGCATAGCGGGCATATTGGTCTCTGGGAACATCGGCTCTGTATCCATGTTGCTCATGCCATGCACCGACAGCATATATGCCCCAATGAATAAAAAGGCCGAGTCTGTTTTCAAAGAAATTATCACGCTTATCATTGAAATACTTTTTCATAAACATTCACCCTTTCCAATTTTATCACATTCATTTACAATTACATAAGCCACATGGTTTATAAAATGCATACAGGAGCTAACAACAATGAATGCAAGGGAAAGATTCCGCAGAACATTAACTTTTGAAAAAACAGACAGGCCCTTTTACTGGGAAACCCCCGGTGCATGGGCTGCAACTATACAACGTTGGAAAAATGAGGGCTTTGAAAAACCGGCAGGGGTTAAGTTTTCCGATTTTTTCAAAATGGACAATTTAAAATGGATACCTTTCAAAGGCGGATGGACCGGCAACCCTTATGAACCTATGTTTGAAACAGAAATTTTAAATGATGATGGTATAAATATAACAATGCTGGACAGATACGGTATTATCAAAAAAGAAAGAAAAGTAAATCCTGAAACATCAATGCCACAGTTTTTAGAATTTCCTGTTAAAAATATTGAAGACTTCAGAGAGAAGATACTTCCAAGGTTCGAGCCCGGTTCACCGGAACGCTTCCCTGAGGATTGGTCAAAACTAACAGAAGAATATGAAACAAGGGATTTTCCCCTTGGAATGTTTATTATCGGGCCCTTCGGATTCCTTAGAAATCTTATGGGTGATGAAGAGCTTATGTATATGCTTTATGACGACCCTGAAGCCATTCATGAAATGATGTTTGTGTGGGAAAATTTTTATAAATCATTTGTAAAGCGTGTTTGTATTGATGTCATTCCTGATTTTGTAATGATCTGGGAGGATATCTGTTATTCCAACGGACCTCTTGTTTCTCCTGATAATTTCAATGAATTCATGGCGCCTTATCTTAAAAGAGTAATATCAGTTATAAATGAATCCCAAATACTTGGCATTATCGTAGACACCGACGGTGATTGCAGTAAAATGCTGCCGATTTATCTGGAGTGCGGAGCAAATGGTTTTTACCCGTTTGAAGTACAGGCCGGTATGGATATTGTTCAGCTTCGAAAGGATTATGGCAACAAATTTGTCATTATCGGGGGGCTGAATAAAAAGCTTCTGGCAGACAGCAGGGAAGCAATAAAAGAAGAAGTTGACCTTAAAGTTCCGTTTATGTTGAAACACGGAGGATATATTCCAATGCTTGATCATACAGTTCCACCGGATGTACCATACGAAACCTTCAAGTATTTTATATCCTATGTAAGAGAAATCTCAGGTTGTATTTAATTATATTTCAGAGATTCATCTGTTGTTCCTGGATTTGATAACCTTAAGGCGGGAAAAGTTTTCACGTTCTTTTTCTTCAAGATAGTCCTGTATGTACTTAACTATCCCGGTATATCGTGGAATGATAATATTTTTAAGGGCGTTTGCCCTTTTTTTTGTTTTGATAACGCTCATGGCAAGTCTGTAAACTGCATTTTCAATTTCAGCCAATTCAGCCGTAAGTGTTTTTACCTGATTGAATTTTTCATAGGCTTCATCAAGGGAGGAGCTGGTCCGCGAAAAACCATATTGCGGTTCCGGTGGTCTTTTATCAAACTCAACCATCGGAATGTCTACACCCATTATGCTCCTGAATCTTATATTGACGGATTCTTCTTCGGGGAAAGTGTATCCCAGTTGTTCAATATTACTAATGCCTAGGGTAATATTTGCTGATTGCAATGCATGATAAGCATCTTTGAATGTAGAATCTATCTTTGATTGAACCAATTCAGCCCGGTCAATCAAAGACATCATTTCCATGGTAAGAATATTCCTCTTTTTATCAAGGAGTTCGTAACCCTGGCCGGAAAGCTTAAGGGTGTTCTTTGCTTTTATCAGATTTCCCTTTGTGGGTGACAATCCACTTTCCATCAGAACCCGCCGCTTCCTTTTTCATCGTAATATTTGTCAAGAATATCCGGTTTTATTCTATCAAGCTCTTCCCTTGGTAATCCTGATATTAGAGTCCAACCCAATTCAAGGGTTTTATCCATATCCCTGTTTTCATCATGCAACTGTTTTATAAATCTGCCTTCAAAGGCTTTTCCAAAATCCATATATCTTTTATCAATTTCACTCAGCTCATCTTCTCCGATTACGGATGCAAGAGCCCGAACTTCCTGCACCTTTGAATAAGAAGCAAACAACTGGTTTGCTATATCGGGATGATCCTCCCGGGTAAAGCCTTCACCTATACTGTCTTTCATAAGTCTTGATAGCGACATCAAAATACTTACAGGTGGATGTATTCCTTTTTGGGACAACTCCCTGTCCAGAACCAGTTGGCCTTCCGTAATATATGCAGTAAGGTCGGGAACGGGATGTGTTATATCATCATTTGGCATTGTAAGAATCGGTATCTGGGTAATTGAACCCTCCTTACCTTTGATTATTCCGGCTCTTTCATACATGGAGGCCAGATCGCTGTAAAGGTATCCCGGGAAACCTTTTCTGCTTGGGATTTCTTCCAGGGATGAGGATATTTCCCTTAAGCCCTCCGAATATGATGTCATATCTGTCATTATTACCAGTACATGCATTCCTTTTTCATATGCAAGGTATTCAGCCGCTGTAAGGGCACAACGCGGGGTTGTAATTCTTTCAACAACCGGATCATCTGCAAGATTCTGGAACATTACAACTTTTTCAAGGACACCACTTTCCTTGAAGCTTCTTGTAAAATACTCAGCTACATCACTTTTAACTCCTATGGCAGCAAATACTATGGCAAATTTTGAATTATCCTCGTCAGTTATTCTTGCCTGTCTTACAATCTGAACAGCCAGGTCATTGTGCGGCAGACCGCTGCCTGAAAATATTGGGAGCTTCTGACCCCTTATCAAGGTTGAAAGACCATCAATGGATGAAATTCCTGTTTGTATGAAATTTCTGGGATACTGTCTGGAAACAGGATTTATAGGGAGCCCGTTGATATCCATTCTAATGTCCGGATAAATTGCCCCCAGCCCATCAAAAATTCTTCCAAGTATTTCACCGGACAATGGAAGCCTTAGAACATTTCCAGAAAACCATGTCCTGGCATTTTTCAAAGAAATATCGGATGTTCCTTCAAAAACCTGAACTACACAGATGTCTTCCTCCATTTTTATAACACGGCCGGTTCTTCTTTCACCGTTTTCAAGGGTTATTTCAACCAGTTCCTCATAAGATGCTCCGGTTATTCCTTCAAGTACTACCAAGGGCCCTTTTATTTCATATAAGTCAAGATATTCAAGTTTCATGTCTGGCTCCTCCCCCCGGTATTACTGTATTTTACAGTTATCTTATTATAAAAATCATCTATCTCCGATTTGATATCATCAATACCTGATAAATCATCATTGGAAATTGTGTATTTCATCTGAGTCAGTTTATTGAAAAGACCTGATTCCAGAAGTATTGAAACAGGTATTCCCTTCTTAACAAGATCCTCCATTCTATCACTCATATATAGAATTATATTCAGCATTTTATATTGCTTTTCAATGGGGACATACGTGTCATTTTCATGAAATGCATTCTGCTGAAGAAAACCCACCCTTATTACTTTTGCTGTTTCAAGGGTTAGCTTCTGTGAATCGGGCAAAACATCCTTTCCAATCAGTTTGACAATTTCCATCAGCCGGCTTTCTTCCTGCAATATGGCCAATAACCTTGTTCGCTTTTCCCTGAAATGTCTGTCTGTTTTTTCTTCATACCATTCTGACAATTCATTTATATATTCACTGTAACTTTCAGTCCAATTTATTGATGGATAGTGCCTGGAATACGCAAGGGTTTTATCCAAAGCCCAGAAACACCTGGTAAACCTCTTGGTGTTTTGTGTTACCGGCTCTGAGAAATCGTTGCTTTGCGGAGAAACTGCGCCGATTATGGAAATTGAACCATCTGTACCGTTTAAACCTTGTACATAGCCGGCCCGTTCATAAAACTGCGACAACCTGGACGGAAGATATGCAGGATACCCCTCTTCAGCAGGCATTTCCTCGAGACGTCCGGAAATTTCCCTCAGGGCTTCAGCCCATCTGGATGTTGA
Organism: uncultured Clostridiaceae bacterium; assembly: GCA_964475455.1. Lineage (GTDB taxonomy): Bacteria > Bacillota > Clostridia > DUPQ01 > DUPQ01 > JAFGQE01. The sequence goes on along the minus strand of CAYYXJ010000005.1, from coordinate 5,789 downwards.
ATCTGCCATGAGGGCTACGTGGTAACCCATATCCCGGTAGTATTCCGCAATAGTAATTCCCGTATAAATTGATGCTTCCCTGGCTGCAACGGGCATATTTGAAGTATTGGCAATCAACACCGTTCTGTCCATAAGGGAACGTCCGCTTCTGGGATCCTTCAATTTTGGGAAACTCTCCAGAACATCAGCTATTTCATTCCCTCGTTCACCACATCCTATGTAAACAACTATATCCGCATCGGACCACTTTGCAAGCTGATGCTGTGTCATGGTTTTTCCTGTTCCAAATCCTCCCGGAATAGCAGCTGTTCCGCCTTTTGCAAGGGGAAACATCATGTCAATGACACGCTGACCTGTGATCAACGGCATATATGCCGGTATTCTTTTTTCAAAGGGTCTTGCTCTTTTTACAGGCCACTTTTGCTGCATGGAAATTTTTTCAATGCCTTTTCCTGTATCTATCTCCATGAGTGTATCTTCAATGGTATATTCACCATCTTCTGCAATCTTTTTTACTTTTCCCCTGACACCGGGAGGAATCATTACCTTATGCTTTATGGATGGAGTTTCGTCCGTTTCAGCAATTATTGCCCCCGGATATAAATCATCCCCTTCTTTTACCAGTATCTTGACGTTCCACTTTTTTGTATTATCAGGCGCTGGTGCAAAAACACCTTTTTCAATCAAATTTCCGCTTTTTTTGACCAGTTCATACAATGGTCTTTGAATGCCATCAAAAACCTCACCGATAATACCTGGCCCGAGATTTACCGAAAGAGGACTTCCTGTAGATTCAACAGGTTCGTCTATTTTTAATCCGGTGGTAGACTCATAAACCTGTATTACCGCTTTATCATTGTCAATTGAAATAACCTCTCCAACCAATCTGTTGTGGCCGACATAAACCATTTCAAGCATACCAAGTCTTTGGTTGCCCTTGGCAAAAACAACCGGTCCGCTTATTCCACTGATATATCCGTTGCCGGCATCTTTACTCATCTAACAAATCTCCGTCATCAATTGGTATTCTGCATATTTCCAGAAACTCTTCACGTGCCAGGGAAAGGCGGGTAATAAAGGAACAATCAACCCGTTTTTTACCTGAATTACCATAAATAATAAATCCCCCTTCAAGGCTTTCCTTGCTTTCAACTACAGAAAATTCATCTCCCATTGAAGCAGCAATTTCCTTGAACATATCTAAATCCTTATTATCTGTCAATAAAGTATATTTATTTTCATTCAACAGCTTTACAGCCTCAATAAGTTCCTCTTTCATTGATTTGGCATATCCGTCTGACCTTTTATATTCTTCCAGTTTCTTTTCTGCCTGTTTAAATACATCCTCAATGATTTCTTTCCTTTTGTTGAACATTTTGCTCTTACCGTCAACAAGGGCCTGGGAAATTGCTTCATTTAGTTCTTTTCGGTTAAGCCTTGTTCCGGTCTGCATTGCACGGTAAGCATCCTCAAGAAGATTAATCTCCATGTCCTTTTTCTTTATTCCTATTTCTTTTTCAGTTTCTTCAACCATTTCCCTTTTCTTGCGATGTGCTTCCCTGAGGGCCATGTCGGTGAAACTTCTTAATTTTTCATTAACTGAAAAATCATTTCTCATTTCGTCCATATTGTCTTCCTAAATCTTGACGCCAATGGCATCACGTACGTACCTGGTAATTGAATCAGCTTCTCTTTTTGTTCCATGTCTGTCCGGAACTACCACTATCAGCGGCATGGGCATATTCAGCCTTATATCACCGATTCTGTCGGGTATCATTGCCGCCAGCACTTCTGTTATCAGGATAATGCCTATTTCCTTGTTTTGAAGGCATGCATCTATTTCACGGCTCACCTCATCAGGGCTGTGCACTACAACCCCGTCAATGCCGGCAAGACGCATGCCTTTTTGGGTATCGACATTGTCACTGATAAGATAAAATTTCATTTTCTCTCCTAAGGAAGTATCAGTATTGATACTATAAGTCCGTAGATTGCTATTCCTTCTGCCAGTCCAACAAAAATAATTGTTTTACCAAGCAGTGATGCATCTTCACTTATTGCACCAAGTGCCGCTGATGCTGATGCGGCAACTGCTATTCCTGTTCCTATGGTAGCAAGTCCTGTTGACAACGCTGCGGCAAGATACCTTAACCCGCTGTCTGCAGTGTCTGCCACAGTTCCGGCTGCAGTTCCAACTTCAGCAGCAAAAACACGGCCGCCGGCAAACATGATAATGGTAGATGTCATAAGTATTCCAAGTACCAGAACTGTGTTTACAATCATCACCGTCTTTGCTCTTTTCGGGTTAGATGTTTTCTTCCAGTAAACCACTCCGGCTGCTGAAATCAAAACAATCAATACCAATGCCCCAATCAATAAGTCCTTCATATTTTAATACCTCCGTATATCTTCCTATTTGGATTCTTTGCCGATTTTGGTCGGTTTGAACTCTCTTCCGTTTCCTTTGAAAAAACGTGAAAACAGTTCATAGTATTCAAGCCTGAGTCCTTGTATTCCCACCACCAGGCCTTCCAGAACAATAATAAGCAGATTCCCTATTACCAGTGCAATAATTTGTCCTGTTGTTCCTTCAATCAGCCGATAAACAGACCAGACCGCCAGGGATAATCCTGCATGGCTCAATGCAAACGCGCCTATCCTTACAAATGAAAGGGTGTTGCTTAAAAATGACAGTATAGTTTCAAACAACTCAAAGAAGGCTTCTACAAAGAAAGTTCCCTTATCTTTTTCAGGCAGAAATTTTTTGCCCGTCATAAGATTGTGCAATGGTTCCTTGAGAAACATCAATATCATCGGAATTATGAAAAACCCCATGGTGAAAAAAAACGAAGAAACTGTTTTACCTCCAATGGCAAGCACAAGGGCAAATATGATTGCTCCGAGGTAGAAAACCATACCTGCAATTCCATTCCTGTCAAAAAGGATTTCCTTGAATTTTTTCGATTTGATTGCGTTTATTATATTAATCATCATGGCTACAAGTATAACAACAACACCGAAAGCAACCGATGCTATGAGCATTGTCATAATATTTCTCATTGGATTTCTGTAAAGAGGTGTCAGTATTTCTTCGTTTCCAAAAATGCTTCCATAAACAAATCCGAATATTATTGATGATACCCCGCACATGGCAACTATTCCCGCCAGATCAATTTTCTTCCACAAATAAACTATCAATCCTATGACACCTAGAATAAATCCATGTCCCACATCCCCGAACATAAGCCCGAACATCAATACATATGTAATGGCTACAAAAAGTGTGGGGTCCATTTCATCATGGGACGGAGTTCCATATGTTTTTACTATAAACTCAAAGGGTTTTACAATTCCGGGGTTTTTCAGTGCAGTAGGACTTTGAAGTGTTTCCATCTGTTCGGCATCTTCAAAATAAAAGGAAATGCCTTTGCCTTTGTACTGAACTTCCAGCGCATTCATACTTCCGGTGGGAATCCACCCCGAAAGATAAAAAGAATCTTCAGTGTGAGCTGCATATCTTTTTATTTCAGCGGTTTTGTGAAGATAATTTAAATATGAATAAAATTCTGCAAACTGCTCCCGTGAGCTTTCAATCAAGTCGGTATAATATTTTTCATCTTCCAGTATTTTTAAATCAATTTCCTTTATTCTTTCAGTGAGAGTCTTTGCTGTTTCCGCAGGAGTTCCCGATATTGAATCAGACATATCAATCTTTTCAAAGTAAAGGGATGCAAATATATTGTCAACTTCTTCAATTACAGCATTGGGAGCATAATATGAAAACCAAACATCATCACCATCCCTTTTTAAAAAGAAAACAATGACATTCAATTTTTTAATAGAGTCATTAAGCCTGCGGTAATTTTCATAAGCCATTCTACCAAACCGAACATTAATAAAATTCATATCCAGTTCGGAAAAATCCACATCAAAATCTATAAGTGGCATCATTCTGTTAAGAATATTCTTGTTTTTCTCTATTTCTGTCTTATGTTCATCAAGTTGCTTTTTATATGCGTCAATTTTTTCTTCAAGGGTGGCGGTAAACATCTCAGCACCTTCAAAGATATCGTCCATTTCATCCACCAGGCGTTCAAGATTAATTTTATCAGGTGTTATCCCAAAGATTTTATTCAAGGATTCCATTCTGTTAATCAATGCAGAATATCTGTTGAACTCGCCGAATGGCGTAAGGCCTTTTACATTCTCCATTACATTAAGGGAGTTTTCAATCTCAAAGTCATGATTGATTATATTGGACAATACAAATGACTCAAATAAATTGAGAGGACCAACGATATTAACAAATTGCATTTTCATTACTGGCATTGCTATTCTCCCCGGATGTTGAAACCAACAATAAATTTCCTGATTTTCTCCGGCTGAAGCTTATACCGGATTCCCTCAATTATTGAAATAATATTGGATAGTTCATATTCCTTCATGTGTATATAATCAACCGCTGCCGTTACTGACAGCGGATATTTCCTAAACAGCTTTATATGAATATTATACATATAATCAGCAAAATTAACTTCAAAGAACCCATCTATATCCCTCTTGAATATCTTTGAATATTTTGTGTTCTTTGCAATTTCAATAAACTCCTCAATATCATTCGCTTCAATCAATTTATTAAGGGTTTCTTTATTCAAACCCGAATTAAACGGAAGAAGATAATTTCTTATGATTTCCTTCTTCATATTATAATACTTCTTGCATCTGTATATCCACAGCATATTAAGAACATCAGTCTTCACTCCGAATGATTTTGCAAGAGGTGTGAAATCTGTTCCTGTCAGGTACTTCTTCATTCTTTTATAAAGATACTTGAAGTAATGAAGATCGAGAACCATTTCAAGGTTAAACAGGTTGATTTTCACTCCGGTACCTGTAAATGGCCTCAATACATCGTAATACTCTGTTCCTTTTAAATTTTCTATAAACTCAAGACTGTCCTTGGATTTTATGAGTTTTGGAAAGTCAATCTCAGAAGTATTCTTTAAGAAAAGAAGATAACCTTCCGCTGACATAACTCCACCGACGGTTTCAAGTCGCCTGAAGATAATTTTAAGACTTTCAGTTTCATATTTTTTATAAGTGCTTTGTAAAAATTTACGTGCATTTCCTGATGTAAATCTAAGAAATTTTTCATATTCCTTCATTATGTCTGTCTTTATTATATTTTCAAGCTGACCCCTGTGTACAAGAGCTTCATCAACATTGCTCAATATTTCTTTATAGTATGTGTTATTTTTCAGATAACCTGCCACTTCATTGACGTTTTTCATTTCAATGAGCATTCTGTAATTTTCTTCAGTAAGCAGTCTTCCATAAGATGCCCTGGCTTTTGAGGACAAGGCACTATATGTCAATAAATTAAGATTCACGTTTTTCACTTCCAACTACAATATTGAAAACAGAATCAACCCAGGAATCTAAGTTTTCCCTGTAATAAACATCCATTGATTTAAGACGTTTTACTGCAGCTTTATTGATTCGATCGATACTTTTGGCAGCTTCAGCCTTTTCAGCCTCATCCAGCTGTTTAAGTTTTGTCTCAACCATTGCATTAATATCACTTCTCATTTTCTCAATATCACTGTTCATGGTATCAATCATCTGTTGTTTTTGTGAAATGCCTTCATCAATTATTTTATTGGCTTTATTTTCAATATCTAATATGTTCTGTATTATTTCTTTCATCTTTGTTTGGCTCCGTTTTCACCCTTTTTCTATTGATTAATTATACAACTATGCGAATAACCTATCAAGTGAAGCAATGTTTC
>CAYYXJ010000004.1:14556-38202 GCA_964475455.1 uncultured Clostridiaceae bacterium | reverse complement strand
GAAAGGCTCATACCTCTACCTTCAAAACTTTTCGGAGGAGCCCCCGTCTGGCCGTCATATGACAGGATAGCCATTGCATGCGTATATGCAGTAAGTCTGTCATTCATTTCCTTGAATTTGCCAATTGCTTCATCTAGTTTCATATTCATAACCACCTTAATACAAAATATATACTTGATAATATAACTCTTCACCCAAATATACAACTGCTGCATAAAATACTAATAATCATTCCCGACCTGAATATTCAGGTCGGGAATGATTATTAGGTACAGGGGTGAAAGCTGATGGAGTGTTGTTAAATTAATGATGAAGGGAATATTGACAGATTCGTTGTACTAAACTATAATTTCCTATGATGTGCGGGCGTGGCGGAACTGGCAGACGCGCTAGATTTAGGATCTAGTGCCTAACGGTGTGGGGGTTCAAATCCCTTCGCCCGCACCATTTTTTCTTTAGGAGAGTGCTGTGCATAAAAGAAGAAAGTTAATAATTAAGATAGCGGCAATTCTGGTAGCCGCAGCTTTTCTTTTATCAACCTTTTTGCTGTTGATCATGTACACTTTCACCTAATCCGCTTATTACCAGCTCATAAAAGCAAAAATTACCAATATTTGTTTCAAATTTATTACAATTAGCCTGTTTAGGTTACTTTTTGATATTCACATATGTATAATGAAACAAAAGGGAATCTTTATTCCCGTTGATGTGATGAAGGTGGATTAATGAAGTTTCTTGAAGGGTTTGATATCGCTGAACAAATAAAATTCTTTGTCCTGGATGTTTCGGGATTCTGGAGTATTATTGGCATAATCATCGATATCGCTGTTGTTTCATATATTGTATACAAAGCTATTCAATTATTTTATGAAACCAGGGCATGGGGGCTCATCAAGGGAATAGGCCTGATCCTTTTACTTGCGATTGTAAGCAATATTCTGGAACTTCGCATGATTTCTTTCATGCTTAGCAATATGATAGCCTTTGCATTCCTTGCAATTGTTGTAATATTCCAACCTGAAATAAGAAAAGCCCTTGAACGGCTGGGAACCAGTGGTTTAAAAGGATTGTTCTCAACGGGCAGCAATGAAAACGAACTTAAAATCAAATCCGTTATCCAGGAGGTTGTCAACGCCTGTGAAATTCTTTCTGAAAACTATACAGGGGCAATCATTGTTTTTGAAAAGGAAACCAAACTGGGTGAAACAATCAGCAAGGGCATTATGATGGAGTCGATTATTTCAACCGAACTTCTTGTCAGTATTTTTACAAAAGACATGCCGTTGCATGACGGAGCTGTAATAATAAGGGGAGACCGGATCATGGCTGCCGCCTGTATACTTCCGCTGACAGAGGACAGCAGTCTTTCCAGTGAACTTGGTACAAGGCATAGGGCGGCAATAGGCATTACGGAAGTTTCTGACAGCATTGCGATTGTAGTTTCGGAGGAATCCGGTAAAATATCATACGCTCACAAGGAAACCCTGATAAGACGTCAGACCAAGGAAACACTGCGAAAGGTACTTGAATTGAATCTTCTTCCTGAAAAGGAGCCAAAAGGTACCAAATTGAATTTTTTAAGAGGTAGGAACGGTGCTGGTAAAAATAAGACATAATCTTGGCATTAAAATAATTGCTGTGATTTTTGCAGTACTTATATGGTTTGTTGTTTATATAAATGACAACCCTATTGAAACGCGAAATATTGTCATTCCTGTATCCGTATTGAATGAAGATTCCCTTGCCAAGGATAATCTCAGGGTTTTGAATGAATACAGCACTGAGATTGAAATCTATGTGAGGGGAAGAAAAGCTGATGTAGACAGCGTAACAGAAAATGATTTTATAGCTTATCTGGATTTTAGTGCGGTAACTGATAAAAGCACGGAATATATTGAGGTAACGGACTTGAAATACCTGGGTGACAGGAATATTTCATCAGGTTTTTCAGGCAGTGGCAGAATTGGTGTCAGCATCGACAGGGTAGTAACCGGAGAAGTTCCTATTACAGTAGTTTTAACAGGAACTCCTGCAGATGGATTCTCAATAATCGGTACAGTATTAAAACCAGCAAACTATATTGCAACCGACATCCAGACCTTGGTTCAGGAAGTTGACAGTGCTGTTGTTGAAATAGACATCAATGAAATCCGCGGGACAGAAACAATACGAAAACTCTGCATGGTCTATGATGAATACGGCAATGCAATCAACGAACTGAGTAATAAAACCTTCATAGATGTAACCGTAAATGTTGCAAAGAGCATACCTGTTGATGTTGTTACCACCGGCATTCCGGCGCAGGATAACCTCATGACAAAAGTTGAAGCTCAACCAAATGAAGTGTTTATAACAGGAAGTGAAGAAGACCTGGCAAAGATCAACAGTATATCAACCCTACCTATAAGCTTGAACGGAGCTACTGAAACATTTATGGTTTCTGCAGGACTTTCGAGTCCTCCGTCAGGAACAGCTCTGGTAGGAACAGGAAATGTTGATGTTGAAATATTCATTGAAGCATTATTTGAGAAAACAATTCCAATTTCCGTAGGTAATATAACTATCAGATGGGGTACACCTACCCAGAAGGAATATACCATTATCGACAAAGGATATAATATAACAGTCAAGGGTAGGCAAAGCATACTTGACGCTGTAACAATCAATAGTTTGACTCCGTATATAGATGTAAGTACAGCTCTGGACGGTGAATCCAGTCTTCCTCTTAGATTCCAGAGCCTGGGGAGCCTTGAACAGGTATCATTCCCTCTTGTTGATGTATACATAGAATCAAAGACCACTATAAATGTGAGCACAAATCTGATAACCATAAATGGATCAAACGCAGGACTGTATACATATAGATTTGAGACGGAAACAGAGGCTGTCGGTGTAAAAGGTGTATCAGAAGCTATTTCGGAAATCAATCTGGCAAACCTCAGGATGTCCATAGATGCGACAGGTCTTCTGCCGGGGACCCATGAAGTGAATCTGAACCTGACTCTACCGGAAGGAGTTTCAACTACAGTTTCTCCAAAAGTAACCCTTGTAATTGCGGAAAAAACCAATGAATGATTTTGAAATCCGCAATATTTCCATACCTGTAAAAAATGCCTTCGATCAAGGTCTTGATGAAACTATCAGGAATGAAATAAGAAAAAGGCTGGGAACAGATGATTTTGTATATCAGGGGATTCTCAGAAAGTCCATTGATGCAAGACACAGATTCTCTGTCAGCTATATTATTTCTGCTTTGGTAAAAATTGAAGCATCGAAGTCTCTCAAAAAAGACCTGATTCCATATATAAAATATGAATATATGCCGTTGTCGGGCGGTAGTGAGAAGTTGACCAAAAGACCGGTTGTCATAGGAAGCGGACCCGCCGGACTGTTTTGTGCATATATTCTTTCAATAAATGGATTCAAACCTTTGGTTATTGAAAGAGGCGGCGATGTACGGCAACGGCAGAAAAAAGTAAAGGATTTCTGGAATGGAAGCGAACTGGACGAAAATACAAATGTTCAGTTCGGTGAAGGAGGGGCAGGCACTTTTTCTGATGGAAAGCTAGTTACAAGGATTAATGATCCCAGAAGCAGATTTGTTTTGGAAAAAATGGTCGAAGCCGGTGCTGACTGCAGAATACTATATGAATCAAAACCTCATGTCGGTACAGACAGACTACTGGATATTATTGAGAACATCAGAGAGCAGATAAAAAGCCATGGAGGCAGTTTTCTTTTCAATACAATTATCTCAGATTTAATAATCAAGGATGGCAGGGTGCAGGCTTTGGAAATCAATGGCAATACAGAATTGGAAACCGGAATTGTGATTGCAGCAACCGGCCACAGCGCGAGGGATACTTACGAAATGTACATGAAAAGGGGAGTCCGTATGGAACAAAAACCTTTTTCTGCAGGTCTGAGAATTGAACACCTGCAAAAAGACGTAAATGACAGTCAGTGGGGCAGAGATGCCTGTTTTATACCGGGCGCAGCAGAATACTCAGCCAATCATAAAATGCCTGAAAGGAATGTGTATACTTTCTGTATGTGTCCGGGAGGCGTTGTAGTCAATGCATCCAGTGAGAAGAACATGCTGGCGGTCAATGGTATGAGTTACAGCAACCGCAATGGAAGAAATGCAAACAGTGCCTGGGTTGCAGAAATTAAAACAGGAGATTTTTCTTCAAAAAGTCCTCTTGCAGGAATTAACTTGCAGCGGGAAATTGAAGCTGCTGCATATAAGGTCGGAGGAAGCTCCGGTCATGCGCCGGTGCAAAGGCTGGGTGATTTCATTTATGGAAACAAAAGCAAGACATTCGGTAAGATAAAACCATCATTTACGGGAGAAACCGCATTTTCAGACCTAAATCAAGCCCTGCCGGATTATATTTCTTCGGCACTTAAAAAATCACTTCAGGGATTCAAAGGCAGATTGCCATTTTTCAATGACCCTGATTCCATACTAACCGGATGCGAAACCAGAACCAGTTCTCCTGTCAGACTGACCAGGGATAATACCATGCAATCGGAAAATATAAAGGGTTTGTATCCTGCCGGTGAAGGTGCCGGTCATGCAGGAGGAATAATGAGTGCTGCAGTTGACGGCATCAAGGTTGCAGAGGAAATAGTTAAAAGGTATAATTATCTCGGATAAAATAACTGAGGTATACAAATGAGAAAGCTTTTCGGCACCGATGGTGTAAGGGGTATTGCAAATCAGGAACTCACCTCAGACCTGGCATTCAAACTGGGTCAGGCCGCAGCATATGTGCTGGCAGGTGAGTTGAGTCATAAACCTAAAATCATGGTTGGAACAGATACAAGAATTTCATGCGATATGCTGGAATGTGCCTTGAATGCAGGGCTTTGCTCTGTAGGTGCAGATGTAATAAGTCTTGGGGTAATCCCTACGCCAGGGGTTGCTTATCTCACAACACGTTTCAATGCAGATGCCGGCGTTGTAATTTCGGCATCACATAACTCATTCGAGTTCAACGGAATAAAGTTTTTCGATTCTGATGGTTATAAACTGCCCGATGATTTGGAAAAGAAAATAGAGGACTTTGTTTTCTCCGATACCACACTCCCTCATAAAACCGGTTCAAGAATAGGAAGAATTTTCAGAGAAACAGGGTACCTGGAAGAATATATTAATTTTCTTGTTTCACAGGGTGAAAGTGATTTTTCAGGCTTTCGAATAATGCTAGACTGTGCCAATGGTGCTGCCTGCAATGCTGCTCCGGAAGTGTGCAAAAGCCTTGGTGCTGAAGTTAATGTCATGAGCTGCGACCCTGATGGAATAAATATAAATGACAGATGCGGTTCTACACATATGGAGGCTTTATGTAAAGTGGTCCAAGAAGGTAATTATGACCTTGGGCTTGCATTTGACGGTGACGCTGACAGAATGCTTGCAGTCAGCGAGGATGGTATAGTAATTGACGGTGATAAAATCCTGGGAGCACTTGCACTATATATGAAGAACAAAAACATGCTTGAAAAAGACACCCTTGTCGTCACTGTTATGAGTAATATGGGACTTGATGTTTTTGCAAGACAGCATGGTATAAATATAGTAAGAACACAGGTAGGCGACCGTTATGTGGTGGAGGAAATGCGAAAAAATGGATTTTCACTGGGAGGTGAACAGTCCGGACATGTTATTCTACGTGAATACAACTCAACAGGCGATGGAATACTTACCGCCGTTAAACTGGATGATAAAATCATCGGGGAAGGAGTGAAGGCTTCCAGTATAAATGATTTGATTGAAGAATTCCCTCAGATAACCATAAATGTAAAAATTCCAAACAATAAAAAGAAAACAGTAATGGAAGACCCTGATATATCTGATAAAATAAAGGAAATAGAACAAGAACTCAAGGGAGAAGGCAGAATGCTCCTGAGACCATCAGGAACAGAACCCCTTATAAGGGTAATGATGGAAGGCAGGAACATGGAAATGATAAATGCAAAAACAAAGGAAATGGCTGAATTAATAGCCGAAAGATATATGGAGGAGGTTTAAGGCAGAAGGAAAACAATTACAGCGCCAGGACCTTGGTACAAGGTTGACGAGGAGGGGATTTATCGAAATATTCGGCGGATGGTCCCCCGGCTCCACGGTCGGAAGGAAAGGTGAAAAAACTGCGGGGAACTGCAGAACACAGACCTGACCAGATGGTTTCTTTACAGACATTTCCTGAAAATAATAGAACAGGAGAATTGAATATGTGTGGAATAATTGGCTGTACAGGCAGTTTTGAGACTGCTGCTGTATTATTGCGTGGCCTTTCAAAACTGGAATACAGGGGATATGACTCTGCCGGTATTGCTGTTTTGTGCAATGAGGAAATAAAGGTTTTAAAATGCAGGGGGAGACTTTCAAACCTTGCGGCATTGATCAAAGGAAATCCGCCTGAGGAATGCACGGTTGGGATCGGGCATACCCGATGGGCTACCCACGGGGAACCCAATGACATAAACTCCCATCCCCATGTAAGCAACGGCGGTAAATTCTGTGTGGTACATAATGGAATAATTGAAAACTACATGAATATCAGGGAGAACCTTATATCATATGGGTATGAATTTGTTTCAGAGACTGACTCGGAGGTTATAGCACATCTTCTGGAATACAATTACAAAGGGGATGCAATAAAATGTCTGCGTGAGACGGTTTCACAGTTGGAGGGATCCTACGCACTTGGGGTTTTATGCCTGGATGAACCTGGAAAGATTTTTTCAGCAAGGAAGGACAGTCCGCTTATACTTGGAATGACTGAAAAAGGTGGAATCATAGCATCAGACATTCCTGCTATATTGGAGCATACCAGAGACATTTACATTGCAGAAGATGGTGAGATTGCATGTGTAAGCGAAAACGGAATAACTTTTTATAATCAACTTGGTCTGGTGATTGATAAAAAAACCGTTCATGTAGACTGGGAAACAGATTCCGCTGAAAAAGGCGGGTTTCCACACTTTATGCTCAAGGAGATACATGAAGAACCGACTGCCATTAGGGATACTCTGGCAAATGATGCATTTGACCGGATGAACATAGGAAAACCTGAAAGAATACATGTCATTGCATGCGGAACTGCTTACCATGCCGGGGTAGTCGGCAAATATATTATAGAAGAAACCGCCGGGATACCTGTTGAGGTGGAAGTTGCCAGTGAATACAGATACAGGAAACCGCTTATAAGCAAGAATCATCTGACTGTTGTAATTTCACAGTCAGGGGAGACCATAGACACACTTTTTGCAATGCGCAAAGCCAGGGAATTAGGTTCAAGGGTAATTGCAATTGTAAATGTAGTGGGAAGTTCAATTGCCAGGGAAGCAGATGATGTTTTTTATACCAGGGCTGGTCCGGAGATTGCCGTTGCATCTACCAAGGCTTATTCAACACAACTGACAGCCATGTATATGCTCGCGTCAAAGCTTTCGGATGGGAAACTGGGCACGGACAGCCTGAAAAAAATTCCTGACATGATAAGGGAAATCCTGTCTCACAAAGAGGATGTGCAAAGATTTGCATCGGATTTATTTGGCGGAAGCAGCATATTTTTCATTGGCCGTGGACTTGATTATGCTCTTTCAATGGAAGGCTCCCTTAAGTTGAAGGAAATATCATATATACATTCAGAAGCATATGCGGGTGGAGAGTTGAAGCATGGAACCATTGCATTGATTGAAGAAGGAACACCTGTGGTTTGCAGTATGACCCAACCTCACATTTTTGCTAAAATGGCCGGAAATGTAAGGGAAATACAGGCAAGGGGAGCCAGGGTGCTTGCGATAACTTCAGGTAAAATGGCAGAAGAAGCATCAAGGGTTTCAGACATGGTTATAGTGTTACCTGATATTGAGCCGATATTCGCACCTATTACAGCCGTTGTTCCAATGCAGTTATTTGCTTATTACTGTTCAGTTCTAAAAGGATGCGATGTTGATAAACCCAGGAATCTGGCGAAAAGCGTAACAGTAGAATGATTGTTGTGTTAAAAAATAGTCAATTTGTGTTTGAAAATTCCATAGGTTGGTATATATAAGTAAAATTTTAAAAGGAGTAAGATTATGCACTTATATACAGCAACTGAAGAATGTCCCGGATGCGGAGTTTTCTTCGAAGCAACAGCAGAACTTGTTAATGTAGATTTCAGTGGAAAAGAGTTTACTCGTAGTAAACTGGAAGACGCTGATTAATAGAATCATATGCTGCAGGGCATTGTCCCTGCAGTTTTTTTTTATAAATAAAAATACTATTCTTTGACCCTTATATTTTACTGGGTTATACTGTTTTTACCGGTGTTGTAAAAATTCAAATGGTGGTGAATATGAACAGTATGAATGAATATCTTGAAAATATATATAATATTGAGGTTTTTTCAAGGAATCTCCTTTTCCCACGGTTTGGAGATCTGCCGATGGGAGAGGATGGAAGCCTTTCATATAAATTGGCATTGGATGGAATGTGGCATTTTTACTGGCTTGAATCTACCGATCAATTGGATTTTGCCTTTACAGACCCGAATTTTGATGTTTCCGACTGGGATATGCTGGAAGTTCCTTCAAACTGGGAAATTAAAGGTTATGGTAAACCAATATATACCAATGTAAGATACCCATATGCATTCAATGTCAGAAAAATACCCAAAATACATTCAGAACAAAATCCCTGTGGGATATATAAAAGAAAATTTCAAGTTCCTGATTCATATCAAGGAAGAAGAAGTATCATCAGATTTGAAGGGGTTCAATCTTCACTAAGTCTTTGGATAAATGGAAATTTTGCAGGTTATTCACAGGACTCAATGACCCATGCTGAATTTGATATAACAGACTTCTTGGCAGATGGAATAAATGATATGACTGTTTTAGTCACCAAGTATTGTTCAGGAAGCTGGCTTGAGGACCAGGATATGTGGAGGCTTGCGGGAATCCACAGAAGTGTGAGTCTTATTTCGGAGAATAACAGTGGGATAAGTGATGTATTCATTAAAACAGACCTCTCCGGTGGTTATAAAACAGGAGTCTTGTTGATAAAAATGGATTTTCTCAAGGAAATCACCGGAACCGTGGAAATCAATGTCTATGAAAACAATGAAGAAGAAAATATAATATTTGCCCACAATTATGAAGTCGACGGAACCGGTCTTGAAACAGAATCAAGGATTCCGGATATAAATTACTGGACATCAGAAACCCCGGCATTATACACAGCCGATATAATACTGCGTGATTCAGACAATGAATTCCTTGACCGCAGGAAAGTTGAATTCGGATTCACTAGAATTGAAATCAATGAAGGTGTTTTTCTTATAAATGGAAAACCTGTCAAATTGAACGGGGTGAACCGTCATGAATTTCATCCCTCATATGGTTTTGCAGTTCCTGCAGAATTAACTGAAAAAGACATTATTCTTTGTAAACAAAACAATATAAATGCAATCAGAACAAGCCACTACCCAAATTCATTGCATTTCTATGACCTTTGTTCAAAGCATGGTATCTATGTAATAGACGAATGCAATGTTGAAACTCACGGAGTAAGGAAAAAAATTCCCCGTTCCAAGGCTGAATATGAAGAAGAATGTATTTTTAGAATGAAAAATATGGTTTACAGGGCTCGAAACAAAGCATGTGTAATCATGTACAGTTTGGGAAATGAGGCAGGTTATGGGGAAAATTTCAAAAAAATGAAAGCTGCAGCCATAGAGGCTGATGATTCCAGAAAAATTCACTATGAAGGAGACCACAAACTGGATACATCTGATGTTTTCAGTATGATGTATGCCGGTGTCAGAAAAATGAAGAGAATCCTGAAGAATAAAAGAGTCAGAATCTGCATCGGAGAAACCAAGGTCAGTGGTTTTGTTGTTAAATCAAAGATTCATGCTGAAAAACCGTTCATGCAATGCGAATTTGCACACTGCATGGCAAACAGCCTCGGTAATTTCAGGGAATACATGGAACTTTTCCATGGATATGATAAGTGCATGGGGGTATTCATCTGGGATTTTGCTGACCAGAGCATACTTAAAAAAACAGCTGACGGCAAGGATTTCTGGACTTATGGAGGCGACTTTGGGGATGAACCCAACGATTTAAATTTCTGTGGAAATGGAATATTTGCGGCTGACCGTAGCTCCCATCCGGCTCTTTATGAAGTCCGTTGGGGTTATGCGCCTGTTACTGCAACCTATATTAAGGGCAGCACAGTAGAAATAGAAAACAGGAGACGATTTACTGATTTGTCTGATGTTCATCTAATATGGAATGTAACAGTGGATGGTATAACCCATGACGGTGGTATAGTTGAATATCTTGAAGTGGAACCCATGGAAAAACGGCAGTTGTCTCTGGGTTATGAAAAACTACCCTCAGAAGGAGAAATATGCCTCAATATGATTTTTGAGTATAAATGGAATCAACCATGGCATGGTGATGCAGGGAGATTCATCAACAGTGAGCAATTCATTATAAGAAATCATAAACCACAGAAATATAAAATATCAGGCAAGTTTGATTCAGCAATCGAAGTAAAGGAAAATGGCATTAAAATCCAGGGTTTGACCGAAAGACTCAGGTTGAACCTTTATCGTGCTCCGATTGATAATGAGGGGCTATTGATAGAAAATGTATTTAAAGGCAAATGGCTTGTAAATCTTCTTTACGGAAGAAAGTTCAAAAAAGCCACTGCCGGAGTTGAACTCAAAAAGTTCTTTACAAATGATACGGCCATCCATGCAAGATGGAAAGCAGGGTTTTTCCCCGGAGGAATCCGTACAATTGCTGCACCTCTCGGAGACCGCAGATACCTGGTTGAAATAAAAGGACGGCCTGTCAGGAATCTTATAAGATACGGAATGGAATTTGAAATACCTGCAAAGTTTTCAAATATCAGGTGGTATGGCCGTGGTCCACATGAAAATTATTCTGACAGAAAAGCATCTGCCCATCTGGGGATATATAAATGTGACATCAAAGATTTCGGGCACAATTATTTAAAACCGCAGGAAAACGGCAACAGGACTGATGTCAGATTCATGGAATTCACTGATGACAGGGGAAGGGGCGTGGGATTGAAAGCAGCCGGTAAACAACTTGAGATTACCGCCTGGACGTATTCAACAGAAGATCTTGAAAATGCCACCCATATCCATGAGTTACCCCAAAGGAACATGATAACAGTTAATGCATCACTGGCTCAAAGGGGCGTCGGGGGCAGCACTCCTGCAATGTTAAGATTATTGAAAAAGTACAAACTCAAAGCACTGAAAAAATATAAATTCAGGTTTGAAATATATGAAATAAAAGGTAATTGAATATGAATATAAGTATAAATATTAATGACTGTATGCTGGTTTATAAGCAAGATGACAAGGTGAAAAAAGCAGCCGGATTTGACAATGATGTATTTTCCATTGAAATAAGAGAGGAAAAAGCAAATAAAGACAAAATATACACTGCTGAGCTTACAGCATCTCAGAAAATTGAGCCAATCAGGCTTGATATCGTCATGGAAACAGAACTGATGGGCCTTTGTTATCATGCAAATGGATATCAGTCGTGGAGTGAAAGTCCCTTGATAGACCAGCTTTATTACAAACGGAATCTAAATTCAATAATCGAGAATCTGTTCAGGTTGAAATGGTATGGCGACTACTCATTTACAAAGGATGAAAGAAATAACAGATGGATGCATTCGCATCTTTTCATCAATCTTATTGAAGATGATGAAACAAAGCTGTTTCTCGGTGATTTAATGCCACATGATTCCTACAGTTGGTTCACTGCGGATTACAATAAAAATACATTGACCATTTCCACGGACCTAGAGGGCATTTTGCTGGATGAAAGTGACCGGCTAACAGCAGTGAAGATGCTGCAATCAGATGATAAGGATGCATATTTCAAATATGTTGAATTTGAACAAAGAAAACCAGAGAAAATAACAGGCTGGACAAGTTGGTATAACTATTATACAAAAATATCCTCAGGGATTCTGAATGAAAACATAGAGGCACTTGAAAAGTCCGGTATTCCGATAGACATATTTCAAATAGATGACGGGTATTTTAAAGGAGTGGGTGACTGGCTGGTTCCAAATGCTAAATTTCCCGAAGGAATGGCAAAGATAGCGGAAGATATTACGGAAAAAGGCTGGAAAGCGGGAATTTGGCTGGCTCCCTTTGTTTGTGAAAGGGAATCCGACTTATTCAGGAAAAAAAGCAATTGGATTTTGAGGGATGGTAAAAACCGACTTCAGACTGCCGGGTGGAATCCCAACTGGTCCGGTGTATTCTATGCAATGGACATCTATAGTGAAGGGTTCAGGGAATATCTTTTTGAAGTGTTCAAAACCATGAAGGAGGACTGGGGATACAGTTTCTTCAAACTTGATTTTCTATACGCTGCCTGCCTGATACCACGAAATGGCAAAACAAGGGCTATGATAATGACTGATGCCATGGATTTTCTGAATGAATTGACAAAGGGTGCCCTGTTTTTATCATGCGGGGTGCCGATAGGACCTGCCATGGGAAAATGTGATTATGCAAGAATCGGTGCAGATATCAGCCATGGAATTGAAGACAGATTACTTAATGGCATAGGTTACAGGGAAAGGATTTCAACATTCTCTGCAATGGGTAATACCCGAACACGGTCTTTCCTTGACGGACATGCCTTTGGAAATGACCCCGATGTATTTATATTGAGGGATTCAAAGGAAATAAAATTGACCGAGGATGAAAGAGAGCTGCTTTTCAATACGAATCTCGGAAATTCAAGCCTTGTCTTTTTTTCTGATGATGTTGGAAGTTACTCTGATGAAACGATCAGTAAAGTGAGTGCTGCATTTGAGGAATTCCGGTTAAAATAGCAATGGGTTCAGATTTGGTCTATAATAACAGAAATACTTTAAAGGAAACAATCGCTTGAAAGACAATCGAGACTTAACCCAGGGCAATATAAATAAACAGCTTGCCAGAATGACATTTCCAATGATATTTGGAATACTCGGTCTGTCAATTTTCAATCTTGTGGATACATTTTTTGTTGGTTTGCTGGGTACAGAGGAACTTGCAGCTTTGTCATTCACATTCCCGATAGTTCTTACATTCAGCAGCCTTACACTGGGCATCAGCACAGGTGTAACTGCTTTGATATCCAGGACTGCAGGAAGAAATGAACCGGAAAAGTTAAAAGCCCAGGTGTATGACAGCATGGCAATAGCCTTGATTCTTGTAATATTATTCATCGGAGTCGGTTTCATTCTGATCAAGCCTGTCCTTCTTCTGATGAAAGCTGACGGGGAATTGTTGCCAATCATTCTCACCTATCTATATATCTGGTTGCCCGGACTTGTATTTGTTGTATTTCCAATGGTGGGTAACGGCATCATCAGAGCTCTCGGAGATACTAAAACCCCTGGTATAGTCATGATGATAGCTGCATCTGTAAATGCAATCCTTGATCCTATGTTTATTTTCGGAATCGGCCCATTCCCGGAACTCGGTGTTGCAGGTGCAGCAATCGCAACTGTAATCGGCAGATTCATCACTTTCATAATTGCTTTGTATGTCCTGGTAAAAAGGGAAAAGGTATTGGTATTCCAAAAAAGAAAACTAATGGATATGATAATCACCTGGAAAGAAATATTCATGATTGCAATACCGGCTGCACTATCAAGGATAATTATTCCAATCGGAACCGGTATAATCACGGGAATGCTTGCTGCATACGGTATTAGTGCTGTAGCAGGCTTTGGTGTAGCAGCAAAACTTGAAAATTTTCTTATTATCATCACAAATGCACTGGCTTCAGTAATAGTACCGATGGCAGGGCAGAATATCGGAGCAAGAAGATTTACAAGGGTCAGGGAAATATACAGGAAATCAAATGTTGCCGCTTTAATTATCCAGGGAATTTTGTTTGTTCTTATATTCTTCACTGCACCTTTGCTTGCAAGACTTTTTTCCAATGATCCAAAAGTAATTGAAACGGCCGCTTTATATCTTCGGATTGTTGCCTTTGCTTACGGGATGAAGGGAATAATCATGCTGGGAGCGGAATTGTTGAATGTCATGAGAAGACCATTGATTTCAGCAGGTATTAACATTGGACAGATGTTCGTTATTTTTATTCCGCTGGCATGGGTTGGAAATAAATTGTTCGGAGTCGCAGGAATATTTACAGCTATGGCAGTTTCGCTTTTCATTGGTGCATTTGCTGCATGGAAAATAACCGGAATAGCTTTGGATAAAATTGAAAGAATGTATATTGGAAAGGAAAATCAAAATGAAGGAGCTGATTGAAGAAATCATAAGATTCAGGGATGAAAGAAACTGGAGGCAATATCATACACCTGCAAATCTTGCAAAATCCATATCAATAGAAGCTGCTGAGTTACTTGAAAATTTTCAATGGGATGACAATTATGATCATGAAAACATGTGCGATGAGCTTGCAGACATCATGATTTATTCAATTATGGCAGCGGATGCAATAGGAGTTGACATAGAAACAATTATCCGGAATAAAATCAAAAAGAATGCCATAAAATATCCTGCAGGAGAGATTCCTCTCCCAAGTAAATAATACTAAAAGCGCCCATTGGTATATTTCCTTGAAGTGCTCCATCCGGGAACCCTTTCTTCCCGGGCCGCATTCAAAAGACTGATTATTTCTTCATTGGTTTCATCAGTTATATTAAGCCGGAAGGTTTTAATTCCTGCTTTTGAAAGAATGCTCAACCGGTCAAAAAGCATTAGCTTATGAGGATTGAATATTCTTACCGAATGATGCTCCTTGTTAAAAATAACACCCCATTGTTCATTTTTCCGGTCGGTAAGCTTTAACTTCTTTTCTGTGCAAAGTGTTCCGCTGCAGATGTCGCGTGCCGGACAATAAGGAGATTCCATAACTCTTATATTGCCGTAAACAGTTACTTCAAGGGGAATTCCCAAGGGATTTTTCATATCAATTAAATCCTTATGCCCGATCTCATGTGACAATGTAACTCCCAGGGCACCCTTATAATGCTGTATTGAAAAAGAATTGCAGACATTTAGTCCGGTACCTATTACAGTTTTGCCCAACGGAAGTTTTTCAAGCATACCTGCATTTTCTATCAGATAACCGTCACATTCCTCAGCGGGAACATTTTCAAGCGAATAGGGAAGGTGCAGAAAGAATTCAATATCACACGATTGGCATATTCTTCGTACCTTTTCAATATCATTGCGGCAGTTTTCATAATCAAGATAGATACGATTTACAGTAGTGCCCGCAGGGTTAAAATCATCCGGGACATTATAAAGCAATAGGGAATATTCGTTATGTGAAAAACCGGGGGAAACAGCATCAAGTTCCGGCAATGCACAGTTTACTTCCATGGGTACAGCTGTTCGTTTTCGGAACAATTCCTCCATGGACAATCTGCGAATTTCGTTTACATCGGAAATCTTGATGTAAATTCCATCTTCACATTCAAAATCAAACTCAATTATTTCAAAATCCGTCGCGCCTGTTTTTTGCAGCTGTTCCTTTATTCTTTCTGCCGATGTGCCGTTCAATCGGGCTTTTTCAACAATACTATCAATGGATCCGGTACCCGAATTGCCATTTTGATCCCAAACCTCCATGACGGGTCTTTGTCCTGCTTTAATAGTTGCTCGAGCAAAAACAGGTATTTTTTTAAGATTCCGCATTGTGTTGGTGAAACTGTATTTCTCGTTGAATGCGTTGTCCCTGGTTCTGTAAATTATGTCACCCGGATTCCCTGGGATAGGTACTGATGCTTTTGTTCCTGCTTCAATATTACGTTGGGCATAGCCACCTTCGCCTGCTATCCTAAGCCCGTCATCCTTGGATACAAATACATCAAAAAGTGCCATGGAACCTGTTTCGCCGCTTGTTATTACACGACCTACCGGAAAACCACTGTCGGAGGTTGTAGTTGATGCAAATTCAGCTCTACCCATTTTTGCAGACAGGGCACCCTTGGAAAAACCCTCGCGGTTAAAGGCCTTTAGAAGATCATCGGAATCATGTTTTGCAATTTCACTGTATGAATCCATATCAAGATATTTTCTATAAATGGAGGTGACTGCGGCTACATAATCAGGCCCCTTCATTCTTCCTTCTATCTTTAAGGCACTGACTCCCGCGTCACGTAGTTTCGGGAGCTCAGCGAGATACATTGTGTCCTTCAGACTGAGAAGATGACCTGATAAAAGAACAGGACCGTTTTCATCTGAAAGAGTGTAAGGAAGGCGGCATGGCTGCGCACACATGCCACGGTTTCCGCTTCTTCCACCCAGCATTGAGCTCATAAGGCATTGACCGGAATAACTGTAACAGCGGGCTCCATGAACAAACACTTCGGTTTCAATACCTTGATCGGATGATTTTTTTATTTCTGAAATACTCATTTCCCGGGCAAGAATAACACGGTCAAATCCGATTTTTTTCATGTGGGCTGCACCGGCAGGAGAATTGATACTCATTTGAGTACTGGCATGTAGAGAAATTCCGGGAAGTATTTGTTTCAGTATAGAAAATAGTCCTATATCCTGAACAATCAGGGCATCAGCACCGCTGTTTTTTGCAAAACAGGCAGTTTCAATGGCTCTGTCCATCTCATTATCATAAATGAGAGTGTTCAAAGTAATGAAAACCCTTACATTTTTATTATGACAAAAAGCAATATAGTGTTTCAGGGTATCCCGTGTAAAATTTATTGCCTTTGATCTTGCACTGAATTCGTCAAGCCCAAGGTAGACGGAATCTGCACCGGATGCAACTGCAGCTTCAAGTGCCTGTGGACTTCCGGCGGGGGCCAGCAATTCTATTTTTTGTTTATTTTCAACCATGGCAAGATTATACCATTAAAAGCCTGTGATATAATCTTTACATGGAAAAAGTACAGAACAGGGAATATGAATTGAAACTTATGCTGAGCCAGGATGAATACAATCGTATTGATGCCGGGTTTAAAGGCAGTGAAACAATTCAGGTCAATCATTATTTTGATACTCCGGAATTTGATTTATATAAAAGTATGATAGTAGTAAGACTGCGGCAAAAGAAGGAGACAAATGAAATCACTGTTAAGACCTGTAACCACGGTAATGGTAAACCCGGAGCTGTAGATATGCATGAAAGGTCCATAATCATAGATGAAGGGGAGGCATGTATGTTGCTGGATGGGAAAACTTCCATCCGAATGTACCTTTCATCATTTTCGGATCTGCCGAAGATTGATTTTTCAGAAGTAGGATTAATCAGAACAAAAAGGAAAAAAATTGACATTGACGAAGATCTTCCTCCGGCAGAGCTTGATAAAAGTATGTATGAGGGTATAACTGATTATGAACTTGAGTGGGAACTGGATGAAAAGGATTATGAAAAAGCAATTTTTGCTTTGAAATCAATTGGAATCAGTCTTGATGGAAGGGCTTCCGGGCTTTCAAAATACAGCAGACTGGTAAAATGCCTTATGGAAGGGAATTAATAATGTACTGGTGGTATTTTTTAATTTTATTTGGTGCGGTGGCGTACTTCGGCTACAGGAAGTATCTTGAAGATAAGGTGAAAAAGCAGGCTTCAATGCCAAGATGCAATAAGTGCAATAGTGTGATGAAATTACAGTCAAAGCATGGGGAAAGCGAAGTCTGGGTTTGTCCGAAATGTTCTGACGAATCAAATAATTGATTTCAATATAACCAGTAAAGTGATGTGAGCAGGGTAAAAGATGTAGAAAAACCACTTTGTAAAAAAGTTCGACAATCCTTTTTTCCCGTTATACAAGTTAATCAAAGGTATAGTGAACAGGTAAAACAATACAATATACCAACCGGGATTGGAAAATCCACCGAGATAAATATATTGAAGTGAAAAAAGTATAGTTAAAACAAAAATCCAGACTGAGGTCAGAATTTTACTTTGCTTCGAATAGTAGAGTGCAATAACCATAAGAACCCCATATGCGCTGTGGTCGAAGGACATGAATTCAGCCACGAGAATCAAAACTATGGGCCCGGCCAGCCTGATGAATAAATTTCCCTTTTCAATTGCAAATATTGCCGCAAGGCCGAAAAACAATGTAAATATGACATTTGGGTTGATTCCGGCATGCCCAACCATCATTTCGTAGGGGATCTGTGCAATGGCTGCAAATAAAATCATTCTGCTCATATAACGGGGCAGATTTCCGGTTTTTTGATAACCATAGGCAACAAGGAAAGCGAATATTGGAAAAGCCAGCCTTCCGATGGTCCTCAGTTCATAATCATAAGGGAAAAATGTGTACATGGTATGGTCAATAAACATGGCACATGCTGCAATAAGCTTGAGCTGCAGATTATTCAGATATTTGTTTTGTATTAAATCCAAAACAGCCTCCTACTACAGTATACTTTGACATAGCAGCTTCAACAAGTAAATATTGATATTTACCAAACACATGTTCGGATGTTATAATCAATGCATGGGAATAATAGATGAACTTCTAAAAGGTCTGAATGAAGCTCAAAGAGAAGCTGTCGTGACCACGGAAGGATATGTCAGAGTAATAGCAGGTGCAGGGTCAGGAAAAACGCGGGCACTGACCCGGAGATTTGCCTATCTGGTGGAAGGGCTGGGAATCAGTCCTTCGAATATATTATGTGTGACATTTACAAATAAAGCTGCCAATGAAATGAAATCCAGGGTTACAAAGCTTATAGGCAATGATGAGCCGGTGAGTCTTGTCTGCACATATCATGGATTTTGTGTGAAGGTGCTTCGTGAAGATATCAATAAACTTTATTATCCCAAAGGATTTACAATAATCGATGAACAGGACCAAAGAACCCTGCTTAGGGAGATTTTTGATGACCTTGAAATAACCTCCAGGGTTGTAACCTTTTCTGACTGCATTGACTATATCGGCGGGCGTAAGGATAAACCTGCATACATTGAACATATGCTATCCTTTGAAGCCCTTGAAGAGAAAATTTCCGGGTGCCGTGACCTGATGGAAAAAATATTCTACAGTTATCTCAGAAAGCAGAAGAAGAACTATGCGGTTGATTTTGACGATATAATCAATTTTACCCTTTATATATTTCTCAACCACCGTGATGTCCTTGCAAAATGGCAGGATAAACTTCATTATATCCAGGTTGATGAGTTTCAGGATTCTGATACCAAACAGTACACCCTGATGAAGCTTGTTTCGAATGGCCGCGGAAATCTGTTTGTAGTGGGTGACCCGGATCAGACGATTTATGAATGGCGGGGAGCCAAACCCGAGTTCCTGGTGGATTTTCACAAGAATTTCCCCGATGTCAGGACCATAATAATGGATCAAAACTACAGGTCAACACCACAGATTCTCAATGTATCCAATTCAATAATAAAATACAATAAGATGCGTGTGGACAAAGATATGAAAACTTTCAATGAAACAGGTCCTGTTGTTACACATTTTCATGGGAAGAATGAGGAAGAGGAGACATGTTTTATTGTCAGAACAATCAAAAGGCTTGTTGAAAAGAATGTAAGCCTGCATGACATTGGCATCATGTACAGAGCAAACTTTCTTTCCAGGGCCATTGAGCAGGCATTCATAAAGGAAAATATAGATTATGTAGTATTCAGCGGGGTCAAATTCTTTGAAAGACAGGAAATCAAGAATATTATTGCATATCTGAAGATGCTGGTTGGTGCCGACGATATTTCCTTTGTTAGAACCGTCAATTTCCCGAGAAGGGGAATCGGAAGAAAAAAGATTGATTTTCTAAGGCAACGGGCTGAGGCAGAAGAATGTTCCATGTATGAAGCACTGAAAAACAGCTGGCGTGATCCTGCAATGTCGGGTGGTGCTTGCCTTGATTACATAAAACTTATTGAAACGGCTAAAAAAGACCTTGAAGAAAAGGATATCTCGGAATTGACAAGGGATTTGTTAAATAAAAGCGGGTTCATGGAATTTTACAGAAGGGATGGTGACAACAACCGACTTGATAACATTGCTGAATTTATGACAGCTCTTATAGATTATGAGCAAACCTCCGGCGAAGATGTGGAGTTGTCGGAATATCTGCAGGAATTATCACTCTACACAGATGCAGATATTGGAGATGACAGCAACAGGGTGCGGTTGATGACAATACATGTAGCCAAAGGGCTTGAGTTTCCTTATGTTTTCATTTACGGAATGTCTGAAGACATACTCCCAAATGCACGCTCACTGCAGGAACGAAAAATGAAAGCCCTTGAAGAAGAGAGACGATTGGCATATGTGGCTGTTACCCGTGCAAAAAAGGAGCTTTATCTTACAGAGTCTGAAGGTGCATTACATGGGGGTGCTTTCAAATATCCATCCAGATTCCTGTTGGAAATTGAGGAAAATATGGTGGTCCGGGAAGGTAAACTCGATCCTGATTTATTTGAAGTCACAAAAAAGAGAATGGAAAACGGACCTTCTTCGGTAAATGATGAAATATTTGCAGTCGGCGATGAAGTGATACATCCTATATGGAACGATGGAGTAATATTGAATGTTGACATAGAAAAAAGTGAGTATGCTGTAGAGTTTAAAGAGACCGGTGTTATTAGGAATATTAGGATGAAATATAAGCTGATGGTCAGAAAAATTAAATAATAAAATCAATTTGCATGGTACTATATATTACTTGCCTGATATGAAATAAGTGGACTTTGTGTTAAAATCTATATAGGGATACCAATAATATGAATAAGCCAAGGGGGGATGAACAATGAAGAAACTTATTACTTTATGTCTGGTAATTGTCCTTGTACTTTCTTTGTCAGCCTGTAGCGGGGGTCTTACTCTTGATAAAAATCAGTCCATGATAGAAATCAATAAAAAGGATGTTGTCTTTACAATAGTTTTCAATGAAAATGAATTTGCAGCTGACTTTAAAATTGATACTACCCAAAGGGCATCAAAAATAGAAAATGATTTCAAGGATTTTCTGGAAAAGGATGAATCCGGGAATTACATGAAATTAGAATCAATAAAAGTGAAGAAAAACTTAGTTACAGTAGTTATACAGGTTGATGACATATATGAGATGGATATTGAAATGGGAGATTTCAATGATCTAATAAATGATTATGGTTATAAAGATGTGAAAGAATTTGCTGAAACCTTTCCGTTTGTCTTATATAGAAATGAAAAGGAAATTGATTCAAGTAAAATGACTAAGTATGAGTCCTATAAATATATCGAATTAGGGCCATTAACACAGCAGGGTACATATTTTAAAATTCCGGGTAAGATTGCAGCGGTTGCCAGGGACTTGGCTTTTGAATATGAGGGTAACGATACTATATTAGTAACAGGCAACTCCTCATATGGATGGATTTTATATAAATAAAACCTTGCTTCAGATATAAAGTAAAATATTTACATAATCCACGGATGTGTAATAAAATATAGTAAATTAAATTAATAATAGGAGGGTGTCATGTCAGGAAAATTTAAAGAATTCGGTAAGAAGATTGGCCAAGCCGCTAAGAATACGGCAAAGAAGTCTGAAGAGATGATTGAAATTCAGAAAGTGAAAGGCAGGATCAAAGACCAGGAAAACAGTATTGCAGGGTTTATGAAAAAAATAGGCGAAGTGGCACTGGAAAAATATGAAAATGGTGAAAAAACATTTGATGAGGCAGAAGAACTTTGCAAGCAGATAGATGAAGCCAGGGCAGCAATAAAAGTCCTGGAAGTTGAAATTCTTGACCTCCGTCATATAAGGATGTGCCCTTCATGCGGAGCAGAAAATGATGATGAAGTTCTATTCTGCCCTAAATGTGGATTCAAGTTTGAACCAAAGCCTGAACCGGAACCTGAAGTTAAAGCAGACGAAGGTCTGAAGTGCAAGGGTTGCGGCCAGCCGATTGAAGAGGGAACAGCCTTCTGTCCAAACTGTGGAGAAAAAGCCTGATTGGTTTGAATTCTCTATTAAATTTATGCAAAGCATCCTTACCGGCTTTTAAAGACATAATTTCGAACGGGGGTTGTAATGTTTGATAATGAGTTATATTACAAGATTTTTGACAAGGCTCCTTTGGGAGCCTTTGTCTGCGATGAAGAAGGCTATATTATTTTTGCCAATAAAAAAGCCTGCACCATTACCGGTTACAAAATAATTGATGTTGCAGGTATGGCCCTGGATATAATCATAACCGGAATTGAAAGGGGAGCAGACGACAGTTTGAAAATTGGTAATATCCCCGAGGGCATTTATAAGTTTACCGGTCAGGATGGTTCGGAGGGAATACTTTCTGTTCAAAGCCAAAAAGTAAAGAACGGTACTTTTGTAGTTTATATTGAAGATTATATTGAAAACCAGAGTCTCAGGGAAGAACTTAAAAATTATAAAAGAAGACTCATGATTGCTGAAAGCAACGGGAAAACCGGAAGCTGGGAACTGGATGTTGATTCAGGTACAGTATGGGCATCAACTGAAACAATGGAACTTTTCAGGGTCAAGGGTCAGGAGGGAACCCTGGGGTTGGAGGAACTGCTGAAAAACACACTGGATATGGAAAAAGTAAGGAAAACGATTCAAGATACTCTAAAAACGGGAAAACCTTCAGAAACTCATATCGAGATAGGCGTAGCCGGGATGGATGAAACCAGGACTCTTCATGTATCAGGAGCTCCGGTTAAAGATGAAAAAGGAGTTGTGAAATTAATCGGAGCGGTAGTGGATATAACAGACCGACTGGCTTCAGAAAAAAAGTTAATTGAAGAGAGAAATAAATTCCAGCAGTACATTGATATTGCCGGGTTTATTATTATAGTTCTGGATGAACTGGGCAGGATTAAACTTGCCAATAAAAAGTGCTGTGACCTTCTGGGTTTGGCTGAAAAGGATTTATTGGGGAAAATTTGGATTGATGAATTCATACCTCATTATCTCAGGGAGAAAATAGAGAACACCATCCGAAAAGAAATGATGGATGGATGTAAAAGCAGGGTAGAGCATATTAATCCCATAATAACTTCCAAAGGGGAACTAAGGCACATCCATTGGAATAACAGCACGGTGCAGGACAGTGACGGAAGTATAATTGGAATCCTTTCGTCCGGTGAAGACATTACAGAGAAGCTTAGAATTGAAAATGCCCTTGCAGAGAGTGAAAAATCACTGCGTGAGGCTGAAATAATAGCAAAATCCGGTCATTTTTCAAAGGATTTGATATCTGGTGAAGTTAAATGGTCCGATGGTATGTTTTCGCTTTTCGGATTCAAAGCCGGAGAAACATCCATAACTTTTGATACTGAAAAAGAATATATGACTTCGTCATCCATTGAAAGATATGAAGAGGCATTTCATCAGGCAGTAAGAGAAGACGGAGAATTTTCAATTGAGGTTAATATTGCTGACAGTGAAGGCAAGGAACTTGTATTTCTCATCAAGGGAGTGATTGAAAAGAATGGAAGAAAACCCATCAGAATACTGGGAACATGTCAGGATATCACAGCCAACAGGGAGCATATGGATAAAATTGAACATATAAGTTACCATGACCACCTTACGGGTTTATATAACAGACGATTTCTTGAAGAAGAGTTCTCAAGGCTTGATGTTAAGAGAAATTACCCTC
>CAYYXJ010000004.1:0-14546 GCA_964475455.1 uncultured Clostridiaceae bacterium | reverse complement strand
GGATGTAAACGGTTTGAAACTGGCAAACGATTCCTTCGGTCATGTTGAAGGAGATAATATTCTTAAGAATGCTGCAGGAATCCTAGCGGATGCCTGCAGGGAGGATGACATAATTGCAAGGGTTGGGGGAGATGAGTTTATGATACTTCTTCCCGGAACAGGTTTGGAAGACACTATGAATGTCATGAAGAGAATTGAAAAAAGCAAACATAGTGTAATACAAACCAAGCTTCCCGTGTCAATTGCCCTTGGTTGCGCAGTCAAGACGGATTCAAAACAGGATATGGATGATTTGTTCAAAGTATCCGAGGACTCAATGTACAGGAACAAACTTGAGGAAAAGTCAAAGCATCGCTCCAAGGCTTTGAAGATAATTACCAAGACATTGTTTGAGATTAGCCCATGGGAAAGGGAACATGCCGAACGGGTATCATTACTATGCCACAAAATCGGAAAAGCCCTTAATCTCACCAAAAAGGATTTGAAGGATCTTTCAATGGCTGCATTTTATCATGATATAGGTAAAGTGACAGTTAGAGAAGATCTTCTTACAAAAAGAAAAGCCTTGAACAATGAAGAAGCAGAGTATATCAAAAGACATTCTGAAACAGGCTACAGGATTTTATCGAGTTCAAATGAAACTGCAGACTTGGCTGATTATGTGCTTCATCATCATGAAAACTGGAACGGAAGCGGATACCCTCAGGGACTTGCAAATATAAAAATACCTCTTCAATCAAGGATAATTGCTATTGCCGAAGCCTATGATTATCTAACAAATAAGCCTAATGATAATCGTTCATATTCAAAAAGAAGGGCATTTGCTGAACTAAGAAAAAGTTCAGGAATGCAATTTGACCCGGAAATTTTCAAAATTTTTGCGGCAGAGGTTTTCCCGGAGTTATAACGGATTTTTCATTGATGAAAACAGAGCAGTACGGTATTATACATATGAAATAATTGTATGGAGATGTCATGAATTACAGAAAACTGGGAAAGAGCAATATCGAAATTTCTGAAATAACCTTAGGCTGCTGGGCAATGGGAGCCGGCAAAGAATGGGGAAAAAACCTGGGGGACAGAATTTTTCAGGAAACTATAATTACAGCTTACGAGCAGGGAATAAATTTCTTTGATACAGCCATGGGATATGGCGGAGGTCATTCTGAAGAAGTACTTGGAAAAGCAATCAAAGGAATCAGGGAGAAAATATATCTCTCCAGTAAATGTTCAGCAACCGGTCTGACCAGGGAAAAAGCAAGGGATAGTGTTGAGTTAAGTCTGTCGAGGCTTGGCACAGATATGATAGATGTATTTTTTATTCATTGGCCAAGCCCTGAGATTCCTGTGGAAGAGCCGATTGAAGAACTTATGAAACTTAAGCAGGAAGGAAAGATAAGGTCTATCGGTGTTTCCAATTTCACAATAAATCATCTCAAACGAGCGGTAAAAGCTGGTGATGTGGATGTTCTCCAGCCAAGTTACTCACTGTATTGGAGACAGATTGAAAAGGATTTAATGCCTTATTGTATTGAAAATGATATCGGGATTATCTCATACAGCTCAATAGCACAGGGTCTATTAACAGGTAAATTTACTAAAGACTGGAAATTCGAAGATACTGATATGAGAAACGGCAAGATACCGTTATTCGTTTCTCCCACATTTGAGATGGCAGTGGATGCAACAGAAAAAATCAGGAAAATTGCTTTGAAATATGGTAAGACTCCTGTTCAGGCAGCAATAAACTGGACAATAAACAAGCAGGGTATTACTTCCGCAATTGTAGGAGCAAAAAAACCGGAACAGGTACTGGAAAACATAGGTGCTACAGGGTGGATGCTGAGTGAAGAAGACATGCACGATATTGCACAATTTACAATGAAAGTAGCCGACACTGTCAAAGATTGGGATAGCATGTATCTAAAGGATGACCACCGTCTTGTCTTGAAGGATTGAAATAAGTGAAAAGCGGCCTCCCGGACAGGAGGCCGTTTTGTATATTGGAAATTTTTTTTGTAAAAATGTTATAATAATTGTATTGAAGGTTAATGATTTGCAGTTTTCGGGGAAACGGAGGGGTCATTATGTCTAGATTCAAGAAACAATTAAGTATACTTTTAGTACTTGTGCTCATATTTTCATATATGTTTACAGGTTGTAAGAAAAAGGATAAAGGTGAAACTTCGCCGACACCCTCTGTATCGCAGTCGTCAGGACCTTTAGCATCTTCGACTGCTCCACCTTCACCGGGACCAACACAAACCAAACCGCCGGCATCACCGGCACCGGATGGTGAAACTGTTCAGCCCTGGATTTCAGCCGCCGACCTTAACAAACCTCCTTCAAATTTAAATGAGTTCTTTGGTTCGGGCATCAAGGGTGCAGGAACACTACTTGAACAACCTGCCATAGGTGATGAGATTCTTAATGCAGATGACCTGGGTGATCTGGTGGATAGTCCGGGTGATGCAGGAAGATTAAGGGAACTTATTGAAGAAATTGATGAGTTGATAGATGAATTGACAGATGATGGGGACTCACAGGCTGAAGTTGACCGCCTTGAAGAAATCAGAGACAGAATAGAAGAACTGTTTGCTGATGCGGAACCAACACCTGAACAACTTGAACCAACAACTGAGCTAAAGGGAACCTGGAGTGAACCCAATAAAGTACTTCTCAGGTGGATTCCCCAGATTGAATGGCTTCCGGAAGACGGTTATTATTTATACAGAATAATTGACGGCAATGCCGTATTGGTTGACAGTGAATTGGGAACCGAATCACGGATACAGGAATTTGTCGGTCTCAATCTGGAATTTTCTCCTTATATTGCGCAGGTATTCAATGATTCAAGACTCAGTGCTGACAAACTCAGCAAAATAGGGGTTTCAAATGAGGACCAGTTCAATGACCTTGTCTTTGGCACTGTCATATTAAATTCAAGTATGCTGAAAATCTCCGGAGCAGATTCATTCGATGAAAAGAAAACCAGTAATTTCATAAGGCCTTCGTCAATCATTGATAAAGTGCCGGCTGAAGATATTCTATTGAATACTCAAATACAGCTGGTAACACAGATAAATACCCCGGTCATGTCCATATATGAAGTACAGAATCCGGGAGCAGGTAAGGCTGTACCCCAGATTCCGGTAACACCCCAGATGACTCTGGCAGAAGAAACAATACAACTGGTTTTAGAGTCCAGGAATTCCATGCTGACACTTGCGAATACAGATTCTGAATTTGCTGAAGCTGTCGGATTTGGTTATGAAGATGATTTCGGCAGTGAAAAATATGATGCAAATACAGTCATTGAGTATGTTCTGCTGCCTCTAAAAGAAGGTTCAACTGCTCCTTCTCCGTCCTCTATAATCAATGAGGCAAACCGCAATGGAATGTACTCGCTTAAGGTCAGTTATGGTGCCGAGACTCCACTGGAGGTTCCGGAAAACCTGGAGGGTTACGGAACTGACGGAGAAGTTCATTTGAGATGGCAGGCACCCCAGACGGAATATGGTGAAAGCATTATTTCAGGATATTATGTAGAACGAAAGAAAAATGGTGAAACGGAATTCACAAGACTCAATGATGTGCCGGTGGCTATTTCATATATGGAAGATGAAAACAACATTCTCTATGAAGTTTCGGATTATTACATAGATTATGATGTTGAAAACGGTGACAGGGTTACCTACAGGATACAGGCCCTGGATATATTCGGTAGAACCAGTGAGTATACTTCTTCGCCACTTACCCTGGAAGTTGTAAAAACAACACCTCCGGGAGCTCCTGACACAGACCAACCTGTGCTTTCCAATTCAATAAAAAACAGGACTGAGGATTTGTTCAGGGATGCAATTGCTCAGAATCCGGGAAAAATCGGAGTTATACTTCCATTTGGGAAAACCACAGTTGATACAGAAAGCTTCATTATTTACAGGAGTGCCGCATGGGGAACGGGTTTGTTCAGCGAACCTGTTGAAATAGGCCGTGTTGATATTCCGGAAGATGCAACAGTGAACAATATAATGATGAAGGCCAGTCAAAGCCCACGCGGAGATGTAATATTGACGCCCAAGACAGATGAAACTGACATCGATGCTGTATTCTTTGACTCAAATATTACAGAAGGATATTTCTATAAGTACTGGGTATCTGCTGTTGATGCATGGGACAATGAAAGTGCCTGGTCAAATTCAAGGGTTGTTGGTTATAAAACAAACGCAATCCCAGCAGCGCCGGATGGATCAACTGCAAATATGACATTCAATCTGCTTCCTGATTTATCACTTGGTGTTGTAGGGTTCATGGAAGGGCGTTTTACCGATTCACTTATGTTCAAGGAAGTAAGTTGGAGCGGAAGTCCGGTGGTTGATGGTTATGTTCCAAGAGTAAATATTGACACTGTACCTGTACAGGAAGCGATGGCTCAAAATGTGCAGATAGGAATTTCTGTATCAGAATCAGTTCGCCAAGGATTGAGCATTATGCCGGGAATCCTTGATTTAACCTACGGAAATATGCCGGAACCGGGAGATATACATGCAGTAATTGCACTGCAGTACAATGATATCAAGGCCAATGGAAATGCAGATGTGTCATGGTATCATTATTCAGGCAGCGGACTCGGTGGTTATAATGTTTACCGGACCCATGTGGATGGTGGAGACATTGATGAATTAAGGGCAATGAATGCAGAAGACCTTCTTGATAATTACAGCTGGTCCCTGGTTGAAGGTAATATTACATACAATCAAATAACAGATAATGTAAACAGGGTCAGCGGACGAATTTATCTTTATATGGTATCTCTTGTTCCATCTGAAACAGGCAGTGAAGAAGATGAAGGGTACAAAGGTTATGTTCCGTCAGGCTGGATAAATTTAAAGTGGAACAGACCTGATGATATGCAGGTTTCCCATTTCAGGGTGTATAAGGCTGAGGTTCCGTACTTCAGTGAAAGTGATAATCCCGATACCATGGACTGGACCATGGTCGGTGACAATATTAAGTATGAAGGTTATACAGAAGAAACTGATCAGACAATTGCACACTATTACTATTTCAAGGTAACTTCAGTAAGCATCTGGGGTGTGGAGAGTACGGATTATACTCTGTCATCCATCAGGGTTGCATCAACGGTTCCTCCGCAGGCTCCGGTCATGCTCATGCCGTTTGCCCAAAAGGGAACTGTTGAGGTCAGGTGGGCTGGTGTCATGCACGCCGGGTTGTATAAAGTCTACAGAACCATGGTTCCCAGGGTCACAGAGGAAGATATAGAGTCCATACAACTCAGGGCACCTGAAATGTTCAATAAGATATTTACACCGGAAATCAGCCTGCAGATATATATGCCCGAAATGCAGATTTTCCCAATTTCATCTGATAAACCTCAGTATGGTTATATGGCAGGCGGGGTTAATCTTCCGGCTGCAACGGTTTCAGAAGCAGTATCCAATTTCAATACACTTCAGCTTCTGGCACCAACAACAATAATGAATAAAATTGAAACATCTGCTGTAGATACAAAAGTGGATGTTTATCAGAATCTTGTTGAAAAATACGGAGTTCTGGCAGTATCACCTTATGGGCTGTTGGACGCAAGTGCTGCAAAACTTGTCAAGTGGGATATGGTTTATGAAGTTGAAATACCATTGGGCGGTGATTCAACAGGAGTTTTCTCATTTACAGATACTGATGTTGAATTCGGTGATACATACATGTACACCGTTCAGGCATTCAATGATGATGAACTTGGATCTGAAAGACCGGAACCGGTAAGCGTTTCGCCGAGAAGGAGTGAAGCTTTCCCACCGGTTACAGGTATGAATGCAACCATAGACTCAGATACCGGTCAGCCTCAGATTACATGGAACCCTGCAAAGGATCCGAATCTTACAGTGGATGAAAGTGCAGAATTTATAGCAGGTTACATTGTTTACAGGGCAAAATCACAAAATGGAACATATTATCAGGCAAGTCCATTGCTTACTGCAACAGGCTGGATTGACAACGATGCCGACCCGGCTGCCGTCAACTGGTATAAGGTTAAGGTAATAGATATCGGTGGATATACTTCTGATTTCTCGACCGCTGCTTCTGTCGGGGGAAGCAGATCCTTTATTCTACCTCAGAACAGCATTTTAGTCAGACCATTGATACCAAACATTACAATACCGGTTATTCCAATAGTCCCGATTGTGCCAATTGTTCCCGGAGGGGAAGAAACTCCTGTTCTGCCGGCAAATATAGATGCCTCAACAGGTTTCATACCCATAATAACCATGCCTCCTATTATAATAATGCCCACCAACTTACCGGATTCCATGAAAATTTCCGGTTTTAACATAATAAATATCACTACTACAGGTACCGGATCACCTAAGACAGGAACCGGTGACCTTGTGCTGGCCAACAAGTATACAGTGCCTGTTGACATTACTGTTACTTCATACAGTGAAGCTGAAATAACAAACGGATCCGCTGTGATACAAAGTGCTGTTGAAATAGGTAATACAGGAACTTTCCTGAGTTCACTTGAAGTGACAACTGCAGCAAACAAGGGTATTGCATCCGGCTATGTCCTAAAAGCCGGGAGTCAGACTTCGGAAAATCTTATCGGAGACCTGTATTCACTGCGTTTCAATGACAGTGAAATAACTCCGGGTGGAATAATTACCATCACAGAGCTCCCTGAATTCAGATATGACAACATCAGGATAGCCGACATGGAAAGCATAACTGTGAATCTGGGAGCATTTGATGCCTCTGCACCTGCAGTAATAAAGTCTGAAACTATAGTAAAAGGTGGATATACATTCGATGTTTACTTCGGAACCGGTTTCATCAATTTGATGAATGGTATTGCAGAAAATGACATGGGAATGGAAACAATAGATAACAAAGGCCTGGAATTCAGTTACAGCGTTCTGAACTTTGATAAAAACGGTAAAATGAACGGGACCATGTCAATTACGGAAACCCAGATGATGAGAACAGTTATACCGGCAGGTATAGGCATCAAGACCAGTGACGCTAAGCTTGTTTATTCAGCCGGGGTTCCTACTGCTTCCAAAAGTTATATCAACGGAAAAATAATGCTTCCATTTGATACTTTTGTAGATGATGCACCGGTATATTCGGGATTTGAGACCATCGCCAGGGAAACCCTTGGTAACATTACCATGGATACCGGAAAAATAAGCGGATTGCTGGGTATGAGTCCATCGTCAATAAAAAGTGGTTCAACCCAGGTATCAAATGATCAGAAAAGCATAGTTGATGTGGGAATGTATTATGTGGCTGAAAGAGCCCAGGAACAAACATTGCTGATAATGCCCCTTGAACTTGCTGAAGTTGAAACAATGTCAAATATCCCGATAAATATCAGCAACTGGGACGGGCAGGGATTTGTAGCCTACGGCAAGACTCTTATGCCGACACTCGTAGGCAATGACAATGAAGAGGTAGGTGTTATCGGAAGCAATGTAACAATAGACCTCGACAGAGAAATGTCAACGGCTGATGCAATGACTGCTGAGACCCAGGATGATGAGTGGACGGGAATGATTGTAAAGAGCGGAAGGGTATCACTGCCGCCTGCATTTATTAAGACAGAGCAGAACAAGAGGGTTTCATTTACTCTCACCGCCAACGAAATGCTGTATGACAGAAACGGGTTCTTTTATCAGAGCCAGGCCTACTCGCCGACAGGTATTCCGGTTAATTTTGGTGACCAGCTCGGAGGATTTGAGGATGCTTATGCAAACAGCATCTATATAGACATGTACAACAATAAGGTAACGCTGGAAATCAAGGGATCCATAGGAGTTCCGCTTTTCGGATTTCAAAGGGCGGATGTAACTTTGTATACTTCAGAGGAATTGGGAAAACTTGTATGCAGTGTGGATGAAACACCGAAGTTTGACCCTGCCGGAACCGGAGAGGTCATGCTTTCCATAACAGGGGGACACCTCATGGAGGATGGTCTTCATATGGATGGCACCCTGGACCTTAATTTCCCTGACAGTATGGAACTTAATAATATTTCATTTACTGAACTGATAATACCTGCGGATATGAATATGCTGACAGCAACCAATAATGAAGAAGGACTTCTTGGGTCGGCACTGTTTGATATGCCGTACAAAATACAGTTCCATGACTTTGACATGGAAATAAGAGCACTGTCACTGATAACAAGAAATTCAACTTATAAAGTTACGCTGCTGCCCATAACCCTTGGAACAGGTATATCGAGAACTCTCAAGGGCAGTGGTAAAACAATGCCGTCTTCAGGAAATGTAAGCTACTTTGCCAGCGACCTTTATCTCTGGGGAGGAATGCAGCTTTCTGATACATTGTCCATTGATACTGAAGAGGACTTTGACAGGGTAATTATTTCAGGTGTCTTTGAAGATCCTTCAATCAATTATTCCGAATCCAAATCAAAGATTGACATGCAGTTCGAAGAATTTGCACATATTGATGCGGTTGCATCACCAAAACTAGTTGATCCCGGGTCAGGTTTGATTGAGTACGAGACAGATTCACTGGAAATGGTCTTCAATACAGCTGCTGATATTTTCAGCCCTGTGGATATTGAAGCTAATGCAAGATTGGGATATGACAAGGTTATGGGCAGATTCTTCTTTGCCCTGGCTATATATTATCATGACACATCGGGTGGAATACAGTTTGGTTATGGAAACATAAATGATATAACAGGGGTCATAGGATATAACCTGGACATTGAATATTCAGAGGAAGAGGGGTATATTTTCCCCGAAGAAAAGCAGGGGTTGTTCAATGCCATTGATACCATGGAGGTCAACCGTAGTCCCGGAGGAAATTATTTCCTTGCAGCTACTGCATGGATGGAACTTGGTTATGATACAGGAGGGGTAACCATAAAGTTAGGTGAAGTCCGGAATATGTATCTGGTTGTTGAAAAAGGCCCCACAGTTGAAATGGGTGGAAAGTATTACGGACCGTCAAAGATTTCATCAACACTTACAGGCAACGACCTCAAACTCATGGGAACGGTACGCATAGGTTATTATCATAAGGACAGAATGTTCAAATTCAGTCTGACCCTAAATGATTTTGGAATGTACGGTCTGACATTGAATGGTGATGTCGGTTTTGAGATGAGTCCCAGGTACTGGGAACTCAGGATAGGTTATCCGAATCCAATTGTTGCTAAGGTGGGAAATCTGGCCAAGGCGGGATTCGGAATGGCAATAAAGAATACATTTCCTCCGATTGACAACTATATAAAGGCCAAGATGTTCTTCGAGTACGACACAGGCTATGTAACAATTGCCATTGTTTATTTCAGGGCTTATCTGAAGGTTGGTGCTGAAGGGGAGGTTCATTTCCCCGGAGATTACCTGTATATGTCCGCCTGGCTTCAGGGAGGAATTGAGGGAGGAATCAAAGTCGGAGGCAAGAGGTATGAAATTATCTCATTGCATCTGGATGCCTGGGGAGAGCTGGAGAAAAACAACAACGACTGGAGACTTGAGGCCAAGGTCAAGATTCGGTATCATCTGAGTCTGGTATTCTTTGATGTAGGAGGCTCTGTTACCTGGCATATGAAGATAAAATTCTAAAGATAATCAAAACCGCCGGAAAAATTCCGGCGGTTTTTTCAATAAAAACTCTAATTATTTGTTTAACTATTCAACTGGAAAACCAGCGTTGACCCATGCTCCGAAGTTTCCTTCCAGCCTGTAAACTGTTTCAAAGCCTGCTTCTATAAGCTTGACAGCTCCTGAAATTGATGCACTGTCAGAGTGACAATAGACCAAATATGGAACATTCATGTCAAGGGTTGGTATTGCAGCATCAAGTGAACCGTCACCAACATAGAAGTTTATTGCATCAGGAATATGTCCTGAGGCATAAAGGGGAGACACATCAATGATTACAAGATTATCTACAGTTTCTATGAGTTTCTTGGCTTCATCAGGTGTTACATCCGTGTAGCCAGCTTCTGTTTTACTGCCAACCATCATATCTTCTTTTTCCATGGGCTCTTCCGATTCTTCCACCATTGGTTCTTCTGTCATTTCAGATTCAGGCTCCATGGTTGGTTCCGGACTCATTTGGTCCTTTGGTGTTTCTGTTTGGGTAACCATATTATCCTTTTCTGTTTGATCCGCCGTATTACTGGTACAACCTACTGCCAGTGCGGAAACGATTACAATTGCCATAATTATCATTAAATATTTTTTCACAATTCAAACCTCCGAATTTGATATTTATAGACTACCCTTATTATCCGCGTAAAAATGGAATTTCCATTTACTCATGACCCATTTAAAGATTCTCAGGGTTAAAACAAAGCAACAGTGGGCTTATTGATCACATGAAACAATTGCAGCTGATTTTTATTGAAGTTTAAATACTATAAATTGCCATTCATATGTCCTGTGAGGTAATTGACGCAAAAATCCTTATCAAGTAGAGTTAATATATCAAAGGATAATTCAGGCAGCAGCCATTAATTACTGTATTTCAACAAATCTGCAGCCGGCCATAACCGGTTGCAATTGAAAATCGGAGCAGGTATGAAACCACTGAAATTAAAGGGTACCTACGCAAGTATAAATCTGGATAATGTCATCCACAATTATATGGAGGCATGCAGGTTGGCAGGCGATTCCGTAAAGGTCAGCTGTGTCGTAAAATCCGATGCCTATGGACATGGTGATATTCAGGTAGTAAAAGCGCTGGCAGAAGAGGGGCTTACTATTATTTGTGTAGATTCCATGGCAGAGGCTATTAGATTAAGAAAGGCATTCTCCGGGATTGATATATTAATACTTGGATATACACCGGGATTTCTGGCAGGGAAAGCAGCTGAATATAATCTGATTCAAACGATAAGCACATTGGAGGAAGCCCGGACGTTAAATGCAAAAGGTGGTGTTTCCAAAGTACATATTAAAGTGAATACAGGTATGAATCGTATGGGTTTTTCCCCGAACAGCATTGATGACATTGCTGCAATAAGCGGGTTTAAGCATATAAATATATGCGGAATATTTACCCATTTACATTCAAGCGACAAGGAAACTCCGACTATCGACCAGTTTGAAAAATTTGAGGGAATGCTAGGTGCGTTGGATAACAGAGGCATACAAACCGGGGTCAGACATATGTGCAACAGCGGAGGTCTTATCGCATTTAAATCCATGCATATGGATATGGTCCGGGAAGGAATAATGCTCTACGGTCTTTATCCCTCGAAATCAACGGACCGGAATTCTGTAAGATTGAAGGAATGTATGGAACTTCATTCAATAATTGCACAGGTCATGGATATAAAAAAAGGTGATGGCATCAGTTACGGCCATAGTTTCGTTGCACCAAAGGATATGAGGATTGCAACAGTCAACCTTGGTTACAGTGATGGTGTTTTCAGACAGCTCAGTAACAGGGGTGAGGTTATTATTCACAATAGCCGAAGACCTATAGTTGGCACAGTATGCATGAATATGTTCATGGTGGACATAACTGGTATGGAAAATGTTCAGGTGGAAGATGAAGTCATAGTTTTTGGCAGGAGCAACAACCAGTTCATTTCAATTGACGAAGTGGCAGAATGGGCCGGAACGATAAGCTATGATATTACATGCCGTACCGGATACAGCGTCCCGCGGGTGTACTGCAGGAATGGTGAAATTGTAGAATGTGAACAGGAATTGTTAATTGAGACGGGGAAAATTAAAAGTGAAGGGGCTTGATTATGTATCCAAGGGTTTTAATAGATCTTGATAAATTCAGAACGAATGTTGAGGTAATAAAAAGCAGGATGGACCTAAGAGGTATAGAGGTCTATGGTGTTACAAAAGTGTTTTGTGCAGATCCGGTGTTATCAAATATATATGCAGAAGCCGGTTTGAAAGCTGTTGCTGATTCCAGGATCAAAAACATACGGAAACTTGAGAATATGAGCATTAAGAAGGTTTTGCTGCGGATACCTATGCCAACAGAGGTGAGGGAAGTCATCAGGTATGCAGACATCTCCCTCAATTCAGAAATAAGTACAATTAAATTGCTTAGTTCTGAGGCTATCCGACAGGGAAAGGTTCATCAGGTCATATTGATGATTGACCTTGGAGACCTGCGTGAAGGTTTTTTTGATGAAGAAGAACTTTACATGGCAACTGAGGAAGCCAAAAAGCTGAAGGGGGTTGAAATAATAGGTATCGGTACAAATCTGACCTGTTTTGGAGCGGTGATCCCAACTCTTGGACATATGGAAAGAATGATTGAAATCAAAAAAAATCTTGAAGCAAGGACTGGAATGAAACTTGATATTATTTCAGGCGGCAATTCCAGTTCCTATTATCTTCTTGAAGACGGAAGGCTTCCCAAGGAAATTAACAACCTCAGGATAGGTGAAATATTTGTATGTGGAAATGAAACTGCATACGGAACCCATGTTGACGGTACATATGATGATGTATTTGTCCTCGAGGCAGAGATAATTGAACTTAAAAGGAAACCGTCCCTGCCCATTGGTGAGTCCGGTATGGATGCCTTTGGCAAACACCCTGTATATGAGGATAAAGGTGAAATGATAAGGGGGATAATTGCCATTGGAAAGCAGGATGCAGATATGAGTGGTTTGATTCCGATTGATGATCATATAGAAATGATTGGAAGAAGCAGTGACCATATGATCCTTGACCTTACGAAATCATCACAAAATTACAAGGTAGGGGATATCATGTGCTTTAAATTAAAGTATGCAGGTATTCTATC
Organism: uncultured Clostridiaceae bacterium; assembly: GCA_964475455.1. Classification (GTDB taxonomy): domain Bacteria; phylum Bacillota; class Clostridia; order DUPQ01; family DUPQ01; genus JAFGQE01. The sequence goes on along the minus strand of CAYYXJ010000004.1, from coordinate 1,766 downwards.
AGTTATGACCAGCGAATATGTTGAGAAAAAGTTCATTAAATAAGGGGCGAAGGGAGTTGTCTGATGAAAAATATACAAATCGCTATCTGGGGCTTCGGAGCAATGGGGGCAGGAATGGCAAAGATGCTGTCCAAGAAAACCGGTGCAGACATTGCAGCTGTATGTGACCTGCATCCGGAGCGGGTCGGTAAAAGTATCGGTGAAATACTGAACATTGAAAGATGGACAGATGTAATTATTGAAAATGATATAGAAAAGGCACTGGAAGGAAAAAGTATTGACCTGTGCCTTCTTGCAACAGATTCTTTTACAAAAGGTGCATTCAAAAAGCTGAAAACAATTATGGAAAAAGGTATCAATGTAATTACTACAGCAGAGGAAATGGCATATCCAAAAGCTCAGGAACCGCATCTGGCACAGGAAATTGATGCAATCGCAAAGGCAAATGGAGTCACTGTCCTTGGAACGGGCATAAATCCGGGTATGATAATGGACTTGCTGGTAGTGTGTCTTACAGGATGCATGGAAGAGGTAACTCATGTAGAGGCGAAACGTATAAACAGCTTATCACCTTTTGGTGTAACTGTCATGGATGAGCAGGGTGTTGGAATCACAGAGACAGAGTATTACAGACGTGTTGCTGAGGGGAAGCTTGCCGGACATGTAGGATTCAATGAGAGTATAAATATGATTGCTGATGCCATTGGTTGGAAGGTAGAGCGGTTCGAGCAGCAGATGAGTCCCATTCTCACTACGGTAGACAGAAAATCCACTTATGGATTTGCTGCTGCCGGCAATCTTGCAGGTATAAATATGACAGGCCAGGGGTTTGTGGATGGTGAGGTTAAAATCGATATGGTGCACCCGCAGCAGATTGAACCTGAAGTGGAGGGTACCCATACAGGAGACTATATAACTTTAAAGGGCAGTCCTGAGGTAAACATGTCCATCACCCCGGAAGTTGACGGAGGTATAGGAACCATAGCCATGTGTGTAAATATGATTCCCCATGTAATAAATTCAAGACCCGGACTTAGGACTATGATTGATCTACCGGTTCCACGGGCCATCATGGGGGATATGAGGGATTTGATTGAATAGGAGGTTGTCATGGAGGCAAGGAAAGGTGACTGGGTCAGAATAAAAAAAATAATTCTGCAGGCGGGGGAGCGAAGTTCAAATCTTCCGGAGGATACAAAGAATGTTCCTTTGGTAATGTGGGACAAGGGATTTTTAATGAATGATCTTGCAACTCCGGGTGACTGGGTCAATGTCAAGACAATCATCGGACGTGAAATTGAAGGCGAATTAGTACAGCTGGACCCGGGTTATGATGTCAATTACGGACCGAGTGTTAATGAGACGCTTTATATAGGAATACAACTCCGGGAAATGTTAGGTGATGATCATGAGTAACAGTAATCTTGTAGATGAAGTCATGGCAAGGAAAAACCAGATCATGAAGCAGGCTGTAGGTATTGATTACGAAATATTTGAGAGCGGTGGTATAGCATTTGACTATGAGAGGATGATGAGTGAGGCCGGATACACCTTAAATGAAATGAACAAAATACAAAGGGAATATGCTGTTGGAAATACTCCTGTCATAGAACTCAAAAATTTTACAAAGGTAGTCCGCCGGCTTTCTCAAAAGGGAAAAGGAGCCCGGATATTCATAAAGGATGAGGCTGCAAACCCATCCGGAAGTTTCATAGTTGACATATGGGAATAATAAGCGTATATTGAAATCAAGGAGGGATTTACAT
>CAYYXJ010000003.1:34978-40802 GCA_964475455.1 uncultured Clostridiaceae bacterium | reverse complement strand
CAGGGATACAAGCAATGACATATAACCAAATAAAGCCTTGTCGTAAAAATCTGCATCACTACCCTCAAATTTACTTTTAAGTGTTTGAATGTAAAGATCGCCGGAGTTGTCATAAAGCACCGGAACATCGCGTTTTTTATCTAGTACACTGGTATATTCCCCAAGAACAGTAAATGTTATCAAATAGCAGGGTTTCCTATATTTACCCAGCATATATTTACTGGCATGAATAATTGATTCATTGAACCATCTATGATTTCCGGTGGATGCATAAATATCTTCGGCGACCAAAAGTTTTTCGCTTGATAAATCAAGTTTAAGGCAAACCAACTCCGGGTTATTGAAGCATTTCATGTTATCCCTGGGAGATAGATATGCCCTGATTGCCCTTATCGGGATATCACCGCTTCCTGGTATGGGTTTTCCATACACAGACAGCTTTAACCCGCATTCCAGGGCTTCATCCAGCTCATGTCTATTTATATAAAAGTATGCAATCATAAATCCTCTACCTGCTGCTTACAATTGCATCAGTTATATCTGCAGTACGTTTCAGGTGTTCTACATCATGTACCCTTATTATATCTGCTCCGTTTAAAATGGAAACAGCAGCAATGGACGCAATTGTTTCAAGTCTCTCCTCTGAATCTGTTTTAACTCCCGGTGAATGAAGCATCTTCCCTGATGGTCCCACCATAAGAGGAACCCCCAGTGATTTCAATTCCCGTAATTTCCTGATTACACCAAAAGTTTGCTCAGTGCTTTTACCAAAGCCAAATCCAGGGTCAATGATAATGCTGTTAATGCCTACGCCGGCTTCCTGGCATTGGGTCAAACTTCTTCTCAGGGTTGAATAAATGGTTCCCATCACATCTTTCTTTATTCGATTCTCTGAATTGTGCATAAGAACAATACCCGCCTTATATGATGCAACAACCGAGGCCAGTTCAGAATCACGTCTGAGTGACCATATATCATTTATAATATCTGCTCCTGCATCCAGCATGTACCTTGCATCTTCAGCCAGTGATACATCTGTACATATGGGTACCTTGTTTCGGTTTCTTATTTTTTTAATGATGCTCTTAGAACACATTATTGATTCTTCCCTTGGCATCATTGGATTGCAGGTTATATCAAGTATGTCTGCACCGGCATATATGAGTTTTTCAGCTTTTTCAAAAATAGCACCTTCATCTTCTCCCGGAACCATTTCAAGGACGCCCATTATAATGGTGCGTCTGCCAATTGGTATTCTTTTATCCCTGCACATAAGACTGGGTTTTCTTTTGCTTCCCACTTCCAGCAGGAAATCCAATGCATCAGCAATTTCTGAAGTATTCCTTGTCCTGAGTCTAAGTCTGGAAGATAATCTTTCGAGGGAATTTCTCGAACCCGCAATTATTACATCACTTTTGGTAACGCTTCCATCATAAACGCCTTTGTTATAAGCCGCATGACCCCCCATTTCCATGGTATCATTCTTGATTATGATTGCATCTGTCACTGAAATGTCTTCAAATTTCATTGTAAGGAAATCAGCCTGTCCTGCAAGCCAGTTCACCTTACCTTCTTCTGCACCTATTTCGGCTATATGTTCTTCCACCTCACGCGGACTGTTGATTACCAATATTCTGGCATTCCCCTTCATTTTGCACCTCCAAATATCCTATGGTACATAACACTGATGTCCTTAGATTCAACTTTTCTGGAATTTGATTTTACACTCCCCTGACCTATAGCCAGCTGTGTAAATAATTCTATTTCTTCTTTTGTGAGGGCGGGTTTTTCCATTGTACCGATGTTGAAAAAATCATCGACTTCACTAATATTGTCCAATCCAAGAATCTTCAGGACATTTTGAATTTTTTCAGGTTCACTTTCCATATTAAATGCAAGATATTCACTGATGATCATGGCGTTTGCCCTTCCATGTGAAAATCCTTTGAAGAATGTGAGTGAATAACCCATTGCATGAATAACTGTGGTTCCTGTGTGTGCTATTGCAATCCCTCCGAGACAAGATGAGTACATAAGCAGCCTGCGAATTGATTCATCAATTTTTTTATTTGCAATTCCACCCATACATTTGGCAAATTGTTTTATTCCTTCAACGGCTATGGAATCATTCATGGGTGTGCTCCTGATTGAAAGATAACTCTCAAGGAGATGTGAAAATGCATCAAATGCCGTATCAACGGTAACTTCCCATGGCATTGTGTAAGTATAAGATGGGTCTGCAAAGGCTGTAACAGGAAAGCTTGAATGGCTGCTGAAACTCTTTTTGGTTTTCAATGAAGGAACCGTCAGAACTGAGTACGGGGTTACTTCGCTGCCCGTTCCTGATGTGGTTGGAACTGCAATTATCGGCAGGGATTTTTTCAAAGATATTCCGTTTATCAGGTCAATCGGTTCTATGTCATTTGTCATCAGTGCTGAAATTGCCTTTGCGGCATCCATTGGCGACCCACCCCCAATGGCTATTACAAAATCAGCTTTGTTTTTTTTGCCGAATGAAGTACCTAAGGATACATTTTCAATGGTGGGATTATTTATAACATCATCAAAGATACAATAATCAATTCCTTCACTGTCCAATGCAAAGGTTACATCTTCCAGCGCACCTGATAACCTTGCACTGTTTTTTCCTGTAACAATCAGGGCTTTTTTCCCAAGATTAAACTTACATGTGTTTTTTTTTATAACACCGGTACCAAAAATCAATTCTACCGGCATATTGAATTTAAAATCCATCCATTCTCCGTTTCATGTTACTGAAGATAATACAACCCCTTGTAAATGATATAACAAACGGTCTCGGTTATTATTCCCCTTCCGTCACCCCTTGGTATAAGTATCAGATGATCCTTGGGAACAGCTGCTCCGTTCTTCAGCTCACTTCCTGCGGTAAGGTCAGACAAACCCTCATTATATTCATTTCCAATAACCCTGGCTGTTCCGCTCCTCAGTATCACTTCACCTGTATCTGAAGCCAATATTCTGATTCCCGGATCAACTTTTACTACCTGATAGGCTGTTCCTTCAGATAAGTTCCTTACAGTTATGTCCATGAAATCAATTCTCTTACGAGCACTGTCCAAATCATTTTCCAGTTCACCTGTTTGTAATTCCAGGTTATTCATTCTGGTCAATGTGCTTGCATCAGTGCCTGTAGTACCACCCGTTGGAATTGTATTCATTCTTGCCAAAAGTTCATTGAATTTAGCATCAACATAATCCACACTGGCCAGAACCAGGTCCTGCCCCGATGCGCTTCTTGCAAATCCGGTAAATAGGATTACCATTGCAAGCACTGCTGTAAGAATTGTATTCATCTTTGACTTCATCTTTTGTTCCTCCCGGTTATTATCTTTTGTTCAGCTCAATTATATATTTTTAACAAAACCCGGTCAATCACAACAGATAATTGGTGACCTTGACAATTTTTCCGTCCCTGAAGTAAACCCTGGGTATTCGCATTCCTATTCGGCATACTATTTCATAAACAATTGTTCCCGTCATACTTGCTATATCATCCGCAGTTATTTGCCCGTTGAACATTGTTGCATCATCGCCTGCATTTATGGGGCCAACGATATCCGTTACATCCGCCATGCACATATCCATGCATATGTTCCCCACTATCGGAGCTTCCATACCATTTATTATTACACTGGTCTTACCGGATAAAACCCTTGAATATCCATCAGCATAGCCACATGAAATTGTTGCAATCCTTGACTTTCTGCCGGTTATATAATTATTTCCGTAACTGACATGCTCACCCTTTTCCAATGTCTTAACCTTAATTATTTTGGCCTTGAAGGTCATGGCGCTTTCAAGGTTTGGTCCGTTATTATTTTTAGAATTATCAGAAGGGTAAAGTCCGTAAAGCAAAAGACCGGTTCTTACCATGTCAAGCGACTTGTCTGTGTGGAGCAATGTTCCCCCGCTGTTGCTGGCATGACAAATACCGGCATTGATTCCCTTTGCCTTAAGGCTGTCAAGAAGCTTTTTAAATCTGTCAAATTGAAGGTTTGTGTACTCCCGGTCCTCTTCATCAGAGGTTGAAAAATGAGTGAATATCCCCTCGATTTCAATTCCGGGAAGTTTAAAGGCTTCAAAGATTGACACCTCATCTGTATATTTAAACCCGATTCTGTTCATTCCAGTATCAATCTTTATGTGGGTCTTTATCCTGCAATTTTTTACAACTGCTGCATCAGATAATTTCACTGCAAGTTCATAATCAAATATCGTTACTGTGATATTATTTTCAATTATTTCATCAATGCGTTCAACCTGGGTATATCCAAGAACCAGCAAAGGCACATTGATTTTCATTGTTCTAAGCTGAACAGCCTCATCCAGTGTTGCCACCGAGAGCATATCAATTCCGTTTTCACATAAAACTCCGGCAGTCATAATTGCACCGTGCCCATAACCATCTGCTTTTATAACTCCGTTTATTTTAACTTTTTCCCCCAGATGTTGCCTGATTTGGATCAGGTTGTGTGCTATAGCATCAAGATTAATTTCCACCCAGGCTCTGTCAGGCATATTGTGCATTTATTGTTCTCCTGTGATTTTTTTTAAAATAGCCGGTATTTCATTTATAATGTCCCCGGACTTCATTCCGTATTCACCATAACGAAAGGCAGCAGCATCTCCTGCATGTCCATGAATGAATGCACCGGCGGCTGTTGCTTCAAGCAATGAAGGAGTATGGGACAGTGACGCAGCTATTATGCCGCACAGCACATCCCCGCTCCCTGCCGTAGCCATCCCCGGATTACCGGTTGTATTGAAATACACACTGCGGCCATCTGTAATAACTGTCTTATGTCCTTTTAATAATACAATTGTATTGTATTTTTTTGCAAACTCCATTGCAGTTTCGATGCGGGACCCTTGAATATCGGTAATGCTACTTCCTGTGAGTCCTGACATTTCCCCGGGGTGCGGAGTTATTATGGATCGTCCTGCAGCCAGTTTCAATAATTCTTTGTCCGAAGATATATCCTGCAAAGTCCGCGCATCAATGATTATGGGAATATCCGTTTTCTTTGCAACCTCTGAGAATATTTTATGTGAATTACTTTTTTCATGCAGTCCGGGACCTATAATGACCACGGTTTTACCTATTGCTGCTTTTGCTATTTCTACAGCTGCCAGGTTGCTTACATATTCCATTTTCCCATCTGGAACCGGTATTGAAATGGTTTCTCCAACAAGAGCTTCATATTCATATTTTTTACTTTCGGGCACTGCAGTATAAACCAGCCCGGCACCGCTTCTAAAACATGCATCTGAACAAAGAGCTGCAGCTCCTGTCATTCCGGGACTTCCGGCAACAATCAAAATCTTACCATAGTTGCCTTTGAATCCTGATCTTTTTCGTCTGGTATATATCCCCTTAACAAATTTTACATCTGTTGAGCGAAAGAACGTTTCACCATATGCAATATCCGGGATTGAAATATCATCACAAATTATTTCTCCTGCATACTCAAACCCCGGTTCGCTGAAAAGTGATGCTTTAGGTCTGCCAAAACAAACCGTAAGATCGGAAATAACAGCCAGAGGACAAGGTATGCCCTCATCGGAAACAAGACCTGAAGGAATATCAGCCGAAACAACAAAACAATCTGATGCATTAATTACTTTTATATACTCCAGATAAGTGCCACTGACTTCACGCTTCAAGCCGGTACCGAACAAAGAATCAATTATAATCCTGTATGAGTTTAATTCATCAGTACTAACTGTTTTCCTGACCTCAATTCCCATTTTAATTGCCCGTGTAGCAAATTTAAATGCGATT
>CAYYXJ010000003.1:0-34959 GCA_964475455.1 uncultured Clostridiaceae bacterium | reverse complement strand
AGTTTCCTTTGCATAAATTGTTACAGCGGCTCCAAGTTCAGAAAATCTGATTGCAGCTGCCCATCCGTCTCCGCCATTGTTTCCCGGGCCGCAGAACACTGCAATTTTACAGCCGTATACATCTGTGTTGGATAAAACTCCCTTGACCAGGGCTTTTGCTGCATTATCCATCAATACCTCTTCAGGTATCCCTACAGTATTGATTGCATATGAATCAGCAGATTGCATCTGCCTGACAGTCACTAAATCCATGATTGAATTATATCATAATGGCTCCATGGGAATTTCACACTATGTAATCAGTAATATCCTCATCAGATGAAGTTATATATTCCGGAACCCACCACTCCGGGTATAAATCCCTGTATTTGTAACTTATGAATCTTTTATCAATCAAAATGACAAAACCTTTGTCATATTCACTTCTTATTACCCTTCCTGCAGCCTGAAGGACACGGTTGAGACCGGGAAATGTGTAGGCATAGTCAAACCCAGAACCGTTTTTTTCATTGTAATGGTTCATTATGAGTTCACGTTCAGGACAAACAGTGGGCAGTCCTGTTCCAATGATAACAACCCCCGAAAGTCTTTCTCCCGCAAGGTCAATGCCCTCTCCGAAAATCCCACCCATGACAGCAAAGGCTACCAGAGTACAGGAACCGTGGTTTTCAAATTTTTCCAGGAAAATTTCTCTCTCAGTATCGTTCATTCCGGGTTTTTGTACAATTATCTCATTATCCAGGGAAAATTCTTCATATATATGCAAAACATCCTGCATGTATCTGTAGGAAGGGAAAAATGCTATATAATTTCCTGTTCTTTTACCAAAGGCATCTCTTAGCAATTTTGCTACATTATAATACGAATTGTGTCTTTCCCTGTACTTTGTACTGATTCGTCCTTCTATCACAATGCTGAGATTTTCTACGGGAAAAGGAGATGGAAGGCTTATAGATCTGTCGTTCCTCCGTCCGCCCAATATGTTCTTATAATAATCCTGAGGTTGAAGTGTTGCGCTGAAAAGTATTGAGCTACGACCTTTATCCATAACCCTTGAAAGTAGTTTGGAGGGATCAAGGCACATGAGTTTTACTCTAAGATTGCTTCCGCTTGCTTCATAAAAAGTAGCATAACAATCATCATATAGCTCTGAAATCTTCGAAAAGAACATGAAATCGAAGTAAAGCTCCATATATTTTTCCTTGTATTCTTCATCCATATCATTATCCAGATAAAATTCCATAAGAACCGTACATCTTCTGACTGCAGATACAAGGTTGCCCGGAATTTCATGCATGGCAGCATAATTTTCCTCCTTGTAATCATTGAAAATATCCTTTTTCAATGTCAACATCTGTTTATTGACCGTTTCAAGTCTTTCTTTTAAGTCATCCCATGCAGGCTTGGTTTCCCGCTTTAATTCAAGCACTTTCTTTTTTTCAATCAAGCTTGAAAACATCTCCCTGGAACGTTCCACAAGATTGTGGGCTTCATCAATTAGGAAACAATAGTCTTCCCCAACATCTTCAAAGAACCTGATCAATCTCACCCTTGGATCAAACAAATAGTTGTAATCACCAATAACCAAATCACTGTATTGAGAAGCATCCAGGGAGAGTTCAAACGGGCAAATATTATATTTATCTGCATACTTACCAACAACATTCCTATCCATGAATTGGTTCGTCAGAAGTTCCTTCAGTGCTGCAGGAGAACGATCATAATAATCCTTTGCTCTTTCGCAGAATTCAGGGTCACAGTTTCTTTTTTCCAGAGGGCAAACCTTGTCCTTTGCAGTTATTACAGCAGTCCTTAGATTCAATCCGTTTTCAGCAAGCCTTTTGTAGTTTTCCACAGCTATCAAAGAAGTTACATTCTTGGCTGTAAGATAGAATATACGATCAACCAAGCCTTCACCCAATGCCTTTATTGCCGGGAATACAGCTCCCATTGTTTTACCTATTCCCGTAGGAGCCTGCACAAAAAGCCGGGTTTTATCTTTTATAGATATATATGTTTTTTCAGCCATTTCCCGTTGTCCAAGCCGGTAATACGAGAAAGGAAATTCCATGGCTTTTATGCTTTCATTCCTAAGGACTTCCCACTTTCTGATACCTGCCATCCATTCAATGTAAGGGCTTACCATTTTTTTAAAAGCAGCATCGATTTCTTTTCCTGAATACACCCTTTCGAATTGTTTGCTTTCCCGGCTGTCACGATTAATATAGACCAGACGGATATAAATCTCATTTTTATCAGTATTATCAAGAAGCATCCATGCATAGCATTCTGCCTGCGCCCAATGAACAGGAAATTCAGACTCAGCAATTGTTTCAATCTCCCTGGCTACAGATTTAATTTCATAAATATAAATTGACTCTTCTGAATACAGAACACCATCAATTCGACCGGAAATAATGAGATTTATTTCATCATTTTCAATTTCACACTTTTGGTATACTTCAGACTTGAATTTATCTGCTCCGAATTTGCCTGTCATTTTTTCCTGAAATTCAACATGACATCTGGTTCCATCAAAAGCATCCTCAACGCTTATGGCAGATCGTCCTTTTTCAAGACTGCCTTTTTTTAAACTAAATTCAACAATCTCCCTGACAGATGCCCTGACAGTTTTCTTACCCACAACCCCTCCAAACATATGTTCTTAAATAATTATACTACAAAACCCTCTCATATCAAACCACTTAATATTCAGGTCGGGAATGATTATTGCAATATTCAGGTCGGGGATGATTATCGCAAATATTCAGGTCGGGAATAATTATTGCAATATTCAGGTCGGGGATGATTATCGCAAATATTCAGGTCGGGGATGATTATTGCAATATTCAGGTCGGGGATGATTATCGCAATATTCAGGTCGGGGATGATTATCGCAATATTCAGGTCGGGAATGATTATCGCAAATATTCAGGTCGGGAATGATTATTTGCGGGGATAAAGAAAAACCCCCGGTTGAAGGTCATTCGGTTACATTGTTGATCATCAGTTGATAAATATCAGGTGCTTTTTTTCGCATATCGATTGGTTTTCGATCACCGTCGGTCCAGACATGTATTGTCTTGCCGGTTGCAATCAGGTCTCCTGTGTTTTTATTTTTTGCAGTATATGAGATTACGAGGCGGACCGGCGTAGCCTTTTGGATGCTTGATTCAATTGCAATGACATCTTCATAATATGCCGGTTTGTTATATTTGCATTCGAGGCTTATGAGAGGCAACATCAGGCCACGCGATTCACACTCACTGTATGGTATTCCGATTCCCTTGATAAACTCTGTTCTTGCTGCTTCAAACCAAACGGCATAAACACTATGATGTATGATTCCCATTTTGTCTGTTTCAGCATATCTTGCAATTATTTCTGTTGTATTAATCATATTTCAATCTTCCCAGTTGTGATATATGTTTTGAACATCATCATTGTCTTCAAGGGCATCTATGATTTTTTCAAATGAAGCTTTGCTTTCTTCATCCAATGATACCGTGTTCTGAGGAATCATATTAATCTGTGCTTCGATGAACTCAAACCCTTCCTTTTCCATGTTTTCTCTGATTGTTGAAAAATCATTTGCAGCAGTGATTATTTCAAAGAATTCTTTTTCAGAAGTTATATCCTCGGCTCCTGCTTCAAGGGCTGCCAGCATAACCGTGTCCTCATCCATATCATCATTTCTTTCTATGATAAGGATTCCCTTTTTATCGAACATATATGATACGCATCCGGTAGTCCCGAGATTTCCGCCGTATTTATCAAAGACATGTCTGACATCAGAAGCAGTTCTGTTTCTATTATCTGTCATGGCTTCAACAATGACTGCAACTCCTGAGGGTCCGTATCCTTCATAGATGATTTCCTCATAGTTTTCCCCGGTTCCTGCTCCGGCTGCTTTTTTTATACTTCTGGCAATATTGTCATTGGGCATGTTGGCAGCCTTTGCTTTGGCAATTACATCCCTCAGCTTTGAATTACCGTCAGGATCAGCTCCGCCCTGTTTTACGGCTACATAAATTTCCCTGCCGATTTTGGTAAATATCTTTGCCCTCTTTGCATCACTGCTTTCTTTTCTGTGTTTGATATTGGCCCATTTCGAGTGCCCCGACATATTCAAATCTCCATTTCAATATATTCTTCCTTGACCACATCAACAAATGCCCTGGCATTTGTTATATCTTTTATATGTTTTTTTACTTTATCATATTCCTGTACCGGAATAAGCGTACTAATTATAACATGGTCTGTAAAATTTTCATCCAAAACCCGGTAAGCATTGCCTTGAATATAGTTCTGAACTTTTCCCAGATAATGATAGTCCGTTGACACTGAAACCAGATATCCTTTTATATAGGCTGAAATACCGCATCTGTTAATGACATCCTCGGCCCCACCTGAATATGCCCTTGCCAAACCGCCGGTTCCAAGAAGTTTTCCCCCGAAATATCTGGTTACTACCACAACAATATCAGTTAGGCCGAAGTGTCTGATTTTTTCAAGGATAGGAATGCCTGCTGTTCCACCAGGTTCCCCGTCATCAGAATATCTCTCCGTTACAGTATCTTTGCCAACTATGTAGGCATATGTATTATGAGATGCATCCCTGTGTTTTTCTTTAATGTTTTCAATGAAAAGTTTTGCGCTATCCTCATCAGCTACAGACATTGCATAGGATATAAACCGTGATTTTTTTACCACAGTCTCTGAAAAACCAGGTTCACTAATTGTTTTATAATCAGGATTCATCATTTATGTCCGGTTGAGCCAAATCCACCGCCTCTATCATTACCTATATCCAAAACAGAATCTGTCTCCATGAATTCTATCATCGGCACTCTCGCAAGCACCATCTGCGCAATACGGTCACCACAACTCACTCTGTATGTGCCATCCCCACCATTTTCTTTGTCAAGGGTTCTAACCGTATCATCAGAACCGGGTTTTGATATATTGGTTACAATGATCTGTATTTCATCCCTGAAACCACTGTCTATGGTTCCCGGCGAATTAGAAACCCTGAGTTTTGTTCTGAGTGAAATTCCGCTTCTTGGTCTTACCTGTATTTCGAAACCATCAGGAATAGCAACTTTTAATCCTGTTGGTATCAAAACAGTTTCACCAGGTTTGATTATACATTCTTCGGCTGCATATATATCCATTCCCGCATCACCGGCATTTGAGTATTCCGGTACCCGTGCAGTCTTCCTGCACTTCTCGATATAAACATTTATTTTCTCTCTCATGTTAGTCCCCCGTTGTCAGCTCCAAAGAAAAACCGCTCTGAAGCGGTTTTATTTAATAAGGCTTTTTCATTTGCCGTAGCTCAGTCTCACGTTCAACAAGCTTAAGCTTTAAATTTTCCTTTTCATCCTCAAGTCTGCTGCACTTTGCATCAAGGGTATTAAGTTTATTCTGCAGGTCCTTGATTTGTTTTTCCATCTCATTCATTTTTGTTTTCTGTTGATTGGCCCGGTCTCTTTCCTTGAAATAATCATCAGCTATATTAACCGAAACCAAAACTGAGCCCATTACAGTACTAAGATTGTTTTCCCCGGCCTTCATCACTTCAGTCATTTTCTTGTCAACATAAAGTCCTATCTTCTGGATGAATTCCTCAGATTCCGTTCCAACTATCCAATGGTCCTTGCCCGCTATCCTTATTTTAACCTTGTTCATGAAATCACTCCCGAACTTTTGTTATCTCCATTATATAACAACCTATTTTTATTGTATACAGACGGTCATCCTGCCAAATAAAAAAACCACCATCGGCATAACCAATGGTGGTTTGATCCATGTATTTCTTATTGAAATTAGAATTTGTCAGGTGTGATTACGCTGCCATACTTTTCCTTGGCTTCTTTCAATCTCTTAACCTGGTTTTCAAGCTGTGCTGTAAATTCAGCAGGCATATCAACCTTGCTGTAAATTGCAATCATTCTGTCCATCTTTGCAAGATACTTGTCAACCCTGATGGAGAACTGCTGATTATATTCCTTTTCAGTATAATCCTTGTCAAGATTAGCTTTAAAAAGATTTTTCAGGTCTTCATACTTAGGCAAATATCCTACAGGAGATTTGATAGCATCAAATTCTCCGTTTACTCTTCCGTCAGCCCACAATATCCAAATCTTCTTGTCAAGCATGCCGTTGCACCACTTGCCGTTTTCATCCCTGAGGAAATAGTTGGTACCGTAAACTTTGGTTTCTTCATCAACACCATTTTGGAATTCAAGGTAGTTCTTAATGTAATCTCCAAGAGGAATTGCTATAAAGTCAAGGTTAGCCATTGGATTGAATACCCTGACTCCTTCAGCTCCAAGAGTTGCTGATGTTGTTTCTGATTCAATGGTTGCACCAATCATAACGCCATGTGCCCAGTCAAGTGCCTCGACAACAGGAACTGTTGTATCAGAATCTCTTCCACCAAACACAAGACCCTTTGTATCTACTCCTTCAGGAGCATCTGCAAGAACATCTGCATTTTCAAGTTCACTTATTCTAATGGTATAACGGGAATTGTTATGCGCAAGAAGAATTTCCTTGCCGTTTTTGTCTTTCTTTCCTTCAAACCATTCACCGGAATAGTTTTCACCTTCCTTGGGTGTTTCTATATCCATTCCTGACCAATATGGAGTTCCGTCATTAATCAATACATTGGAGAAGATTACTTCGCCGGGTGTTGTAAGAGCTTTCCAGATTTCCGGATCGCCCGCTTCATTAACATCCTTGATAATACCAAAAACACCCTGTTCAACATTTACACTCATGATTTTGCCGTCAACCTTCTTGAGGTAAGCAATATCATCGCCAACTATTGTCTGTCCGGGAATCATGGCGGTACTGGTTTTTCCGCATGCACTTGGGAAAGCACCTGCAAAATAAGTTATTCTACCTGGTTTTCCATGAACACCCATTACAAACATGTGCTCTGCAAGCCAGCCCTCTGTGTGGGCTTTCTTGATTGCAAGTCTGAATGCAAGTTTCTTGAGTCCTACGCTGTTTCCGGCATACTGATTGTTTACCGTGTAAACTGTGTTTTCTGCGAGGTCAATATAAATTCTTCTCTTGTCTATATTCTTTGTATTATTTCTTTCATCAAGTTCACCTGCTGAATGTAAGAAGAAAAAGAAATCATCAGAACCCTTCAAAACTTTTTTGAAGTGTTCATAACCAGCACGATAAAGAAGCGTTTCTGAGTGAACGACATATGATGAATCCGTTATCTGCATAGCTCCTATTGTGAATTTGGAATTTTGAGGTCCGAGTGCAAAGAATGTCACAAGCATCTCCTTGCCTTCCATGGAACCATCCAAGAATCCAAGAACTTCAGGCAGCCCCTTGTCCTTCATTATATAGTTAACATCCATTCCCCAATTAACTTCTTCTTCCAGCAAATATCTTGTATTTGCCTTATCCCTGGCCTGATCCTGCATACCGTCGAAATGAATTGTGTGACCCTTCATTTTCAGTTTGCTTTCTTCACCATTCACGATGGCTAGATTTCTGAGATATGCAATATCTTCTGCTGAATCAGTAATGACTGTAACTTTGGCAGGCTTGCAAAGTTCAACTGCCATCTTAAGGTTGGTCATTACTTTCTGGTTGTCAAGGGCCTCAAGCTTTTTAAGATTTGCCTGGTCCAAAACATTATTTAACATTCTCTTACCTCCTATAAAAACCGGCATACCCGGTATTGGTCAAAACGTAATCGAAGCCATTATACTCGATTTTATTTGTTTGTAAAAGGGTTTTTTCGTTAATTGCTTAACAATCTTTCGATATTTGTCGAGAAAGTGATGAACTGTTCCAAAGATAACTTTTCCGCCCGTATATCACTGGAAACTCCCATGTCCACCAGAATACTTTCAATCTGTTCTCTGGTCAAAGAAAGTCCCGCTGTGTTTACCAGGGAATTTGACATCTTTTTTCTTCTTTGTGAAAAAGACGCCCTGACGATGGAAAAGAACAACTCGCGGTCTAAACCCTTTAGTATATCTTTTCCCTTGTTTTGAAGATTTAAAACGGTACTGGTTACATCCGGTCTGGGATAAAAGCAACCGCTGCTAACATCCATAACCTTTGATATGTTGCAAAACACACCGGTCGCAACCGTCAGCGAACCATATTCCTTATTACCGGGAGTAGCACGCAGTCTATCTGCAACTTCTTTTTGCATCATGACAGTCATCTGCGCAGGAGGGCTTTTTGACTCTATGAATTTCATTATTATCGGTGTTGTTATGTAATACGGAAGATTTGCAACAACTTTGTAGGAATTATATCCCGGGAAATGTGAAAGAACTTCCTCCTCGATATTTACTTCAAGGACATCTTTATTAATCAATATAGTGTTATCAAAAGATGAGAGAACTTCTTCCAGAAGAGGCATCATGTGTCTGTCTATCTCAATGGCTGCCAGAGCTCCTGCCTTTTGGGCTATGACTTTTGTCATACTTCCTGCTCCGGGACCGATTTCAATGACCAGGTCGTCTTTATTTATTTTTGCGGATTCAATTATTTTCGTTATTACATTATTGTCTATAAGAAAGTTCTGACCAAGGCTTTTGATGGGTCTTATATCAAATTTTTTCAGTCTGTTGAACAAACTGTTTTCGTCAGTTTTCATATACAAAGTATACCCTGACGTCTCTTCTGCCCCACAACAGTGCCTCTGATTTTTCTTCCATGTACAAATCTATCCTGTTGCCGATGATTGCACTTCCGGTATCTGCTGCAATGGCCATTCCATAATCAATAAATTTTCCCTCAGCCGTTTCTATGTATACTTTTGTAAACAAAGGTATCACATTTGGATCGACCGCAATAACTCCTCTTTCAGCAGGAAGTCCCGACCGGGTTATACCGTACAGTGGATCCCCTGGTTCCTTGCCACCGCACTCGGCAGGGTCAAGTGTATAGGCTGTAGCTTCCATCACTACCATCTTGCTGTACATGAAAGTCTGCCCGGTTCCCTGAATGGTTTTAACCGGAATTGTTCCTCTTTCAATAACTTCGTCAACAACAGGTTTAATGACTTCATTGAGTATTGTTTCCCTTGAAACCTCAACACCATTTTCATAGGTTATCATGAATTGAAGGCCATGCTCTCCGTATTCACCTGTCTGCAGAACATTGATTTCATTCTGTCCCATGGTCGGGTTTTCCACTACTTTTACCTTGTATGGAATCGGAGACCGAATGATTTCCATGTCCTTGGTAACCCTCACAACTTCAATGACCATTCCGGAAACAATCGGAGTTTCAGGGGTATACATGTTTATTCTGTCATTTTCATATAGCATTATATTATTTTCTTTTAGGAGATCTCCTATGGTATCAACATAGGTCATCATCTCTTTTTCAACACCATCATACTGCAAGGTAACCGATACAGCATTTTTGATTACAAAGCTGTTGGTGCTTTCCATATCAAGGGGTGCATTGAGCGATGTAGTTATGTAATCATGATTTTGATCAAACGGGATATCGTTGTTTTCTATGAAATCCCCAACTGTATCCTGTATTGTCTTTGCGGCATAAACCCTTCCATTAATGGTCAGCATTACATCCTTCATACTGTTTTCAAAGAAATATAGTGAAATAAACGCACAGAAAAGTATCAGGAAGATTCCTGACACTGTATATTTTATAAAATCATATTTCTGCACTTTATCATGGTGCGTGGTCATTTTTTACCTGCCTTTCAAAAAGCAAACAGATTATACTTAAATACCCATTGCTTGTCAACAAAGGTGAAATCTGCTTCTTTTATCATACCCAAGCCCGGTCCTTTCCAATAAATTGAAATACAGGTGTATCCCCGTCTATTCTATGGTCCAGATAATCCACTGCCCTCTGCCTGTATCAAATGAAAGTGTTATTTTGAAATGGTTGATTCCGTTGTTGAAAATCGGGTCACTGACAGGGTACCCCTCAGTATCCTTAATTAATTCCACATTTAAAAGTGCATCAAAAACTATTCTGTTCTTGGCAACTTCATCCAGTGAATCTTCACCTTCTATCAACCTGACTCTGAATTCTGTAACCTCCATGAATTCAATGTTTGCAAACATTTCTCCATATCGGGTAAAAAGAATGTCAGACCTGTTATTGAAAATGTTTTTTTCATTATGACTGCTGTATGCCAGAAAATAGTCATTTTTCACAATATTTCCACCCCATTCATCCACTATCGTTGTATAGTTCACAGAGTCAGAGTTTCTTTTAAGCTGACTTAGTATGGCGTTTTTATCTCCTACGATTGTGTATATATCCAGCTTTTCTACAGTCAGTTTATTAATCTCGGCATCTTTTTCTTTTATTGTATCCTGAAGTTCAGTAATCTGTTTTTGAAGCTCGGTATTTGCATTCTTTTCATTCCAGTAATCATTCAAAACCTGTTCCAGGGATTCCTGTTTTGTTTCTTCCTTGGTTTCAAGTTCCTTGATGCTCTCCTGTTTGGTGGAGTTATCCCACAATAAATAGTTTACAGCAAGCAGTACAATGAAGAGAATTGCACTGACAGTTATTACGGCTGCTTTTTTCATAAAAACCTCCAAAAGGTCAAAAGGCGAATCATCCGCCAGTCATTATTTTATCATATGGTTACCATTTGGCAAACGACTGAACAATCTATGAGTATTTTCCCAGACACTCCGGCACAGCTCTTCATAGTTAACATCAAGGATTTGAGCCATTTTCTTAGCTGTATATTCTGTAAAAGCGGGTTCGTTTCTTCTTCCTCTGTAAGGCTCCGGAGACAGATAAGGACAATCAGTTTCAAAAAGAAGTCTGTCCTGCGGTACTAGCTTCAATGCTTCTGTCGCTCTTTTTGCATTCTTGAATGTTATAACTCCTGCAAAAGATATGTAAAAACCAAGCTCAATTACTTCCCTCACCATTTCAGCACTTCCTGAATAACAGTGGAACACCCCTCTTTGTCTGTCATTTTTTTCTTGTTTTAATATATCCAGACAATCCTTGTGGGCTTCCCTGTTGTGTATTATAACCGGAAGATCCATAGATGCTGCAATTCTCAGTTGCTTTGTAAATGCTTGTTTTTGAAGATCCCTCGGGGAATTATCATAATGGTAATCAAGTCCTATTTCCCCTATGGCAACAACTTTACCGGAATCTGCCATTCTCACTATTTCTTTTTCAGTAAATTCATCAAAACCACTGGCGTCATGAGGGTGTACACCGACAGCCGCATATATAAATCCATGTTTTTGGGCGAGTTCAAGAGTTGTGCGGCTTGACTCAAGGTCAGCTCCGACATTTATCAATCCGGCCACACCTGCCTTTTCTGCTCTTTTTATTACTTCTTCCCTGTCTTCATCAAATCTTTTGTCATCAAGATGTGCATGGCTGTCAAATATATAAGGTTTCATATCTCCCTCAGACAAAAAAGGAATGCAACTGCATTCCTTTTTGTTTTACTTCAGTTTAAGGACTTCCTCTGCCTTTTTGACGATGTCTTCCGCTGTGAGTTCGTATTCCTTCATAAGGAGCTCCGGCTTTCCGCTTTTACCGAACTTGTCCTTTGTGCCTATTCTCAAAACCGGAACCGGACATTTTTCAGCCACAACTTCACAAACAGCACTGCCCAGGCCTCCGTATATATTATGTTCCTCAGCGGTTACTATGGCTCCGGTTTCCCTGGCAGCCTTAACTATTATATCCTCATCAATGGGTTTGATTGTCGGCATATTTATTATACGAGCGGAAATACCTTTTTCCGCAAGCATATCAAATGCTATGATGGCTTCATGAACCAAAAGACCTGTCCCTATTATGGTTACATCGGTGCCTGCTTTGATTTCTACACCTTTACCTATTTCAAACTTATATGTTTCATCAAAAATCACAGGAACATTAAGTCTTCCAAGTCTGAGGTAAACAGGTCCTTTGTGCTCAATGGATGCTTTGACAGCAAGCCTTGTTTCAACTGCATCGGCAGGATTTATGATTGTCATATTGGGCAGCGCTCTCATGTTTGCAATGTCTTCAAGCATCTGGTGGCTGGCTCCGTCTTCACCTACGGTAACACCTGCATGCGTTGCACCTATTTTTACATTCAGGTTAGGATAACATATTGAGTTCCTTACCTGCTCACATGCTCTTCCGGCAGCAAATATTGCAAATGTGCTTGCAAATACTGTTTTCCCGCAGGTTGACATACCTGCTGCAGCACACATCATATTGGCTTCAGCTATTCCCATATTGAAAAATCTTTCAGGATACTTTTTTTCAAAAATAGCAGTTTTGGTTGATTTGGAAAGATCCGCATCAAAAACGACTATCCTTTCATCTGCTCCGAATTCTGCCAGAGCGTCTCCATAAGCTTGTCTTGTAGCAATTTTTTCAGCCATTATTCCACCTCCAGGGAAGCCATTGCTTCATCGAGTTCAGCAATCGCCTTTTTATATAACTCTTCATTGGGAGCCATTCCATGCCACCCGGCAATTCCTTCCATATATGAAACCCCTTTACCTTTTATTGTCTCGGCAACAATTATGGTAGGTCTACCCTTTGTTTTCTTTGCTTCTTCGACTGCTGCTTCTATTGCTTCAAGGTCATGACCGTCAATTTGAATGACATTCCAGCAGAATGCCCTGAATTTTTCAACAACATCCTCCGGGCACATGACATCTGATATATTACCGTCAATCTGCAGTCCGTTATGGTCAATGAATGCAGTAAGATTGTCAAGCTTATAGTGCGCGGCAGACATAAACGCCTCCCATACCTGACCTTCCTGTATTTCGCCGTCTCCAAGCAAGGCAAACACCCTGTAATCCTTTTTATCAAGCTTACCGGCAAGAGCCATTCCAACAGCAGTTGATATACCCTGACCAAGTGACCCTGTAGACATATCCACTCCCGGAACATCCTTCATGCTGGGATGACCCTGAAGATAACTGTCGATGCTCCGAAATCCCGTCAGGTCTTTTTCAGGGAAAAACCCCCTAACTGCAAGTGATGCATATAAACCCGGGGCACAATGGCCTTTCGAAAGAACAAATCTGTCTCTATCTGCCCATTTGGGATTTGCAGGATCTATGTTCATTTCACTTTGAAACAAGTATGTAAATATCTCTGTACTCGAAAGCGATCCACCGGGGTGTCCGCTTTGTGCACTGTACACTTCGTCCAGGATATGTTTTCTTACTCTAACTGCTTTTTTCTTCAATTCCAACAGTGTTTTTTTATCCATTTGTTTTCTCCTAACTTATTCTTAAATAGTATACAATCAGCTAATTTGGTTGTCAAAGCCCCTGAAACCTTCTCCAAGCACTTCATGGACATTGGTAACTACAATAAAAGCATTTGGGTCAACTTCCTTTACTATACTTTTAATATCGGGTATGAATTTTGCCCTGGCAACACAGAAAAGTATCTCCTTGGCATTTCCTGTAAATTTACCCGTTCCCTGAAAACCAGTAAGTCCTCTCCCGAGGTCGTTCATTATTCTTTCGGATATACTGTCCGGATCTGATGAAATTATAAACAGACCCTTTGAAAAATTAAATCCTTCCAATATTGAATCCACAACCTTGGATGTTACAAGCACCGCTATCAATGCATATAGCGCAAGCATGAAGCTTTGGAAGAATATCCCTGCCAATACCACTATCATTGCATCGAATATCATCAATGCCTGACCCATTGTAAGATTAACACCGCTGCGCCTTACCAGTTCAGCTATCAAATCCGTTCCGCCTGTTGTTGCATGAAGCCTGAATATGATTCCCAGTCCGATGCCCACTATAAGACCTCCGAAAAATGCAAACAGTATCAAATCAGTTTCACCGGGCATCAAATAATTGGACCCTATTGTTCCAAGCAAAGATGCGGTCAGGTCAATTATTAAAGACATCACCACCGTGGCAAAAAGCGTCCTGATCATAAATTTCCATTTTAACTTGATGACACCCCATATAAACAAGGGGAGGTTTAAAATTATAATCAATACACCAAGAGGGAGGAAACTATTGAAGACATAGTAAAGGACAGTTGCCAACCCTGTTATTCCTCCGGGTGCAATTTTATATGGAAACAGAAATATATTTATTCCTACCGCCGCAATGGCTGCTCCGGCGGAAATTCCGGCGTAATCCCCGAGTATTCTGATGAATTTCCTGAACCTCATATGGAATTACCTCTTAATTCGTTCAGCTTTGTCTCAATCATACTTCTTTTTATTATATTTGTTGAGATATCTTCAATTTCCAGTGCCGCAACAAGGTATTCAGCAGCATCCGGCTTCTTGCCGTCCCTGATCTTAAGTTCCGCCATATAATACAGGCTGTCTGAAGTTGCTTTCATGTCATAGTACAAGTTTCTGAACAATAGTTTTGCGTCGTGGTCCTGACCTGTACGGCAATATGAAATAATCAGATTTTCCATTATGTCCCTGTTGCCGGGATTAAACTCCATTGCCTGTTCATTATATTTCCGGGCTTCTGCGGGTTCCTTGCAAATATTCATCATTTTTCCCGCAGCATAATAAATTGATTCATTTGCTCCTTTTCTATTAAGCTCACCAAGTTGTTCAAGTCCGGCTTCCGGATTCCCGGCAGCAAGCCATGTGAAAAGTGCCTGCACAGCAATATATTTGCTTTCTTCAGGAAAAGACTTCTCCATATCCTTTATCTCTTCAAGCTTTTCCTTGGTTTCCGGGAGCAATCCATTGACCAGGTATATATAAGCAGTGAATATATGTACGCTGACAGGAACAAACGGAAGCCTGCATGCAAATCTTGTTTTTTTCAATGCCTTTGATATGTTATCCGTCTTGAGGTCGGCATTTGCATTTATTGCAAGCAGCCTGGGCAGTCCGGGGAAAGCAATTATTGCTGCAAGTAATACCGCTCCCAGAACAGGATATATGGAAAGCGTTGCTACGCTCATTGAGCCACCGGAAAAAATCAATGTAGCCGGAAACAATAACAAAAACAAAATTGCTGCGAATGACTTATAGTTGAAATATATGGCCTTTTTACTATACATAAGCACCTCTCAAATCTTCTGATTCACCATTTCATGTGAAACCGTGGATATCAGCATTTCATCAAATTTCAATGCTTTTTTATAAAGCATCCTGGCTCTCTTCTCTTTACCTGTATTTTCAAATGCAACTGCACAATAAAAACATGCATCAAGTGACCCGGGCTTTTTCTTCAACAACACTTCAGCAGCCTTGGCAGCCCGTTCATAATCTTCCTCCATACAGTAGACCCTTATAAGATTTTCCAGAATATCGGAACTCTTGCTATTGTATCTGTAGGCATCTTCATTAAAATCCCTGGCTTTTTTAATGTTTCCCGTATCGAGGAACATTTTACCGAGGATTCCGTAATATGAGGATGTCCTAAGAGTATCATCAAAATGCTCCAGTGAAGAAATTGCATTCGTTAACTTCCTGTCTCTTTTCCACATCAATACAGCATCACAGAGTGCCGTCTGGGTATAAACGGATTGTGCATCCTTTCTGACTTTCAGCTGTGAAAGTATTTCATCCGCTTTTTGAAAATCACCTCCGAGTATCAACGCATATGCATATGAAACAACAACCTTTGCCTCAGCTTTTCCTGTTTTATAGGCTCTTTCATAATTTCTGATGGACTTCTCCAGATTTCCCTTCAAATAATTACTTTTCCCAAAGAAAGAAAAAAACTTATCCCTTTCGTTGTAAAATCTAAACACCAGATATGCTATCAGAATTACAAGCCCCTCAATTACGCCTCCTGTAATAATGGTGAATACAACAAAGATAGGTAGAACCCAATTGAGTATCCTGGAATAAAAATTATCTTTCATCAAAACCTTTTATCCGGGCCATCCTGCCCAGAATTTTTCCCTTCCTGCCTTGGAAACAAGTTTACCTACTTCTTCCCTGGACACACCTTTGTCAAGCATTTCCTTTGAGATTACAGCAGCTTCATGAAATGCTTTTACTTTTTTAACATGCCCTTCATCCAACATCATTTTGGTAACATGGGTAAATACCTTTGATGCTCCATCTTCAACTGCTTTATAGACCCAGTCCATTACTTCATCAGGACTGAGGTCCCTGAAATGAAATGACCCCATTCTCCAACCGAACGGCACCCGGCAATTATCCCTGATCAGCTGCGGGTTTAGCTTATGTGATATTGATGGATCAAAATATGTTATACCTGCAGCTTCCAGGTATTTCATTGTTTTGTATGTATGGTCCTCAGTGTGCATGAATCTTCTGCCTGAAGAAGTTCCTCTATAATACAGCTCCCAGTACGGCAGGACAAACTCCTCGAATTTATCAGGTGGAACCATTGAGGCTATATCATCACACATGGCACCTTCTTCCTTATTGAATACTGGTAATCCGTTAATCTTTCTGTGAAATTTTATATATTCAATGATATTGAGTGTAAGTGCCTTGAGGAAATCATGTGTGCCTTCCGGGTCATCATATAAATCATAGAAAATGTTCATGTCTCTGATTTCATATGCGGTAGTAACAGGCCCTTCATAACCCATACTCCATCCCACATGCTTACCCGGGTAAGCATCCCGTAATTTCTCTCTATACTCAAGGAAAAATTTTCCGTATTCGGTCATTTCATTGAAAGTTGCTTTTTCTTTGAATATTTCAACCCACTCTTTCAACGATTTATTTTCATGGACATAATTGACTTCACCGTCTCCTTGTGGGAATACCAGGTCAACTCCGAGAAAATTAATATGACCATAGGATACAGCGGGTGTGGATATTCCGACAGGATTCAGATAATTTCCAAATTTTTCCCTGCAAATGTCAAAATATTTTGGTTTATGAACTTCTATGCCGGCCAGCGGATTGGTGTTGTACTCATGCAGTGATATACCGGCAAGTTCCATGAAGGCATAAACCGATGTCCCGATATACCAATCAAATCCGGCTTTTGCCCTTGCATTTTCATAATCAAACATCTTCCGTTTCCTCCGCCACCCAATTCTATCAATTCCCAATAGCTTATTCAATATATGAAAACCGGGCCTGGGCCCGGGATCATGCAATCAGTTTAAATCATTGACCTGAGAAATAAATCCTTTATCAATTTTCTTCTCTTTGTCGGAGCACTTCGAAGAGTATTACTGCGGCAGCATTTGACGCATTCAGTGAAGACATCCTGCCTTTCATTGGGATACTAACTGTGAAATCACATTTTTCAAGGACCAGCCTCCGGATTCCCTGCCCCTCGCCTCCGATGACAATGGCCAAAGGTCCCTTTAGATTTGATTTGTAGTAAGGCTGTGCTCCTTCCATATCTGCTCCGGCAATCCACATACCCTTCTTTTTCAGTTCCTCCATTGTTACCGCTATATTTGTAACCCTGCACACAGGTATGTGCATGAGAGCTCCTGCACTTGCCTTGACTGATGTTGTTGTTACAGAAGCTGCCCTGTGCATTGGGATTATTATCCCATGAACACCGCATGCCTCTGCGGTTCTTGCTATAGCTCCCAGATTATGTACATCCTCAATGCCATCAAGTATTACAATAAACGGTTGCTCATTCTTTTCTTCTGCAATTTTAAATATATCATTCAATGATATATATTTGATGGGTGATATTATGGCAACCACTCCTTGATGGTTTCCCTGGGGAACAAGACCGTCAAGTTTGACAGGAGACACTTCCTTGACGGGAATTTTTTTCTTTTTGGCAGTTGATATGATTGCTTTTATGGTTCCTTCAGTCGAACCCTTTGCAACCATTATTGAACTTATTTCAGTTCTTGCCTTGATGGCCTCAAAAACAGGATTTCTTCCTGCAATTATATTTGTTTCTTCGTTCATGTTATTTCTCCAATGGCGGTCTCCAGTATTTCCATCAACCGTGCCTTATTATTTTTCAGATATAAATATCCAATCAGTGCTTCAAATGCAGTTGCGTAAGAGTAATCTGCCGGGTCTGCATTTTTAGGGACTGATGATGATTTCACGTTCCTTCCCCTTGAGGCAACCCGGGTTTCTGCCTCATTCAGACTGTCCTGAATTTTTTCATATACAATTCGCTGACCCGACGCCTTCGCAAACTTAACTTTTGAGGAATGCAATTTCTTGGGACTTCTGATACCCATTGATACCAGTTTCCCTCTTATATATAGTTCATATACAGCATCGCCTACATAAGCAAGTGCCTGGGCAGACATCTGATCCGGATTTTCATATTCAAGATTTTCTATGAAATCAAACAGTTCCTTTTCCAGAATCTTCACCCTGCTTTCCCTTGAAACTCAATTTATTTTCATTGCCGTCCATAAGCCTCTTTATATTGGCTCTGTGCCTGTCAATAGCCAGAATTGCCAGAAGTGTCATAAATATAATGAAAACTGCATCATGACCGAATATCAATGCTGCCACCGGAACAACCAGTGCGCCTATGATTGAACCCAAAGATACATACTTTGTAACATAAACAATTATAATAAACAAAATCAGAACAGTAATACCGATTTTCCAATCGAGCATAAATATAACGGTAGCTGTAGTAAGAATACCTTTGCCGCCTTTGAATTTAAAATATACGGGCCAGTTATGACCGACGACTGCAAATGTTCCTGCAATTACAGGATAGTATTCTCCCGGTGATCCTGTAACCCAGCCCCTCATCAAAATACCGATAAGAACAGCAATCACGCCCTTCAATATATCGCCGGCAAGAACCATAAGTGCCGCATTTCTTCCCAGAACACGAAGGGTGTTAGTAAGTCCCGCATTGCCGCTTCCCTTTGCCCTGATATCAACACCGTGTATTTTGCCCGCTATTACAGATGAATTGACTGAACCAAGTGCATATCCTGCAATTGCACTTAATATGAGAAAAAGTATTTCCATTATTTCTCTCCTTTGTTCTTTTCTCTAATGACAAATCTTACGGGTGTACCGTAGAACCCAAACGATTCCCTCAATTGGTTTTCAATATATCTAAGATATGAAAAATGAAGCAGGTCCTTGTTATTAATAAAGAGAACAAATGTCGGGGGTTTTACTGAAGTTTGTGTCATATAGAATATTTTCAGTCTCTTCCCCTTGTCTGAAGGTGGTTGGACCATAGCCATGGCATCATTTAAAATATCATTCAATACCCCTGTTGCTACACGCAGATTGCAGTTGCTGAAAACTTCCTCAATCATTTTATACAGACTTGTTACCCTTTGTCCGGTTTTTGCTGAGATAGTAGTTACCGGAGCATATCTCATAAAAGCAAACTTTGCCTTTATTTCATCAGTAAACTGTTTATATGTGCTGTTCTCCTTTTGAATTAAATCCCATTTGTTGACAGCCACTATTATTCCCTTGCCTTCCTCGTGTGCATAACCGGCAATTTTTGTATCCTGTTCAGTGACCCCGTCGGCGGCATCTATAAGAAGGAGGCAGACATCTGCTCTTTCAACAGCTGTCCATGAACGGAGTATACTGTATTTCTCAACATTGTCATATATCTTGCTTTTTCTTCTTATGCCTGCAGTATCGATGAAAATATATTTTTGTCCATCATGAGTAATCGGAGTATCCAATGCATCCCTTGTTGTACCGGGAATATCACTGACTATGGCTCTTTCTTCTCCAAGAAATTTATTCAAGAGTGATGATTTTCCTGCATTTGGTTTTCCAATTATAGCAACATGTATGACATCATCATCCTCTTCCTGATTTTTACCGTCATCAAATTTAGCATATACGGCATCAAGAAGTTCTCCCATACCAAGACCATGTAGAGAAGATATTGTAAATATTTCACCGAGTCCAAGGTTATAAAATTCGTAAGCATCAGCAGGAACAGGTCCGACATTATCAACTTTATTAACAGCAACCACAGATGGTTTACCGGATTTATACAGCATTTGTGCAACTTCTATATCAGCAGCCGTAACACCATCCTTTATATCTGTAATAAGAATAATAACATCAGCTGTTTCAATTGCAATTTCCGCCTGGGCTCTCATCTGCTTCAATATCAGGTCATTTGAAAATGGCTCTATACCGCCTGTATCAATTACAGTAAACTCTCTGCCCCGCCATTCAGATTTAGCATAAATCCTGTCTCTGGTTACTCCGGGAGTATCTTCAACTATAGAAATTCTTTTACCTACAATATAATTAAAAAATGCGGATTTTCCCACATTGGGACGCCCGACTATGGCTACTATTGGATTACTCATCTTTGGCCCCCCTTATTATTTTATCAATTAAATCTGCACCTGATACATTGACCTGGGTGACTTTTATCCCAAGAACATCTGCCATTTGATCAGGCGTAATATTATCCAGGAAAATATCTTCGTCAGCCTTCAGCATGACTGAAGGAAAGAACAATTCCGTACCAAGATCTTTTCCCACAAGTGATTTCATTATATCATTTCCGGTAAGCAACCCGGCAACTGTAACAGATTCACCGAAAAATTTGTTTTCAACAGAAAACACATTCACCTTCAACCCTTTGAATTTCTTCTCTATGCTTGATGCTATATCCTTCATTACCCAAAGAGCAGCAGTACCGGTGACAATACTGATTGTTCTTTCATCAACTTCTTCATATTCTTCCTGAAGTACCATGTCAATTTCATCTTTGAATGATGTAACAAGACCTACACCGTTTTCGATTTGAGGGTAACCATCGTAATATTCTGATGACGGTACCGTTTTTCTTGCCAAGACATAGAATTCATCAGCAGCATATACAAAGCCTTTGCCGGATTTTTCCCTGAATTCATCATTATATTTATCAATGAGTTCAATAACTTTTGCTGATGATTCACGGTCATACGGAATTAGCTCGCATAGGTTTTTTCTATGTTTTGTCAAACCGACTGGAACAACGGAAAGGCTGTTTACCGCCGGATAATACTGATGCAGGGTTGTTATGGTTTTTTCCAGTTCTTCCCCGTCATTGTATCCCCTTACCAAAACTACCTGACAGTTCATCGTTATATTCTTTTTAGAAAGAAAAGCAATTTTTTCCATGATGTCCCCGGCAAACCGGTTTGTCATCATTTTTATCCTCAACTGAGGATTAACAGTGTGAACTGAAATATTTATGGGTGAAATACCGCGTTTGGCAAGTCTTTTCAGCTCTGACATTGTTGTGTTCGTAAGTGTTACATAATTACCATGAAGCATGGAAAGCCTTGCATCGTCATCTTTATAGTACACTGAATCTCTCATACCCGGGGGAAGCTGGTCTATGAAGCAGAATATGCATTTGTTGGTACAGCTTTTTTCATTACCCATAAGCTCGTCATGAAAGACCAATCCTATGTCCTCATACTTGTCTTTATGAATTTTTATACGTTCAAAGCGACCGTCCTGTTTTTTTACCCGGAGTCTTATCTTTGACGAATCCATGAGAAATTGGTAGTCAAAGATATCTTTGAGACTTTTCCCATTCATGGACAGAATGTAGTCACCGGGTTCCAGTCCGGCTTCCCAGGCTATGCTCTCATATTCAACATCCTGTATTCTTTTTTCATCCTTCACTGTTAACACATCCTGATTCAATTGGATAGCATCCAATGACTATAATTTTTAAAGAAATAAAAAGACAGCCTTGCGCTGTCTTGTTTATCAGCTATTCAGCAGTTTTTTCTACAACTTCTTTACCCTTATAATAACCGCATTCCTTGCATACCTTATGTTGTTCCTTTAAAGTATTGCACTGGGGACATCTTACCAGATTAGGAGCTTCCAGCTTGTAGTGAGCTCTCCTTGTATTTCTTCTGGTTTTTGACGTTTTCCTTTTTGGTACTGCCATTTATAACACCTCCCGCCTTATTAGTCGAAAAAATCCTTCAATTTCTCCATTTGTAAATTTATACCATGGTCACTGTGGTCACAGGAACAATTTCCATCATTCAGGTTCTTTCCACAGCTGCTGCACAGTCCCTTACAGTCTTCCCGACACAACATCACCCTTGGTAAATCAAGCAGAATATTGTCAATCAGTGAAGCGGTAAGTTCCAGGTGCCCACCTTCGTACATATAATCATCGCTTTCCTCGCTTAAGTCCGAAGCATGCATGAAGTTTTCCCGGATTTCAATATTGAATTTTTCTTCAATATCCGCAAGGCACCTTCCGCAAACAGCATGGTATTTCCCGGATACAATTCCGGAAACGATAATCATTCCTTCAATATATTCAATTTTCAAATCAACGTGTACACTTTCACCAAGCGTCACCTCGCTGTTACCGGTTATCAGTTCAGAAGAGGCAACATCCTTTTCAACACTTATATACGCACCGTTTCTTCCATCAATTTCGGTGATATCGATACGCATAGCGATGTCTCCTTTCCAAAACCGTCAAATGATATTATACGTTTGCCATTTATCTATGTCAAGAAAATAAAAGAGGTCGCCAATGACCGGCCCGGCCACTGAAAATTTAAGAACTCAACAGTACAAAAGAATATTACTGATTCTTTTTTGAAATTTCTTTTTCTTCCAATACTCTTTTTACTTCAAGGGCAATTTCCATTTCTTCATTGGTAGGAATAACCAGAATCCTTACAGGTGAATCATCGGTGCTTATATCCATTTCCCTTCCGGTGTCGGATATATTTTTTGCAGGATCACATTTGATTCCCGCATATTCCATATTGTCAGTTACAAGCTTTCTGACCAGATTATTGTTTTCACCGATTCCTGCTGTGAATATAATTGCGTCAACTCCGTTCATAATACCAATGTACTCTGCAACATATTTTTTTACTCTGTATGCAAATACTTCTATGGCAAGCTTAGCCCTTACATTTCCATTCTTGGAAGCTTTCAACAAGTCCCGGAAATCACTGCTTATACCTGATATTCCCAGTACACCTGATTTCCTGTTCAAATATGCATTTGTTTCTTCAACAGTCATTCCTTCTTTATCCATTATGAAGGATATCAAAGCCGGGTCAATTGTACCGCTTCGGGTACCCATTGCAAGACCTGAAAGTGGTGTGAATCCCATGCTGGTATCAATTGATTTACCATATTCAATGGCGCATATGCTTGCACCATTACCCAGATGACAGGAAACCAATTTAAGTTCTTCAACCGGTCTTCCAAGCATTACGGCTGCACGTTTCATTACATACTTATGGCTTGTTCCATGAAATCCATATTTTCTGATTCCGTGTTTTTTATACATTTCATATGGAAGTGCATATATAAAAGCCTTGGGATCCATGGTTTGATGGAAAGCAGTATCAAATACACCAACCATAGGGATATCAGGCATTTCCTGACGGCAAGCCTCGATTCCCATGATGTTTGCAGGATTATGAATTGGAGCCAGGTCAATGCATTGACGAAGAACTTCAAGCACTTCATTATCAATGAGCATGGACTGGTTGAAGGCTTCACCCCCGTGAACAATCCTGTGTCCTATTGCTTCAATTTCATCCATCGAAGCAATGACTCCCTTTTCAGGGTCAGTGAGCATTTTAAGCATGGCATCAATGGCCTCAACCTGATTGTGAAGAGCAAGAGTGGCTTCATCCCTGAACCCATCCGCCTTGGAGTATATATGAACACTGTCTTCAAACCCTATTCTTTCACATAACCCTTTGGCCAGCAGTCTCTGTTGTGTAATATCAATAAGTTGATATTTTAAAGATGAACTGCCTGCATTGATAACCAATACCATCATTATTATTTCCCCATATTCTGCGATTGGACAGCCGTAATGGCAACAACACCTGTTATATCCTCTGCGCTGCATCCCCTTGAAAGGTCATTTACAGGACTTGCTATCCCCTGAAGCAAAGGTCCGTAGGCTTCTGCCTTAGCAAGGCGCTGTGTAAGTTTATACCCAATATTGCCTGCGTTCAAGTCCGGGAATATAAGAACATTGGCCTTACCAGCATATTCACTGTCAGGAGCTTTGCTTTTACCAACAGATTCAACAATGGCTGCATCAAGCTGGAATTCTCCGTCAATTGCAAGGGAAGGGGCTTTTTCTTTAGCAATCCTTGTTGCATTTACAACTTTATCTGTCAGCTCACTCTGTGCACTTCCCATGGTTGAATATGAAAGCATACCAACTACAGGCTCCTTGCCAACAAGACTTTTAAATGAAGCAGCTGTCGATATGGCAATTTCTGCAAGTTGATCTGTGTCAGGATTTTCTATTAAGCCGCAGTCTCCGAATGCAAAAGTTCCATTATCACCATATTCGCAGTCCGGAACACACATGATAAAGAAAGAGGAAACCAGTTTTGTGCCTGGAGCGGTTTTTAAAATCTGAAGTGCCGGTCTGAGTGTATTTGCAGTGGAATTGATTGCTCCTGCAACCATGCCGTCTGCCATCTTCATTTTTACCAGCATTATTCCGAATACAAGGGGATCCTTCATTAACTTAATTGCTTTTTCCTCAGTCATTCCCTTGTGTTTCCTAAGTTCTACAAGTTTATCAACAAATTCATTGAATTTTTCAAATTCATCTATTTCTATTATTTGTGATTTTGAAATATCCAGATTATTTGACCTGGCATCTTCCGTTATCTGCTGTCTGTCGCCTATCAAAATAATATCTGCGATATTTTTTTTGTTGACATCAGCCGCCGCACGTATAATTCTTAAATCCGTTGTTTCAGGCAACACTATTGTCTTCCTGTCGGCTTTCGCCTTTTCAATCATCTTTTCCAGAAAACCCATTTTTCTTCTCCATTTCCGCAAAACGCCCAATCATTATATATAAACACTATTTTATACACAAGAAAAGATATGTTAATTTTTTATTGCATATCTTTCATTGCTTCAAGTTTGTTTTTTATAATCTCACTAATAATTCCCGGATTCGCCTTACCTTTTGTTTCTCTCATAACCTGTCCCATAAGGAATCCCGCAGCCTTTTCTTTTCCTGCAAGGTAATCTGCAACAGATTTCGGATTGGCTTCGATGACCTTGCTGACAACCTCTTCAAGCGCGCCTGCATCACTTACGATTTCCAGACCTTTTTCCCTGACAATTGTCTTCGCTGCCTTTTGGGACCTGAACATTTCCTCAAGGACGGTTTTCCCAATATTGTTGCTTATTTTGCCACTTTCAATCAATGAAATCAATTCTGCGAGGCTACTTCCCTCAAAAGGAATCTCTTCTGTATCAATTTCCTTCATAAGCTTCATTAAATCACCCATAATCCAGTTTGAAGCCGTTTTAGGGTCTGCTCCTGCTTCTACTGCCTTATCAAAGAAATCTGCAGTTTTAACAGAAGAAGTTATCAAGGATGCATCGTAATCAGGGATTTCAAGTTTTTCTGTATACCTTTTTAATCTATCCCATGGCATTTCAGGCAGAGATTTCCTGTATTCCTCTAACAGATTGTCTGTTATCTCAATTGGTACAAGATCCGGTTCAGGAAAATATCTATAATCATGAGCTTCTTCTTTGCTTCTCATTGAATAACTCTTACCGGCATCATCATCCCAGCGCCTTGTCTCTTGAATTACCTTGCCACCTGACTCAATAAGCTTTATTTGCCTTATTACTTCTGATTCAGCTGCACGCAATATTGATTTGAATGAATTCAGATTCTTCATTTCTGTCCTGGTTCCAAGAACATTACTTCCAGTGGGACGTATTGACAAGTTAACATCTGCCCTTAGCGAACCCTCCTGCATTTTACAATCAGAAACACCTACATATTGAAGTATTGATCTTACTTTTTCAGCAAAATCCCGGGCTTCCTGCGGTGAACGCATATCAGGCTCGCTGACTATCTCTATCAGAGGAACCCCACATCGATTGTAATCAACCAGTGTTCCGTTGTCCCACTGGTCATGAAGCAGTTTTCCGGCATCCTCTTCCATATGAATCCTGGTGATTCCTATGCGCTTTGATTTACCATCTACTTCTATATCCACATGACCGCCTTTACAAATCGGCAGGTCAAACTGTGAAATCTGGTATGCCTTGGGCAGGTCCGGATAAAAATAATTCTTTCTGTCCATCTTTGAAAAATTTGAAATACTGCAGTTCATGGCAAGTCCCGCACGGGCGGCATATTCAACTGCCTTCTTGTTCATAACCGGTAATGTTCCGGGCATCGATGTACAAATCGGACAACAATGCGTGTTAATATCTCCACCGAATTCGGTGGTACACCCGCAGAACATCTTGGATTTTGTGGAAAGCTCCACATGAATTTCAAGGCCTATGACAATTTCATAATCCATGGGATACCTCCTCAGCCATGGGGAAAGGGTTTCCCATTTCATAGGCATTTGCTGCCCTCAGGATTGTTTTTTCGCCACAGGCTTTACCAATCAGCTGCATTCCTATGGGAAGTTCGTTTTTATCCAACCCGCAGGGTATGGATATTGCAGGAAGGCCGGCAATGTTAACTGATACTGTAAATACATCACCAAGATACATTTCCAGGGGGTCACCGGATTTTTCTCCCAGGGGATATGCCGTAGTCGGAGCTGTAGGACCGATAATAAAATCATATTTTGCAAATAGCTCGTCAAACTCCTGTTTGATAAGGGTCCTGACCTTCAGGGCTTTTTTATAATATGCATCATAATAACCGGAACTAAGGGCATAGGTTCCGAGCATTATTCTTCTCTTTACTTCATCCCCGAACCCTTCACTTCTTGAGTTCTTGTACAGTTCAAGCAGGTTTTTGAAATTTTTACTTCTATAACCATATTTTATGCCATCATATCTTGCAAGATTTGAGCTGGCTTCAGCAGAAGATATAATGTAATAGGCGGCAATTGCATAATCAGCAAGATCAAGGGAAGTTTCTTCACAGCGAACTCCAATGCTTTCATAATAAGCAATTGCCTTTTTTACTTTATCCCGTACATCAGGGGCTACTCCTTCAGAAAGATACTGAGCAGGTATACAGGCTTTCATCCCTTCAGGGCTTTCATTTATCCCTTCGGTGTAATCGTTTATTCCCGTTTCTATGCTTGTTGAATCCCGGGGATCTCTTCCGGCTATCGCATTTAAAACAATTCTACAGTCTTTGTGATAGGGCCAATCTGATCAAGGCTTGAAGCAAATGCTACAAGTCCATATCTTGAAACAGTACCATAGGTGGGCTTTAGACCAACAACTCCACAAAAAGCTGCCGGTTGTCTGATTGACCCACCCGTATCTGAACCCAGGGCAAAAATTGCCTGACCGGATGCAACCGCAGCAGCAGAACCTCCGGAGGAACCTCCCGGAACCATCTTAATATTCCATGGATTTTTTGTTTTCTTGTAATATGAGTTTTCAGTGGTTCCGCCCATAGCGAATTCATCAAGGTTGAGTTTGCCCAGCATAACCGCTCCGGCATCCTCCAGTTTACTGACCGCTGTTGCGGTATAAGGTGGAATGAAATTATCCAGAATCTTTGAGCCGCAGGTTGTTTCAATCCCCGCAGTACACATGTTATCTTTAACTGCCATTGGAATACATGCCAAAGGCTTGTTATCAACACCTAATGTTGATGATGATTTAACCGCCTGTTCCATTGCTTTTTCTTTGCTAAGGTATATATACGCATTTATCGTACTGTCCGTTTCATCAATTCTCTTATAAAACTCATCTATGAGTTCCACGGGGCTAATTTCTCCGTTCCTAAGATATTGGGAAGCTGTTTTAATTGTAAGTTTCTTAATATCCATTTATTCCACCACCCTGGGAACCCTGAATGCACCATCCTGTTCATCGGGCGCGTTTGAAAGAATTAATTCCCTGTCAAATGATTCTTCTACAACGTCTTCTCTTAAAATATTACTGATTGGTTCAACATGCTCCATGGCTTTTACATTTGATGTGTCAAGTGAGTTGAGTTTTTCCATATAGCCCAGAATCCGACCCATTTCGTCAGAAAGTCTTTCGGATTCCTCCTCAGAAAGATTCAATCTGGCAAGGTCAGCTACATATAAAACAGTTTCTTTTGAAATTTTCAATTGGTTCCTCCGTATTAACAATGAAAGATATTATACACCATCAATTCATCATGTTAAAGTGAAAAAGGTCTCCATTCACCATTACTGTAAAAATATATCTCAGCGAATCCAATGGTTCTCGCCATATCAATTATATCCTTGAACTTATATCCAATGTTAGAAGGTTCATGTGCATCGGAATTCAAAGTAATTCCAATGCCATTTTCAAGACATTTCTTTAAAATATATAAAGATGGATATGGTGTTTTAGTATAACCCCTGGAAATGGCCCCTGTATTTATTTCTATCAAAGCCCCATACTCTTTTATTACTTCAAGGGTCTTGTCTACTTCCTCTACATATAAGCTGCTTTCTTCTTTAAAATATCTTTCTGTACCGTTATTCTTCTTTATCAAGTCCAGATGACCAATAACAGCAGGTTTATAATCTTTTATCATTTTTCTTACATCATCGTAGTAATTCTGGATCAGTAGTCCAATATCGTTATCAAACCCTTTCTCAAGCAGGATATTGAATAAATCCGCAGGTCCGTCAACTTCAAAATATCTACCTAGTCTTTTGCTGTAAACATAATGTACTGAACTTATAAAATAATCAAATCCACGGGATTCATAGTTAATATATTCCTTTACATCCACTCCATTAATATAATCAAGTTCAACACCAAGAAGAACTTCAATTCTGCCATGATACTCTTTTTTAAGGCTGCTAATTTCATCAATATATGAATTCAAATCAGAAAGTTTCATAGACCAGCAGTTATCAAGGGGTACCGGGCTGTGGTCTGAAAACCCAATTGTGGAAAAACCTTTTTCAACTGCAGACTTAATAAACTCCCGCAGACTTCCTCTGCCGTCGCTATAACTACCGTGCATGTGCATATCGCTGTAAAAAATATCAGTCTTCTTCAATATTTATCTTTTCCTCTATGATATAAAGGGGTCTGTTTTTGCTTTCGTCAAATATCCTTGCTATATATTCTCCAATGAATCCAAGCATTATCAATTGTATTCCACCTAAGAGTAAAATAAGCACTGCCAGACTCGCCCATCCCTGTACTGTTTTGCCAAAAACAAATTTTTGAAGGACTACTACAATCATATATATGAATCCTGCAGCTGCTGTCAGAAAACCAAGATTCTTTGACATGGTTAGTGGTTTTGTTGAAAAAGAT
Organism: uncultured Clostridiaceae bacterium; assembly: GCA_964475455.1. Classification (GTDB taxonomy): domain Bacteria; phylum Bacillota; class Clostridia; order DUPQ01; family DUPQ01; genus JAFGQE01. The sequence continues at coordinate 5,843 of CAYYXJ010000003.1, read as the reverse complement.
GTAATTCCATCCATGGATAGTTTCAGCATTTTTCTTAAAGGATATTTTGTTTCTCCTGCGAACCGTTCTTCCCTTACATATTCCACAGCCGCCTGTTTGAATCCAACCCACGACACCAAACCTCTAACATAACGATTTCGTTCCGTAAGATTTTTCATTACATTGCAGACCTTTCGGCTTATGAGCCTGAAGTCCCCTGTGTCAACAGGAATATCGATGTTGCACATGTATCTCAGGAATCGATAGAAAACCTTGGATGTTAATTTTTTGAAGAATGTTTCACCTTTTCTTTTGGAGCGAACAGCATAGACAACATCATATCCTTCTTTATATTTAGCAATCAGATCTTTTATGACTTCCGGTGGATCCTGCAAATCTGCGTCCATAACTATAACAGCATCACCTTGTGCATGATCCATCCCTGCGGTTATAGCAATCTGATGACCGAAGTTTCTTGAAAATGATAAAACCTTAAGTTTTTTGTTTTTACTGCATTCACCCTGTACAAGCTCCATTGTTTTATCGTGACTTCCGTCATTTACAAAAATGACTTCATAATCGCCATCAATTTCTTCAAGTACACCAGAAACACGCCTTACGCATTCAAGTACTACTTCTTCCTCATTATATAATGGTATTACGACAGAATATAAATCCATAAGCACCTCACCAATAAATTATATCATGTAGTCCTGCCCCGTGAACCATATTCTCTGGCAGCCTTGAACATATGGATGACATTCGCAGGCGGCACATCGGGCTGGATATTATGGGCAGCAGCGAAAATATATCCACCGTCATGGTTCATGGCCCCAACCAATTCTTTCACCGCTTCCCTGACCGTATCCTCTGTACCAAATGGCAGGACCGCCTGGGTATCAAGCCCACCATGGAATGTTATGCGTTTTCCAAAAGTCTTCTTAAGATTGTCAGGTGCCATGTGTTCGTTGGTGGGTTGAATGGGATTCAGAATATCCACACCGCAGTCTATCAGGTCATCGATTATGTCATGGACATTTCCGCAGGAATGATGCAGGAATGCTGCATCGGTATATTTTTTAGTAAACTCAATACGCTCCTTCAGGTACGGTTTAATTAGCTCCCTGAACATACCTGGTGACATGAAAAGACTCGTCTGGGTTGCAAAATCATCACCGCTTGATGTGTAGTGTATGTAGCTGCCAACCCTTGAATAATATTCCTTTGATACTACTTTTTGGTATTCGAGTATTTTTTCAAAGAACTTCCTGACGAACTTCTCATCAATGGCCATTTTAAGAAGGAAGTCATCGAATCCGCACATCCAGCACCCTATCTCAAAGATTCCATATACAGGATGTTCCCCGCAGATTAGGTAATCTGTTTCATCATGGTATTTTCTTGCCTGTCTTGCAAATTCATCTATAAGGTCATAATCCAGGCTCTCAGGATCAGGCCACCTGTATGAATCAAGGTCATCTGCCGAGGCACCCTTCAACGGATATTCGACTATATCCCAGTACATGCCGGTGAACTTTCTTTTAATTCCCCATTCGTCTATATACAGGTCATCGGAAAGCACTTCATACTGTGAATCCATGGGAGTCAGTATTGTACCGATGGACCTGGTGTCAATATCAAGATAATCAAGGATTCTCTCATCGACCTTTCTGGTCTTGCCGAAAAGAATGTTTTCACTTTTCTCCGCCTTGAAACCAAGAAAATCCAGCAATTTATCAGGACTGTCTCCCTCCATGGATGAAAGAGGATTGCCCCCAAGATCCAATATCATATTTTCAGGTGTAATGTGATTCAGTGTCCTTCTGAAATCCTCGCGTCTTCCCATATATGCCTCCGGAAACCATTGTCTGATATGATTATACTCCCAGAAGAATATAAATGTATTAAAAAACGATTTTAATTTTTCTGCACAGATACGAAAATTATTCTTAAAAATCCAAAGTTACCAATAGACCGGACAGTAAAATTTGTTCAGTAAGCACAGATCATGGAGCGGAATAATCCTAGCCGCTGGTTTTTCCCGGATTGCTGTTCAGGTTCATTATTAAACCCACTCCACCGGATTTAATGAAGATGGTCTTATATTCATTGATTGCCTCCATTAATAGATTAAAATGCAGGTAATTCAGATTGAACGTTCCAGAGTTGGTTAAATAACAACAATGGTATACATTTTATGATGTTTTGCTTTTTTCCCGAACAAAAAATAGGTTGTTTTCAGACAGCTACAAGCCGCAAATAAAAACAACCCTGACTGACCAAGGTTGTTTTGGAGCTGGTGGACGGATTCGAACCCCCGACCTGCTGATTACAAATCAGCTGCTCTACCGGCTGAGCTACACCAGCGGGATTGGTGGGCGCAATAGGGCTCGAACCTATGACCCCCTGCTTGTAAGGCAGGTGCTCTCCCAGCTGAGCTATGCGCCCAAAATTGCGCAAGAATAATTTTATCATAAAAACTTCTTATGTCAACAAAATTATATATTGACAACAGAATACTATGTGATAATATTATTTAGGTTGTTTAACTAAATAAATGAAAGAGGTGTCCACAATCAAAGAAGAAAAGAATATCAATGCTGAAAAACTAATGAGTGCTTTCTCACAGTTTCGAAAAATCCACTGGAGACCCAAACATGTTGAAGAACTTAAGCCCAGTGAATTCATGGTCCTGCATACTGTTAAACACACATATATGGAAAAAGGATCCGGTCTGAAAATTTCTGAAATCAGTGACGAACTATGTGTCGCCGTCCCTACTGTAACCCAGCTTGTCAAAAGCCTTGAACGCAAGGGTTATGTTGAAAAAATTCCCGATGAGGATGACGGAAGGGTTACACGGGTAATATTGTCGGGTAAAGGACGTGATTTAGCTAAGAAGGGTTATGAAGATTTTTACAAACGGTTTACCGGCCTTTCCGATTATCTGGGAGAAGAAAAAAGCGGAGAGTTGGCATCTTTACTTCAGGAAGTGTTTGAATACTTTACTTTTATTATTAAAGAATGATTTGGAAGGATTATTATGATAAAACTACTTAAAAAATTAAAACCTTTTACAGTACCAATAATATTTGTTACTGTGCTGGTATTTCTACAGGCCATTGCAGAATTATATCTGCCCAACATTATGTCCGATATAGTAGATACAGGTATTGTAAATGCAGATACCGACTACATTGTAAATAAGGGACTTCTGATGCTGGCAATTGCCGGAGCCGCAGGTGTTTTCACAATAGCTGCCAGCTATCTGGGAGCCAGGGTTGCCATTGGGTTCGGTAAGAGCTTGAGGAAAAAAGTTTTTTCCAGGGTTGAAAGCTACTCATTGCATGAGTTTAATAAAATAGGCACGGCTTCTTTGATAACCCGAACAACCAATGACATCAACCAGATGCAGAATGTTGTCGTCATAATGCTCAGATTAATGATTTATGCTCCACTGATGTTTATCGGCGGAGTAATAATGTCAATCGATAAAGATCCAAAACTGGCAACCATACTTCTATATGCTCTGCCAGTCATACTTCTTATAATTTTCTGGCTTGTTAAAAAAGGAATGCCTTTGTTCAAGTCACTTCAGAAAAAGCTTGATAAAGTAAACCTGGTTTTCAGGGAACGCCTTACCGGTATACGTGTTATACGGGCTTTTAATAGGATAGATAGAGAAACAAAAAGATTTGATGAAGCTAGTCTTGACCTGACGGAAACCGGAATAAAAGTTAACAGGATAATGGCATTTTTGATGCCCGCACTAATGCTTATAATTAATCTGGCTACAATTGCCGTTGTCTGGTTCGGAGGTCACAGGATAGACAGCGGTGCAATGCAGGTAGGTGACCTGATGGCATTCATACAATACATCATGAGGATAATGTTTTCACTTATGATGCTGTCAATGATGTTCATAATGGTCCCCAGGGCATCTGCTTCAGCAGAAAGAATAAATGAAGTCCTTGATATGTATCCGGAAATAAATGATCCTGAAAACCCAGTTGAAGCAGCTGATAAAAAAGGATATATAGAATTTAAAAACGTCTGTTACAAATACCCCGGTGCAGAGGAGTGTGCCATCAAGGATATTTCCTTCAGTGCAAACCCCGGAGAAACAACAGCCATCATCGGTGGAACAGGTTCGGGTAAAACCACCCTTGTCAGCATGATTCCAAGATTTTATGATTCTGAAAGCGGAGAAATACTGATAGACGGTGTTCCGATAAAAAAAATGACACAGGAACATCTCAGGAAGAAAATTGGTTATGTACCACAAAAAGCAGTTCTATTTACAGGAAGTGTTGCTGATAATATCCGTTATGGGAAACCTGACGCAACCATTGAAGAAGTTGAAAAAGCGGCAATAACCTCACAGGCCATGGAATTCATAGAGGAACGTGAAGGTAAGTTCGACTCAATAATTTCACAGGGCGGAACCAACATATCCGGCGGACAAAAGCAAAGGCTTTCCATTGCCAGGGCTTTGGTGAGAAAACCTGAAATCTATATATTTGATGACAGCTTCTCCGCTCTCGACTTCAAGACAGATGCTAAACTAAGAAAAGCATTGAAAGAAGAAACCTCTGAATCCACTGTAATTATTGTTGCCCAAAGAGTAAGTACAATAATGAATTCAGATAGAATTATTGTTCTGGACAACGGCAGGATCAGTGGAATAGGAACCCATAGGGAACTCCTGAAAAGTAATGGTATTTACCGCGAAATTGTTTCTTCCCAGTTGTCAGAGGAGGAATTGGCATGAACAAAATGAATGATAAAAACAATATGAACAATAAAAATATGCCAATGAGCAAAAAGGACAAGAAGGCAATGATGAAAAGAGCAAGGAAAAATAGATTCAAACCGGGTGACGGTATGACACCTAACCCCGGTTCTGACAATTCGCTTCCCAATGAAAATAACCCCGCACCAATGAAAGGTTTCGGAGGTCCCAAAAAACCCGAGGGCGGTGGAATGAGAATGGGACCCGGAATGAGGGGACCCGCAGAAAAGGCAAAGGATTTTAAAGGCACACTCAGACGCTTGATTGAGTACCTTAAACCATTCAAAGTTAATTTAATTTTTGTTTTGATAATGTCTGTTCTTGCAACAACCTCTGCTATAGTAGGTCCGAAAATTCTCGGTAAAGCAACAACAGAACTTTTCAAGGGTCTAATGATGAAGATGCAGGGAATACCCGGAGCTGCAATAGATTTTGATGCAATCGCTGTTATTATGGCATGGCTGATTGGTCTATATATTGTCAGTTCAATATTCAGTTATCTGAACATGTATGTCATGGCTGCAGTTGCTCAGCGATCAGTTTATAACATGAGAAAAGAACTCAACAATAAACTTCAGCTTCTTCCTCTTAAATTCTTCGACGACAAGGCACACGGAGATGTTCTGAGCAGAGTGACGAATGACATGGATAATATAAGCAGCACCATGCAACAAAGCCTTACTCAATTGATATCATCAGTCATTACGATGCTTGGAATAATAATAATGATGCTTACAATAAGTCCATGGATGACTTTGATTACTCTTGTAATTTTACCTCTAAGTGCATTTGCAACCAAGTTCATTGCTTCCAAGTCTCAAGAGCAGTTCAAGATACAACAAAAAACCCTGGGTCAGTTAAATGGGCATGTAGAAGAAATGTACACCGGCCATAAGATTGTTAAAGCATACGGCAAGGAAAATGATTCAATAGCTGAATTTGACCAAATAAATGAAGAACTCTATGCAGCAGGTTGGAAAGCCCAGTTTATCTCGGGCGTTATAATGCCGGTAATGAGTTTCATAAACAATATCGGGTATGTAATAGTGACTGTTGCAGGAAGTATATTTGT
>CAYYXJ010000002.1:45504-52501 GCA_964475455.1 uncultured Clostridiaceae bacterium | reverse complement strand
GGTATTTACTCGATTTTCAGGTATTTACCCCTGAGGTGTTTACTCGATTTTCAGGAAAGTAAAAAAAAGCTGCCCTGTGAGGGGCAGCTTCTGTGACTTTTAGTCAATTAGGTTTTAGTCGCTTACAGTAGCTGTACTGAAGTCAACTGAACCAAGAACTGAACGATCCCATCCAACAACTTTGTCGGAAACCAACATTGTATCTGAATAGTGGTATACCGGAATTATCGGCATGTCGTTCATGAAGATATCCTGTGCTTTGTACAATGCATCAAAGTGAGCCTTTGGTGTTGTAGCTGAACTTGCTTCGTCGAGAGCTGCTTCAAATTCAGGATTGTAGTAATTCGGGTCATTGTAAGCTACATCAAGATTTTTGAAGATACCAAGCATTCCACTTGGATCCATGAAGTCTGTGAGCCAGCCGCCACGTGACAATTCAAAGTCACCTGCTGTACGTGTATCCTGGAATACTGCCCATTCCTGATTTTCAAGAGTACATGTAATTCCGAGGTTTGTCTTGAACATTTCCTGCATGAGTTCAGCAACTGTCTGGTGACCTTCGCTTGTATTGTAAAGCATTACGAATTCAGGGAAACCTTCTCCATTGGGATATCCGGCTTCAGCCATGAGTGCCTGTGCCTCAGCAACTTTGCTGTCATCAGTTGCAAGGCCATACATTCCTGCTGTTTCAAAGAAGTCATTTCCGTCTGCATCAAGGAATCCAGGAGGTATGAATCCACCGGCCGGAACCTGTCCTGCTGCAAGGGTTTCACATATAACTTCGCGGTCAATTGCCATAGCCATAGCTTTTCTGACTCTTGCATCTGCCCAAATTTCAAGATCCATGTTGAAGTTATAGTAGTATGTTCCCAAAAGTGGGAATACATAGAAGTTTGGATCTTCTGCAATAAGTCTTGGTACTTCAGCTGTCGGTACATCAGGGATGAAATCCAGTTCGCCGGACTGATATGCCTGGTAAGCTGTGTTTGAATCATCAATGAATTTACCATTGATTGCTGAAAGACCTACATCTCTCTTATTCCAGTAGTTAGGATTAGCTTCAAGTCTGAGTCCGTCACCTATTGTGTATGATGTAAGAACGAATGGTCCATTGGATACAGCAAGTTCAGGAATTGTTGCCCAAAGTCCTTCTTCTCCACCAGCAGCTTCAACAGATGACTGTTTAACCGGCATGAATGTATAGAAAGACATAAGTGATACAAAATAATCTGTAGGATCAGAAAGTGTTACTTCAAATGTATAATCATCAACCGCTCTGATTCCAACATCCTCTGGTCCGCCTTCTCCATTAACATAGTCTTCAGCACCTACTACGTTTGTGTAGTGCCACAGCCATGCATACTCAGAAGCTGTATCAGGATTCATTGCTCTCAGCCATGAATAAACAAAATCATGGGCTGTAAGGTCAGAACCATCAGACCATTTTGATTTTCTGAGATTGAAGGTTACGGTTTTTCCATCATCAGAAGTTTCCCAAGTTTTTGCGATACCGGGCTGGACAACACCACTTTTTTCACGGATGAGACCTTCAAATGTGTTGTTGATAACATCTCCGCCATCACTTGCTCCACAAAGGCCCGGGTCAATTGTCTTTGGTCCTGCTGAGCCTATGTTCCAGTTTAGTTCTCCACCCTTTGCTCCTGCTGAACATCCGGCCATAAGACCAACGACGAGCGCTAATGCAAGGATTGTAACTAATACTCTTTTCATTTTTCTTCCTCCCTTTTTAATCTAAATATATAGCAAATGGATACACCATCTGTATATCAAAACTTAATAATGTATTTCTTTGCTATGTCCCCCTTGATTCTTCCCCTGGTATCAATTTATTTCAATTATATCTTAACCAAATCAAACTATAAAGTAAATATATTATACTCCAAATTATTGTGTTTTTCCATTATCAGACAATGCCGTTTATTTCCTTGTATCTATGGCATGCTATATAATGATCGGGTTTAGCTTCCTCTATTTTAGGAGTCACTTCCTTGCAGATATCCTTGCAATACCTGCATCTGGTGGAAAACCTGCATCCCTCCCCCGGATTTATCGGACTCTTAACATCGCCTTCAAGAATTATTCTTTTTTGGCTTCTTGTCAGCTTTGGATCAGGCACCGGAATTGCAGAAAGAAGTGCCTGAGTATAAGGGTGAAGTGGATTATCATACAATTCATCACTGGGGCAAACTTCCATCATTTTCCCTAGATACATAACACCGATTCTGTCAGAAATATGCTTAACCATTGAAAGGTCATGTGCAATAAACAAATATGTAAGACCCATTTTATCCTGAAGGTCGTCGAGCATATTGACTACCTGAGCCTGTATTGAAACATCAAGGGCAGAAATTGGTTCATCACATATTACAAGCTCCGGCTCAACAGCCAAGGCACGTGCAATACCAATCCTTTGCCTTTGCCCACCTGAAAATTCATGAGGATATCTGTCTGCATGTTCACTTTTGAGTCCAACGGTACGCAACAGTTCATAAATTCTTTCCTGGCGTTTCTTACCGGTATATAATTTATGAGTATCAATTCCTTCACCAATTATATCCGTTACCGTCATCCTACCGTTCAGCGAGGCATATGGGTCCTGGAATATCATCTGCATTTTCTTGCGATAAGGAAGCATTTCCTTTGAAGAAAGTTTGGTTATGTCTTTTCCATCAAAGATAATCTTGCCGCCGGTAGGTTCGTATAGCTTTATGATTGTTCTGCCTGTGGTTGATTTTCCGCATCCGGATTCTCCGACCAAACCAAAGGTTTCGCCTCTTTTAATATAGAAATTAAGGCCGTCAACTGCCGTTAGAATTTTCCGTTTGCTTTTTCGTATACTGTTGTTAACATTAAAATACTTTTTTAAACCGACTACTTCCAGCATTATATCTTTATCTTCATATGCATTTCTGCCAAAATTATTTTCAGTCATTCTGATTGCCTCCCTTTATGTATCCTTTAACCTGAGGGGCATCCTTGTGAAGCAACCAGCAGGCAGATGTATGTGTATCACTTAATTTGAACATAGGAGCTGCCTGTTCAAGGCAAATCTGCATTGCGTGGGGACACCTCGGGGAAAACGGACAGCCGGTAGGCGGTTTCATCAAATCCGGCGGGGAACCCGTTATAGGTATCAGCCTGTCCCTTTTTCCTGATACTATATGAGGAACTGAGTTATGTAAGCCATTGGTATAGGGATGATTGGGTTCATAGAAGATTTCATCAACCGTGCCCTTCTCCATCATCATTCCTCCGTACATAACTATGATATCTGTACAAACTTCTGCAATAACCCCCAGGTCATGGGTGATTATTATAATGGAAGTATTGGTTTCATCCTTGAGTTTTAAAAGCAATTCAAGTATCTGTGCCTGTATAGTTACATCAAGCGCAGTTGTTGGTTCATCTGCAATCAAAAGCTTGGGATCACATGAAAGTGCAGTAGCAATCATAACGCGCTGCCTCATACCGCCGGAAAACTGATGGGGATATGCATTAATCCTTGTCGCCGGTTCCGGTATACCAACTAATTCAAGCATATTTATGGCATGAGCAAGAGCTTCTTTTCTTGTCATGTCAGTATGTCTTAGAATTACCTCGATCATAAGATTTTTAATAGTAAAAACAGGATTCAATGATGTCATGGGATCCTGGAATATCATTGCAATTTCGCTTCCCCTGATTTCTGACATTTCGCTGTCAGTAAGCTTGGTTAGATCCTTGCCATTAAAGATAACTGAACCTTCCTTGATTTTACCCGGGTCTTCAACCAATTGAATAATCGACATGGCAGTAACGCTCTTACCACTTCCGGATTCACCTACTATCCCAAGAATATCTCCTTCATTCATGGAAAAAGTAGAACCTCTGACTGCCTGTACTTCTCCCAGGTGAGTGAAAAATGATGTTTTCAGATTGTTAACTTCAAGTATTTTTCCCATTTCAATCACCTCAACCTTTCCTAAGACGCGGATCCAGAGCATCCCTGAGACCATCACCCAGGAAGTTGAATGCCAGCATTGTTATAGCTATTGCAGAAGCAGGGAAAAACAATTGATATGGAGATGAAAGTATCCCCGCCAGTGCATTGTTCGCAAGTGTTCCCCATGAAGCCATCGGAGCTGATACACCAAGACCAATGAAACTCATGAAAGCTTCCGTGAAAACAGCACTTGGAATCATCATTGTCATTGATATGATGATCGGACCCATCGCATTCGGAATAAGATGCCTTGTTATAATATTTTTCCGGGATACACCAAGTGCAGTGGCAGCCAGTATGAACTCCTGCTCCTTCAATGAAAGTATCTGGCCTCTTACAAGCCTAGCCATGCCTACCCAATAAACCAAACCGATTGCCATAATTATAGTCCAAAGACCTTGGTTCCCGATCAGAACCATCAATAGAATAATAATCAAAACAAGAGGGACTGAGTTAATTATGTCGACTATTCTCATCATAATATTATCAACCCTGCCTCCCTCATAACCGGCAATTGCACCATATGTGACCCCTATTACAAAATTAACCAACGAAGCTACAAAAGCAACTGTGAGTGAAATCCTGGCGCCGTACATGACACGGGTCAGAACATCACGTCCCAGATTATCTGAGCCGAATGGATACTTTTTGTTCCAGGTCGTCTTGTATTTTTCATTGACCAAATTATCCTTGTAAGTGAAAATATATTTATATTCAAGCTCCTTGTTAACAACACCGGAGTAATCAAGATAAATAAGCTCTCCGTTATAGTCATAAGCCTTGATTAAAGTTTTGGCCGCTTCGTCATTTCGCTTTTTCTGCTCTGCCGGAGACAGGATTTTTGTGAAGTCTGTTCTTTCCTCATCAGTTATAACCGATTCATCCAGTTCTACTTCCTTCAGCCGTTCAATGAGATTGCCCTTTTTGTCCACACGAATCAAACTGTAATCAGCTGTAAGTGTTACATAAGTATCAGGACCAACTTCATAAATGGTTAGTATCGGCGACAGATTCTTAAACCCATTGATCTGGTCTGAATATGACATGCTTGTAAGGTACGGCCCTACTATTGCAAATATTATTATCAGGATGATTCCCACAAGTCCCACCATGGACATCTTATTTTTCTTAAGACGCCTCCAAGCATCCTGCCAATAGGTCAGGCTTGGGCGGAACTCTTCGAATTCCTTTTCCTTGTCTGTAACAAATTTAAATTTACTTTTATCAATGCCACTCATTATTTCGCCCCTTTTTCAAATCTGATACGCGGATCAATAAATGCGTAAGCTACATCCACAAATAAAATCATTATGATATAAAATGCCGCATAGAATACGGTGATTCCCATTATTGTTGTGTAATCCCTGTTTGTTATACTTTCAACAAAATAGCCTCCCATACCGGGCAGTGCAAATATTCTTTCGATGACAAACGAACCTGTCAGTATGGCTGCAACCATCGGGCCCACATATGTTACCACAGGTACCAGGGCATTTCTTACAGCATGTTTTGACATGACAACAACTTCTTTTATACCATTTGCCCTTGCTGTCCTTATGTAATCCTGACGAAGCACCTCAAGCATTGAAGAACGTGTCAGTCTTGTTACAAAAGAAAGTGAATATCCGCTGAGTGCCACTACAGGGCCTATGTACCCAAGCGGATTTGACAGACCGAATGTTGGAATCCAGCCCAACAATCCTGCAAAAACATATATTATCAGCGTGGCTATTACAAAACTCGGTACCGTAACCCCCAAAGTAGCCATAAACATGACAAAATAGTCAATTGGTTTGTTTTGTTTAAGTGCCGATATTATGCCAAAGGGTATTCCGACTATAATTATCAGCACCGTAGCAAGCAGCCCTATCTTGGCCGATGTCGGGAAACCTCCCGCAATCAAGTCAATTACATCCTTGCCAATTATTGAAAATGACGGTCCTAAATCCAGGGTTACCAGACCTTTCATATAATCCAGGTATTGAATAAAAACCGGATCATCAAGATGATATTTCTCATTGAGTCTTTCCATAATTGAAGCCGGAACAGGTCTTTCTCTGGTAAAAGGCCCCCCGGGAATTGAATGCATCATGAAGAAAGTTATAGTAGCTATGAGCAAGATTGTAAGTAATGCTGCAGCCAACCGCTTCAGAAAATACTTTCCCATCTAATTCCCTCCTAATTTTCTATTGCCAGTGATGTAAAAAGCTGTAACATTTCAACTTCAGAAAACCAGCGTTTGTACTGAATGATTATACACTTATATATTATCACATTCAATATTTACAATGATTAAACTGCTTTTTACGGTTTGTAAACCCATCAATCCACAAGAATTTCCACCCAGTCAAGTACAGAATTGCTCAGACCGGGGTCAAGTTCTATTACCTGGTATCCATTCTTGTGTGCACCGGCAGGTATCATCCATGCATATACTGTATCAACCGGTCTTGGGTGTCCCGGCTCGTAAGCTCCGATGAACTCACATGATTCACCATTTACATACACCCTGAAATCGTCACTCCCAAGGTCATTGATGCCACGGAAAGAAAGAAGTACCAACCGCCTTTCCCCGTCTACCTTGTTACCGGTATGGAGCCTGAAACCTGCAAACACACCTTTCTTAAGGTCATATGGGAGAACTTCATCAGAAACAGTTCCTTCCGGTCTTCTGTCATTGAATGTCAGGACATAACGTTTTCTTTTGTTTTTCATTAAATCCACTCTGCCTGTTTTTGTTATTATTTCTCTGTACCCGTCTTCATCATATGCAAATTTCTGCATGTCCATGTAGTTGAATGTGTATATCGCATCAGCTCCCCTGTCAATGAAGGAGTGGGCAGCGCCCATGATGGTTTCCATCGAATTAAACTGAAACTCATTCCTGCATTTTGGAAAAGCATATTGCCTGAGGCAAAGTTCCAGGCATGGTGCTATCCGGCAACCGGTTCCTGCCACCTGACGTTTCCATCTTTCAACAGGTATATCACACTG
>CAYYXJ010000002.1:29199-45494 GCA_964475455.1 uncultured Clostridiaceae bacterium | reverse complement strand
GGCTCGTATGCCAGAAAGGTGACGGTACAAGGTTCGCAACATATCCTTCCAATGCCCAGCCTACTCCATCCATTCCCATGTCATAAGCATACTCAGGGCTTACCGGCACCCTGGCCCCTATTTCAATTTTATGCCCGCGTATTTTTTCATATTCATCGGCAAGTTTCCTGGCGGATTTCATGAATTCATCCAGAACCAACCTCCCTTCATCCTCATAACCGACAGGAAAATGATTTCCAAACCGCATCCAATCCAATTCAATACCATCGAAGTCATATTTTTCAAAATACTCCCTGAGGATGCCAAAATGATATTCACGGACATCTGCTATCAAGTAATTCAACTGGCGGTCTTCCCACTTTTCGTCCCTGTGCATGGCTCTTCTGTAATCAAGGTGATTTTTGTAAAATAAACTATGCATGGGGTCATCAGTATGATCTGCATTATGAACATCATTCATCCTCATGCTCATCCATGGTGATATGTTGATTTCCCTAAGTATCTTAATCCATTCAGAATAAACATCTATTCCATTGTCAATCAGAAGTTTGACAGCCCCGCTCCAGGTCCTGAAAATCTGAAATCTTTCAGGTGCAATCATATCTTCAGTTATATTGTCATAAATAATTTCACCGGCTTTTGTAGCAAAGCTGGTTTTCTGTGCATTTCCATTCAAAAGCATTCTTTCCACATTTGTCCCCTTATACTGCAATATAAAGTTACGTATATTCTCAGGGTCCGCTGCTTTTTGTCCTCGCTTGAAGTAATAATGGGAATTGTCTTCATTCAGCCAAATACCGGCCATAATCAATAATCCTTTCTGAGTTCCTTCAAATAGGGAAAATCTTTCCTTATATCCGGAATAGTTGCGACATCTATATTGCAATAAAGTATTTCCTCGATGTTCTCCCCCGCTCTTGCGACCAGTGAACCAGTAGGATCAAAGACCTTTGAATCTCCGAAATATACGACATCACCCTCTTTGCCTGTCCTGTTTACCCCGGCAACAAAAACTGTATTTTCAAGAGCTCTCGCCGGAAGATAAATATCCCATAGATGCCTGTGTGTTGTCGCCCACGCTGCAGGAACAAAAATTATTTCAGTTCCTGCTAGAGCAAGTTTCCTGCATGTTTCGGGGAAATCAACATCATAGCAAATTATAACCCCGAATTTACCAAACTGTGCATCATAAACCCTGTAATCATGACTTCCGTATTTAAAATATTCCTGTTCCTTGTCCCACAGATTATTTTTGTGATAAACATTCAAAACTTTGCCGTTGTTGTCAATGATGACAGCTGAATTAAATAATTTATTTTCATAGGTATATGCCAACGGTGCAATTACATGAATATTGCCAAGCTTTGCTTCACTGGAAGCCAATTTGATAGTATCCCCATCCGATGGACATGCCATGTCGTAAATCTTGTCTCCTATTATATCCAGATTATATCCGGTTGAAAAAAGTTCCGGGAATACAATTATATCCGCTTGATTTTCAGAAGCCCGTCTGATCATACGAACCATTTTAATGTTGTTTTCATAAACATTGTTTATTTTACTGTCAAACTGTGCAAGGGCTATCTTTGCCATGGTGTTGTCTCCTTGAACCATCCATTGTAAGTTTCAATTACTTCTTGCAATGAAGCTGTTCCGGTAACACCTATCTTCCGTATGGTTACCGCAGCCACCATATTCCCTATGAAAGCTGCCTCTACTTCATCTGCACCTGCCGCAAGGGAGGAAACTACAGAGGCACTGACTGAATCCCCCGCTCCACATATATCATATGGTCTTGGGACATCTTCCGTCGGCACTACTACTATTCCTTTGTTTCCGAAAGTCATGATACCGTTCTTTCCCATTGTGATAAAAGCCGGCCTTCCATTCCTGTTGAATAACCTGCTGCCGCATTCAAGGACCATTTCATCATCGGGTTCACCTTCAAGTTCCGGATAAAAAGCCCTGCACGCTTCGTAATTATTGCACTTTATGGACATCATCTCAAACAAATGTATCTTTGCCCGCGAGTCTGCATAAATGATTTTTTCAGTGTGGGTTGCAGCAAGTTCAATGAGTTTCTCCCTCACTTTCTCTGTTATTACTCCACAGTTACTCTCAACCATTTGGTCCAGTATTATCACTGCATCCATTTTGTTAAAAACATCCCCCAGGGAAACAAGTAATTTGCTTTCCAGACCTTCAGGTGTTTTTTTGAAATTTTTAATATCAAGTCTGTTGCTTTCAATTTCTTCACCTGTACCATCCCACATCATCGGTTTGACATATGAAGGTGTTATCATTTCATCAGTATCCACCACATAATCAAACTTCATGCCCCTGGATTTCATTTCATGCCGGAGCTCATATCCATTGCCGTCATTGCCTATGAATGTAACAGGATATACCTCTCCAACACCAAGGGCGCAAAGGTTATTTGCTATTGTACCACCTGCTCCGGGATACTGACGTGTTTCAACGACCTGGTAAGCATCGTGTGGGGTTTCGAGGGATGGCTCATTGAGTCGTGTATCAATTTTCAAATATTTATCCAGTACGAAATCACTTACCACAGCCACTTTCAATTCCTTGAATTTTTTAAATAAATCCCTGATTCTGTCTTCAGTCATCTCAATCACCGTTCAATCAATTTATATGCCATATTGGCAACAGTCAGCCTGTGTTCACCATTTATATAATAACCGACACCACCGTCAGCTACGGTTCTGGCCAAAATGGTCTTCCACGGTCTGAAATAATACCTTGGATCGGATTTCGGCGGCGCACCTTCTGTTTTTTCATCAATTGGTAAAAGGTCAAAAACAGCAGTAGTAAAATGTGCAATTCTTTCATTGCTCTGATGCGCTACATTTCTTGCCATTGAAAGAGCTTTCAGGTAAACCTCAGGACCTGTAACAGCAGATCCGAAGTTCATGAAAACTCCGTTTTCGAGATTCTGAATGGATTTGGCATAAATCAGAAAATCAGTATAAGAAGCTTTTCCCAGCATTTCACCGCTGCAATTTGGATGTTGATGTATGAAATCCAACCCAATCCCAACATGTATGGTAACAGGAATCCGGTTCCTATAACCTGCTGCCAGCAGAGAAAATTGCTTATGCGGAAATTTTCCTTCTTCAATGGCCATTCCAAGGCTTTCGCCATGTCCCAATCCAAGTTTTGCACCTTCATTTATAAAATCATTTATCAATCCGGACTGTTTCCAAAGGCCAAACTGACCCTCACTGATATATTTTGCTACACTTTCAGTGGTAGCACCGATCATGGCAAATTCAAAATCATGTATAGCCCCGGCGCCGTTCATAGCAAAATGTGTGATCCAACCTTCATCCATCAACCTGATTAGCCATGGAGCTGCACCGGCTCTAATTACATGGGCTCCCATCATCATAATCACAGCAGCATCGTTTTTTCTGGCATTTTTTATAGCCTCAACCAATGAATCCAGTTTCTCATTTTGAAACAAGCCGGGTTTTTTATAAGGGTCCTGCATTACACTGAGATCAAGGTCATGTTCCCTTTCATTAATATCCTTGAGGATCAGCTTGCTCCTGTCAAATTTTTCAAATGGCACTTCAACCTCCGAATAAAAAGTTTTCCAACTCATCAAGTTCTGTAAAATCAGCAATAATGACATCCGCTCCCGCTTTTATCAATCGCTGCCTCTTCCACTCATCAATTCCTTCCATGCGTTCTTCATCCGTTGCTACACCTATGGCAATTCCGCCGACTTCCTTGATATTTTCAATTTCAACATATCCGTCACCGAATCCGGCCAGGCTGGACCCGTGAAGGTCATTGACTTCGATTATTCTCTGGATCACCATTGCCTTTGAGAATAACCTGTAATCATCCCGGGCTCCGTATATGCGCTCCTTGAAATACCCGTCAAGCTTTAGAAGCGCAACCTCTTCCCTGACATATATCTCATCCGTACCGCTGGCCAGATATATATCAACACCATGCTTTATGAGATTTTCAATTATCCCGACAGATCCCGGAACAAGGAATTCTTCCGGGTCAATTGTTCCGTCAGCAAGACCTTTGCGTCTGTATTCAATTTTTTCAAGAAGCCTTCTGTGATATTCATTTTTATATATCAGGGGATCTTGTGATATACCGCCCCTTTTTATAACTTCCTCGTTCAATCTGATACATTGGTAAATGGTTTGTTTGCCTGTAAGAAGGTCTATGAATTCCCTGGCACATTCATGTTCCTTTTCAACTGACCCTGCGCCCGGTGTGTTCATGAGAACTTCAGTAAAATAAGGAGTCATTATTTCCTGCCAGCCTTTTCTTATAAGACTCAATGTACCGTCAAAATCAAATACCACTGAATGAAGATTGCCTGATGCTGTCTTGTTAATATACTCCAAAACCTTATACCTCGCTGCTTATTTTATTTCTCAATGTACATATTACACAATGTTCCCAAAGCATATGTATGTCTTCAATCTCTTCCATTCCGTCCACCGGAGCAATAATTGACAAATCACACAAGTCCTTCAGTTTTCCACCGTCCCTGCCTGTAAGCCCTACGGTTCTGACTCCGTGTTGTGCTGCATATTCACAGGCTTTTATTATATTGGGGCTGTTTCCGCTGCCGCTTATAACAACAAGCAGATCGCCTTCCTTTGCATAATTTTTAAGTTGCTCCTGAAATATTACTGAATAATCATAATCATTTGCAAGAGCAGTTATTACAGGTACCTGGTCAACAAGGGAAAATGCCCTGAATCTTCTTGGATTACCCGGAGACAATCCTTTTACCAAATCATTCGTGAAATGAGATGCAGTAGCTGCGCTCCCGCCGTTCCCGGCAAAAAATATAGCATGGTCACCTTCTCTGGCCTCAAGAAGCATACTGCAAAATCTTTCAACATCAGCAAACGGGGTCATTCTTATTGCCGCAGATTGTTTTTCTACATAATTTTTAATAAATTCAATCATTGCTATTCCATTCCTTTCTTAATAATCCATAAAGAATCAGATTGTGCTTTTCTCCGTTCCTTTGGACTGCTTCCCTGTAAACTCCTTCTCTGACAAACCCTGTTTTTTCATAGAGTTTTATAGCCGCCTTATTATATTCTATGACATTGAGCTGAAGTCTTTCCAAATTCAGTTCATTGAAAGCAAATTCAACTGCAAGAGACAACGCTTCGAATCCAAATCCCTTTCCCCTGTGGTTGTTATCTCCGAATCCTATGGATATCCATGCAAACCTGTTCGACTGGGATATTCCGTCAATCTCGATGAGACCTATCATCTCCCCTGTGTCCTTCAATCTTACAGCAAATGGAATAAAAGTATCCGTTGTGCCGTTTTCATATATTTTCATCAATTGTTCCCGGGTTTTTGGTATTGCAGGATGAAAGTCATAAAAACGCAGAAAGTCTGTGTTTTCATACCAGCCTGACAAAATATCAATATCCTTTTCCTGCAATGCTCCCAGTTTCAAGTTCTGACCTTGTAGCAACATACTTTTCTCCCCCGAATCATGAATATTATATAGTAGCATCATGGTCCTCGCAATCAGCTATGTCCCTTAGTTATGCCAGCCTTCCAAGCTGACTGCGAAGAACTTCATACTCCAATCCAGCATTTTCAAGATATGACCTTATTTCACTTAAAGCAAGGGCTCCGATTCTTTTTCTCCCGTTGGTGACAGCTCCTGCAATATGCGGAGTAAGAATAGCATTCGGAATCAGTCTGAGTTCATTTAATTCAGACGGCGGCTCAGGATCAGTTACATCAAGGCATGCTGTAATCCTCCCCCTGCGAAGCTCTCTGATCAGATCATCCTCATTGATCAAAGTACCCCTTGCAGTATTGATGAGAACCGCACCATCCTTCATTTTGGACAGATTTTCTGAGTTTATCATGTGTCTTGTCACCGGAAGTGAAGGTGCATGGATGGAAACAACATCACACTCCGACATTATTGCAGAGAGACTTGCCTTATCCACACCCAGTCTATCGCAGTCATTTTCATCCATGGTAGGGTCATAAAGAAGAATATCAACTTCAAAGTTTTTCATTAGCTTTATATAATGCCTGCCTGCATGTCCGGCTCCGATTACACCGATTTTCAGGTCATAGATATCCCTTACCGTATAATTCTGGTTGTTCCATCCACCCATCGATGTAAGTCTGTTCAGATTGAATATATTCTTCAGTGAAGCAATCGTCAATCCCACTGCAGTTTCTGCCACCCCCCTGCCCAGTGCTGCGGCAGCTGAAACTACTCTGATTCCCCTGTCCCACAGTTCCTCGGTGACGATTCCCTTGACTGAACCGGCCGCATGTACAACAAGTTTCAGACCGGGAGCTTCACCGATGATATCATTCGTAAGAAGCGGACAGTCCCAGGAAGTTACAGCAATGTCTGCATCTTTTATCAATATGGCAGCCTCTTGCGCAGAAGGGCCTTTTTGGCTTCCGTTGATGACCAGTTCTCCGAATTTCCTGAGTTGATCGTAGTGTTCTTCTTTGAATATCTGTTGTTGTCTTTCCATGTTTGCAAGAATAACTATCTTCATATGTCTATTAAATCCCTTCAAGTTGTTCCATTGTTTTAAACTTATGATCAAAAATCATCTCAATATATGACGATGACAGTGCTTTCAATTTTTCGGCGGACTCCTGAGGTATTTCCATTGAAAATAAATCCTTCATTTCAGCCTCAGTTATATGCAAAACTGCCTGTCTGACATATACATCCGTTTCAATACCCTGTATACAACAGGTAAAGCCCCCTGCTGTCAGGGAGAATGTTGTACTGCTTGTTTCCTTCCCGCATGCAGCACATTCATATAATGCAGGTGCAAATCCGGATATAACGGCAGTTCTAAATTCAAATATTCCTCTTAAAAGAACCAGATTACATTTTTCCCCTGTCATAATATGAAGGGAGTTTAATAAAAATCTCAGCATTTCCTCATCCGGGTGTTTTTCCATTATAATGAATGCTGCAATATCAACAAAGTGACAGGCCAGATAAAATTTATCAATGTCCTCTGCGAGTTCAGTATAATCATAAAGTCTGGATGCCCCGGTCAGCACGTAACGGCCATTGCTCTCAACAACCTCAAAGTCACCGCAGAAAAATATTCCGGTGGCAAACGCAAGTTTAGCGCCTTTTTTCCTAACGCCTTTTGCCTTGATGGTTGCAGTACCCTCTTCAATTGTAAGTACCGTCAGAAGCCTGTCATTTTCCAGATAGTCATTGGCCCTGACTACAATGCCCTTGAGCTTCTTGTTTGTCATTCACGATATCCCAGATCCTTTAAAACAGTATAACTGTTCCTCCAGTCCTCCTTTACCTTGACCCATAATTGAAGGTAGACAGGAACTCCGAACAATGCCTCAAGGTCTTCCCTTGCAAGGGATCCGATTTTTTTGAGCATGGAGCCTTTCTTACCGATAATTATACCTTTGTGAGATTTTCGTTCACAATAAATGGTTGCATCAATATCAATCATCGGTTTGTCTTCCCGATCCCGGAATAGTGTTATTTCCACACCTGTTCCATGGGGTATTTCATCCCTTAGCAACTGAAGTATTTTTTCGCGTATATACTCAGCAGCTACAGTTCTCTCCGGTTGGTCCGTATAATCGTCTCCATCAAAGTACATGGCACCCTCAGGCAGAAGTTTTTTTAAAATCCCGGGTAAAACATCTGTATTATCTGCATTTAGCGCACTGATTGGAACAACTTCATGAAACTGAAGCCTTGATGAAAATGATGCAATGGTACTGAAAATTTGTTCTTCACCTGCAGTATCACATTTATTTACAACAAGAATCACCGGTGGTTTTATATTACTCAAACGCTCCAGGATCATGGTATCCGTTTTACCGGGTCCCAGGTCTGTAGCCTCTACAACAAAGATAACACCGTCTGATTCATTGAGTGAATCAATTGCCCTTTTTACCATGAATTCCCCCAGTTTGCTTTTGGGTTTATGAATACCGGGTGTATCCATGAGAATCATCTGGCTGTCTTCATCCGTTATAATAGCCCTGACCATATTCCTGGTAGTCTGTGGTCTTGCAGATATAATGGAAACCTTTTTACCCGTAAGAGTGTTTATCAGTGTTGATTTCCCAACATTGGGCCGTCCTACAACAGCTATGAACCCTGATTTAAAAGCCACTTAATCATTACCTCCGATATTGAATTCAAATGCATTCGGAAGTATTTCATTCATCCCGAATTCCTTTATTTCCCTGTTTTTTCCTGATACAGCTATCCTGATGTCATCAACCGCAAATTCCTTGATTACCTGCCTGCAGATACCGCAGGGCCATGCGAAATCATCTATATCCCCTGTAATTGCAATGGCGGTAATCTTTTTTTCGCCTGCAGATATTGCAGCAGTTATGGCAGATCTCTCTGCGCATATGGTCGCACCATAAGATGCATTTTCAACATTTGTTCCGGTATACACTTTACCGCTTTTACATCTTACAGCGGCTCCTATTTTAATGCCTGAATAAGGCGAATATGCATTTTCCAGAACCTTTTCAGCCGCTTTCATCAAATCTTTCATTTTTACTCCTTATCTGACATATCCAAGGGAAACCAGTGTCGCTTCCTGTGTTTCCAGCATTCTTTTTTCATCATTGGGTTTCATATGGTCATATCCTATGAGATGCAGCATTCCATGACATACCAGAAATGCCATTTCCCTGGATACTGAGTGGCCGTAATCCTCCGCTTGTGAATTAACCCGGTCCATCGATATGACAATATCTCCAAGCATAATACAATCATTTACCCTGTCTTTATCGACTTCCGAATATTTCAATTTGCCGTTTTTTGCATCCAGCATAGGGAAGGACAAAACATCAGTTGCCGAATCAATCTGTCTGAATGCAAGGTTCTTTTCCCTTATACCGTTGTCATCAGTTAAATATACCCCTGCACACAGTGATTCACTGTAAGCACGGGTACATTCCTCACAAACCCTCTTTATTATCTCAATGATTCCGTCATCAACCATGATTCCGTCATCCGGATATATCTTCGTTAACAGGCCCATTCTTAACACCCTCCTTAGGTTCCGGATAATCTATCCGTTTATGGAAATAACCGCCGAACACCCTTAGAAATGCATTCGATATATCATCGAAATCCTTTAGTGTAAGGTCACAAAGGTCAAACTGTCCGTCATCAAGCTTACCTTTGATGGCTTTCCTGATAATACCTTCAACTTCTCCCCTTGAAAGATCTCCGCCGGCCCTTACAATTGCTTCCACTGAATCAGCAAGCATTACAACTGCAGATTCTTTTGTCTTTGGCCGCTGTCCTTCATATCTGAATTCATCCGGGTTAACTGTATTTCCATACTGTTCCACTGCTTTATTATAAAAATACTTTACCTGGGTTGTTCCATGATGTTCATTGATAAAATCCCTTATCGCATGCGGAAGCTTGTATTTTTTTGCAATTTCATCACCCTCCTTGGTGTGGTTGATTATAACCAGTTTACTCAATTCAGGTTTCATCTTATTGTGAGGATTGTCCTTACCCTGGTTTTCAGCAAAATATCCAGGTCTGCTCATCTTTCCCACATCATGATAATACGCTCCCACTCTTGCAAGCAGGCCGTTTGCACCGATCTCATTGGCAGCTTCCTCTGCAAGATTGCCCACCATAAGACTGTGGTGGTATGTTCCCGGTGCTTCAAGAAGAAGTTTCTTCAGCAACGGCTGATTGGGGTTACTGAGCTCCAGCAGTTTGAACGGGGTTATTATATTGAAAACCGATTCAAATAAAGGCATAAGACCTATAACCAGAATTACTGAAATCAGTGCTCCGGCAATAAGTGCCAGATAATCCATTATGATATCCATCGGATTGCTGTTGTGGGCAAGAGTCAGTAAAAACATTATCAGTGATGCTGACAAGCCAAGGATCAATCCCGATGATAACAACCTCATCCTGGAACTCAGCTTTCTTGCAAAATAAGCTGACATTGTACCGGTACTGATAAGTATTGCAAGATAGGTTATATCGGTTTTATAAATGAAACTTATGAATACAGCTGTAACCGCTCCGACTATTATAGCTATTTTTTCATCCACAAGGATAGAAACAAGCATAGGAAGTATAAATACAGGCATGAACAGATAAAATTTCCCCGGAACAAGATATACAAGTGCAAACAGCATTATTTCAATTACACAGATTATTAGAATATGCCTTTTGGTGTAACTTGTTCTTCCAGAAAACAGTTTTTTAAACATTATTACCGGTACCAGAAGCATCGCTAGAAGACCTGCGAGCCCCATGAACACCTTTATATTGAAGGAGGTCCCTCCCATAAGATTCATTTCACTTAAAAGCCTGATGGTATCTGCATCAGCTTTTTCCCCCTGGCTGATTATCAGTGTTTCCTCATCAATAATTATTGGATTGTTTTCAAATACATCTGCCCGGGCGGCATCCCTTGCCATTTTGGTTTCTTCAGTGTTCACAATACTGTTGATTCTCAGGAAGGCGTCTGCAATATTGTTTGAAAAACTTCGAAGACCGCTGTTAATGATTGCATATTCAGTCTTGTCTTTGTATTCATCAAGCATTTCAGATCTGTTGGCTTCGAAGACATCTCTGTTTTGGACAGATGAAAACTCCGCGGTTACTATTGATTTGAAATTGTTATATTCAGCTTCACTGATTTCATCAAGTAAAAACCTGACCTGGTCGTATTTAATAACAATGCCATTGGTCAGACAAAGGCTTATATATGCACTGATCCTATTATCAAGATACTTGGCAAAATCACTTCCCTGGATTTTATATTTCAGGATTTCGCTTCTGTATGTATCCGTCTTATCAAAAAACAGAGAAATATCTTCAAATGATGAAAAAGTAGCATCATGTCTGCTCACCAGGACAGGTTCGGTTTCAGCAGCGGCTTTTTCAGCAAGAGCTGTTGTTCCTGTTACATCATAAAAATCAAACGGTGCATAGATGTCCTTGTTTGCATATCCTTCATCATCAAGGGTTTTTGTAAAAGGTATAACCTTGAAATATGAGCTGAATGCAAGCATAGCCAAAGTTATGAATATTATCAGTACCGTCAGTATATTGTTTTTATTGAAAATCAATCCCAGTTTCCGCATATCAACCCTTCTTCCCGCTTTTATTCTCGTATTTGTCGTATGCCTTGATGATTTTCTGTACAAGCTCATGACGAACCACATCCCTGTCAGTTAGATATGAAAAGCCTACTCCCTTGATGTTCTTCAATATTTTTTCCGACTCCAGTAGTCCTGATTTTTTGTCACCCGGCAAATCAATCTGGGTGATATCACCGGTCACCACTACCTTTGAATAGAAACCCATCCTGGTCAGAAACATCTTCATTTGCTCCTTTGTGGTATTCTGTGCTTCATCCAGGATTATGAAGGAATCGTCCAGTGTCCTTCCCCTCATGTACGCAAGCGGAACAATTTCTATCAATCCTTTTTCGCGGGTTCTTTGAAATGCCTCCGCTCCCATTATTTCAAAAAGTGAATCATACAATGGCCTTAGATACGGATCTATCTTGCTTTGAAGGTCTCCGGGTAAAAATCCCAGTTTTTCACCGGCCTCCACTGCAGGTCTGGTAAGTATTATACGTTTGACTTGGTCGGACCTGAATGCTGTAACAGCCATTGCAACCGCAAGAAATGTTTTTCCGGTTCCCGCCGGACCTATACCGAAAACAATATCATTGTTCTTGATATTTTCAACATACTGCTTCTGACCATAGGTCTTGGATTTTATCGGTTTTCCGTTGGCATTGAGACATACATAGTCAGCCGGGTATTCCCCGCTTTGAAATCCACCTTCCCTTACCAGGGTTGCAATATATATGGAATTCTGCCTTGTAATGGCATCACCGTCACGGGCAATTCTCATGAGCTTTTCTATGACTTCTGTTGCTTTAAGGACATTTTCTTCATCACCGATTATTTTTATTTCGGTTCCCCTTGGAACAATGTTGACATCCATTATTTCTTCTATCGCCCTGACGTTTTCATCCTGGCTTCCGAACAAATTCATAACATGGTCAATGTTGTCAAAACCTATGGTTTTTTCCATTGGATACTTCCCTTTCCCTGCATCTCTGCCGCCTAGACATTATATTATATATGCAGGCCAATGGCAATTAAGGGCATTGCATGCAAAAGACACCTTTTCGGGTGCCTTTGCTGATATAGGGGTTGGGGGGTTTTTACCTTTGTGTGATATTATCGGTTTCACTTATATAAATGTTATACGACAGTGAATGAAAAAATGTTCCATTGGATAAATTATTGTCAATACCTCCTTTGGATGTTGTATAATTATGTCTGCAAAAACCAAGGGAGAAAAGACATGAATAAAAAACAACGGGTCATCAACTCATTGAACCATATAGAATCAGATATCATACCTTATGAAGTGGGTTTTACAATACCCCTGAGGGAAAAGCTTGTAAAGTATTTCAACGACGAGGAATTTGATTCAAAGATCCAAAACCATATAAAGACAATAGGTTATTCAAAAGGGCACAGGGAAATCGAAGGAAAACCCGGACACTTTGTTGATATGTGGGGTGTGGAATGGAATCGCAGTGGCCCTGACAAAGATATCGGAGTAGTTGAAAATAAGATTTTGCAGGGAACTGATCCCTCTGCCTTTTCTTACCCTGACATCAATTTTGATGCCCTGGGTGCAGACATAGAAAATTTCATAGCTGATAATCCGGACACCTTCAATGTTTTTTGTATTGGATTTTCATTGTTTGAGCGAGCCTGGACGCTCCGCGGCATGGAAACCCTCCTAATGGATATGATAACGGATCCTGAATTTGTACATGACCTACTGGACAGAATATGTGATTTCAACGTAGAGCTTGTGAAATTTATATCGATATCGATGAGAACAGCACTCTAGGCCGCAATGAATGGGGGCAGAGGTCTCATAATGGGTCCGGTAATGTGGCGTGAGTTTATAAAGCCACGGTTAAAAAGAGCTTATTCAGAGGTTAAAAAAGGTGGCAAATATGTAATACAGCATTCTTGCGGCGACATATTGGAAATATTCCCCGATGTTATAGAATGCGGACTTGACTGCTACCAGACATTCCAACCGGAAATTTATGACATTGAATTTTGCAAGGCTGAATATGGCAGCGACCTTTCATTCTGGGGAGCAATCAGTACCCAGGGGATGCTTCCCTTTGAAACTCCTGAAGGTGTTAAACGTGAAATGACCAGAATCATGAGGATACTGGGAAAGGGTGGCGGTTATATCGCTTCACCTACCCATGGTGTTCCCTATGATGTACCCGAAGAAAATATAAGGGCAATGCTCGATGTATTTGCCCATCAGGACAAATATCTTTAAGAATCCGGACAGGTGACATGGATTATAACAAATATGATGAAAATGAAATAATCAAAATGGCAAACAGCGGTGATGACAGAGCCATGGAGTTCATCATGCACCGGTATGGTAATCTTGCCAAAGCCAAGGCAAGGGCTTACTTTCTGATTGGTGCAGATAATGAAGATATAATCCAGGAAGGAATGATAGGGCTTTATAAAGCGGTAAGGGATTTCAATTCATCCATAACTCCTTCGTTTTTCCCTTTTGCAGAGCTATGTATAACAAGGCAGATAATAACTGCTATAAAGTCAGCAACCCGAAAAAAACATACACCTCTCAACACATATATATCCCTTAATAAACCTGTTGGGTCCGAAGGCGATGCCGACAGAACCCTTGCCGATACACTTTTTCATTATGGAAACAGAAATCCGGAGGAACTTCTTATAAGCAAGGAAAATACCAGGGATATTATGTCCGAGATAAAACAATCCCTCAGTAAATTGGAAAATAAGGTTCTGGACCTGTATCTTAAAGGGGAAGACTACAGAGAAATATCCAAGAAACTCGACAGAACACCAAAATCAATGGATAACGCTTTACAGCGAATAAAAAAGAAGATATCGGTTATCATTGAAAAATATAAGGTGTAGAATTTTATTATGGACTAAGAAAAAATGTTGTGTTAAAATACTATTCGCTGACCATGCCGCTATAGCTCAGTAGGTAGAGCACTTCCATGGTAAGGAAGGGGTCATCGGTTCAAATCCGATTAGCGGCTCCATCAATTGCCCGTCGTTTCATACAATTGGAACCACGGGTTTTTTTTGTTTTAAATTGGTTTGATATTTTCAGCTTCAACCTTTATAAATTATATGGACTTTGCAAAACTTCTGATATAGAATATGCAGGATTTGTAAACAAGGAAGAACTATTGTGCTTAAAAGATATATTGACAGAATCAGGGAAGAGTTCAGGAACTATAATTCGAAGCGTTTCTCAAAGGATCTTATGGCCGGGATTACCGTCGCAGCAGTTGCCCTTCCCCTGGCTCTCGCTTTCGGAGTCAGCAGCGGCGCTGATGCGGCAGCCGGATTAATAACTGCCGTAATAGCAGGGGTTGTTATCAGTGCACTTTCAGGTGCATCTTATCAAATCTCAGGTCCAACCGGTGCTATGGCAGCAATTTTGATTTCTATTACTGCAAAATATTCACTTCAGGGAGTTTTTATTGTTAGTATACTGGCCGGTATAATATTGCTGCTGGCAGGTGTCCTAAAATTCGGAAAACTTGTAAGTGTAATCCCCCGCCCGGTAATAACAGGCTTTACATCAGGAATAGCAATAATAATTGCATTGGGACAGATAGATAACTTCTTTGGAACGTCTTCTGCCGGTTCAAATGCCATTCAAAAAATAATTTCATATGGCAGCCTGGGTTTTGAAATGAACTGGCAGGCCCTTCTGACCGGCCTGACTGTTGTAATAGTAATGATTTTCTGGCCAAAAAAATATAATGCCAGGATTCCTTCTTCGCTGGTTGGGTTGGTAGTCGCAACAGTTGCAAGCCTTCTTTTTAAATTCAGCATTGGTACGATCGGTGAAATTCCGAGATCCCTCCTGCCTGACATACGTTTCAGTTTCACAGAATTTCAACTGTCAGCACTTCCTGCTTTCCTTTCCCCTGCACTGTCTGTTGCAGCCCTTGGAATGATTGAAAGCCTGCTGTGCGGAACAAGTGCAATGAGGATGAAACAAAGCGAATCCTTTGATGCGGACCAGGAATTGGTTGCACAGGGAATCGGTAATATCATCATACCTTTTTTCGGTGGTATTCCGGCAACCGCAGCAATTGCAAGAACAAGTGTAGCCATAAAATCCGGAAGTGAAACACGACTCACCGGAATAATACATGCTTTTGTACTTCTTGCCTCCATGTTTCTTTTAAGTGATGTCATGGCCATGATACCTTATCCTGCACTTGCAGGTGTACTGATTGTAACAGCCTGGCGTATGAATGAATGGACGGCAATAAAAAATATATTCAAGAAATATAATAGAAGTGCTGTTTATAAATTCCTTATAACAATGACGGCAACCGTTGTTTTTGATTTAACAATAGCTATTCTGATTGGCATAGTGTTTTCTGCTTTTTTATTCGTCATGAATTCATCCAAACTGAAGGTTACTGCATCAAAGGTCAGGAATGAATTACTCCATAGTGATGAAAATGACATCGAAAAAGGTCATGAAGGCACCACGGTCATATATATCACCGGACCCTTGTTCTTTGGAAATGCTGAAAAACTGAACAGACTGATACAAAATGAAATCGACGGGTCAGGAAAACTGATTTTTTCAATGAGAGGTGTTCCTGTCATTGACACGACAGGCATTGAAGTGATGATGGATATAGTAAAAGAATGCTCTTCCAAAAAAATCACAGTTAACCTTTGTGGCCTTAATGATGATGTTCAAAAGCGGCTTGACCTGGCCGGAATAACGGAAATCATCGGCGAAAATGCACATTTTTTCAGTGTTGACCGCGCTTTGCTTGCGGGCAAACCTACTGAAGCAATCTGAATGACCCGTCTCCGGAATTCAACTGAACAGAATATTATAAAAACCGGTTATCTTTCGATGACCGGTTTCGTGTTTTTGATGTTTTATCATGAACCTTTTGTTACCTGACTTTGTTTTCAACAAATTCATTCAAAATTTCATTCAGATTGGGAGAACCTATTTCCTGAAGGTCATAATGCACCCTGGTATTTGGTTTCCTGATGTTTATAATTCTATTCAGGTCCACAGGGGTTGCAATCACAACTGAATCACACTCAGTATTTTCTATGGTCTGTTCAAGGTCTTTTACCTGCTGTTCTCCATATCCCATTGCAGGAAGCAAAGT
>CAYYXJ010000002.1:13637-29189 GCA_964475455.1 uncultured Clostridiaceae bacterium | reverse complement strand
AGGTAAAGATTTTTGCCTTAAACGCAGCCGCCGCCTGGATGGTAACCGCGCCCCTGCTGAATTGGAACGTCTGGTCCATATCCCATTGCAGGAAGCAAAGTGCCTATGTTTGGATATATTCTGAATGTATCCTTCAGCTTACCGGTTATATATGGTCTTGGATCAACTATTTCAATGGCACCGAGCTTTCTTGCTGCTACAATACCGGCCCCTATTTTCATCTCTCCATGTGTAAGGGTTGGTCCGTCTTCTACAACCAAAACCCTTTTACCCTTTATTACTTCAGGTTTATCGACTTTTATGGTTGAGGCAGCTTCAACAACAAGGGCTCCGGGATTTGCACGGGCTATGTTATCCCTTACAGTTTGTATGTTCTCAAAATCCGCTGAATCAATTTTATTGATTACAACAACGTCCGAAATCCTCAGGTTTACCTCACCGGGATAATATGATATTTCATGTCCGGGTCTATGGGGATCCACGACCGTCACCATCAGGTCAGGCTTGTAGAAAGGAAAATCATTGTTTCCTCCGTCCCAGAGAATAACATCACATCCATCAGGGTCATTTTCTGCCTGCCTGAGGATTTCCCCATAATCCACCCCTGCATATATGACATTGCCCCGGGTGACATATGGCTCATATTCCTCCATTTCCTCAATGGTGCAGTCATGTTTTTTAAAATCTTCTATTTTTGCAAAACGCTGAACTTTTTGCCTGACCAAATCACCGTAAGGCATCGGATGCCGTACTGCAACAACCCTAAGACCCATTTCTTTAAGTATCTCAACTATTTTTCTCGATGTCTGACTTTTCCCACACCCGGTTCTTACGGCACAAACCGCTACAACAGGCTTACTGCTTCTGATCATAGTGTCCTTTGTACCAAGAAGATGAAACTGTGCTCCGGCTGCATTTACCCTGGCGCTTATTCCCATGACAAATGCGTATGGTACATCGCTGTATGAAAAAACACAGATATCAATGTCCAGTTCCTTTATTAATCTCTCAAGATTATCCTGTGCATATATTGGTATACCGTCAGGATATAGTCTTCCGGCAAGTTCGGCAGGATATTTTCTACCGTCAATGTCGGGAATCTGAGCAGCTGTAAAAGCCCTCACATCAAAACCTTCATCATTTTTGTAGTAGGTGTTGAAGTTGTGGAAATCTCTTCCGGCAGCACCGAGAATCATTACATTTTTTCTTTTCATATAGAACTCCTTGATTGATTTATATATACATTGTCCTTCTCATTGTATACATTGTCAATATACATTGAGTGCATAAAATGGATATAATCAAAGAAATTCGCCATTATTCGGAGATTTTATATTAATTAAACCTTCAATGATTATGTGAATCGTTAAAACAAAACAATAAAAAAGCCCTGTACATATCTATACACAGGGCTTTTTTATTAGAAGCTTACCTTAGTGGCTGATCAGATGTGTCAGACGGCCTTTGTCAAATCCAACTATTATCTGCCCGTTGAAGTCAATTACCGGCACACCTCTCTGTCCTGATTTTGTCACCATTTCCATTGCCTGCTCCCTGTCCCTGGACACATCAATATCCTGAAAAGAAACATTGTTCTCTTTCAGAAATTTCTTTGCCATGGTGCAATAGGGACATGTGGGTGTTGAATATACTTTTACTGCCATTTCTTCCTCCTGATCACTCATCTTGTGATGATATATATTTTTCTGAAAATATAGCTGCAACTGCTCCGTCTCCGACTGCATTGGCTATTTGTCTGACATATTTCTTTCTGACGTCTCCGCACGCATATACTCCCGGGATGTCAGTCTCCATATTTTCATTAGTTAATATATACCCGCTTTCATCAATATTAACATGTCCCCTGAATACATCCGTCCTTGGAATCATGCCAATTAATGTGAATATTCCGTCAACTGCCATTTCACTTGTTTTTCCGGTTTCAGTGTTTTTCAATATAACACCGTCAACGAACATTTCCCCTTTGATTTCCTTGATTACCGTATTCCAAATCACATCAGTTTTAGGGTTGTCAAAAAATCTTCTTTGACCGGCTTTTGTTGCAGTCAATTGGTCCCTTCTGCTGACCAGCGTGACCTTCTTAGCAAATTTAGTGAGATTGACAGCTTCTTCCACCGCTGAGTTCCCGCCGCCTACAACAATGATGTCTGCTTCCTGATACAAAGCACCGTCACAGGTTGCACAATAATGCAGTCCCCTTCCCCTGTATTCCGCTTCCTTGTCAACCGGCAGAGGTCTCGGCTGGGCACCGGTTGCTATAATAACTGCCCTGGCATAATAATCAGTATCATCAGAAACTACATGCTTCAATTTACCGGAAAAGTCCACTTCAGTTATTTCATGAAGTTCAACCAATTCCGCCCCTGTTTCTTTGACCTGTCCTACCATGTTTTCAACAAGCTCAGGTCCGGTAATTGATCCGTTTGTTCCGGCATAATTCTCTATGGTGAAAGTTGTTGCAACCTGACCTCCGGGCATGGCCCTGTCAATAACGATTGTATACAGTCTAGCCCTTGCCGTATAAAGGGCTGCCGAAAGCCCTGCAGGGCCTGCTCCTATGATAACTACATCCGCAGTCACCTTTCGTCGGCTTCCCTTGGGACAGGTACCGCCCAGGACATTCTCTATTTTTTCCTTCAAATCCATCGGCTCAATATAGCCGCTAAGCCTTGAGCATGCCTCTTCACCTTTGCCCATGAATAGAATCGTAGGCCTGCTGCGCACCATTAGGCTCTCTGTGACAATAGGAAAATCCTTTATATTGAAGGAATGAAAATTTATATCCTTTGAATAACCTTTTGAATATTTTTTAAAAACCGGTTTGAAGGCATCACATGGTGGACAATCATCTGAATAAAACAAAACCACTGCAGGCTTTTTGTTTTCATGTATCTTTTTTATAAATTTATCCATAGCTTCTTTTTTTTCTTTATTATCCATGCCCTTATTATACCCTATGATTTGTTTTATCAGCATTGATTTCCTTGATAAAAATAATTAAATCATTCAATTAACTCATCAAAACCCAATGGATATGTATATAATAGTGACAGTAGCAAGGGGGTATTTATGAATACATTTGTATTTTTTGATGACTTTATGATCAGCTCAAAACGCGGTATCAGACGAAGAGTCTTCAAGCCGGTGAAATCAAGAAGCTTTTACCAGGAAGGAATCACTTCGGGATCCTCCGTTGTTTATGTTCCTGAAAAAAAAGCATATTACCTTTATTATAACTTCCTTCCGGACCGCTCCAGGGACTGGGACAGGGTTGCGCACTATGCAATCAGTACTGACGGAATCAATTTCAAACCCGCAGGAAGGGTTCCCAGTGTAAGAAAAACAGGAGCATATGTTGTTTACAGGGACGATTTCACAGATAGACCGGATGAGCGGTATAAGTGTGTAATAATGAAAGTCAATGAGGATGACACAAGTCAGGGCCGTGGTTATGTTGCTGTCAGCAGAGATGCCCTGGACTGGAATACCGATACAGAATATCAGGTTAGCCGGCATGCCTCGGATACCGCCAATAATATTTTCTATAATGAAGTCCTGGAAAAGTATCAGATAATATGCCGCGGAGCTCATGTCGACCGTAGAATCGTCTCCCTGTTTTCAGAAGATCTTGTCAACTGGACCAATCCTCAGGTTTTGCTTGCGCCAACTCCTTTTGATATTGAATATACCCAATATTACGGAATGACTGTTTACCCGGAAAAAGGATACTTCCTTGGTTTCCTGCAGCTTTACTATACAGATGAGGATGATACAGTTTATACCAAAATGGCCGGAAAGGTTGATGCCGCACTAACATACAGTTTTGACGGAATCATATGGAACAGGGTTTCCAACGAGCCTATGGTTGAAAGACCCATGCCCCCTGAATTCGGATTTGCAACAATTTATTTTTCAAATATGAATGAATCCCCTGATGGAAAAGAATGGATACTGACGGCAGGCGGTGGTCGCACTGACCATGGATGGGGATTCAAACCGGCTTATCCCGATTCCGAATTATCAGATTTTGTAAAACAAAATGGAAACAATCAGCTGATGTTCTACAAAATAAGGAAGCATGGTTTTGCAGGCATGGAATCCTACGGTTTGAAAGCCAAACTCACTCTAAAGCGAATGCTTCTTACCGGAACACAACTTACATTCAATCTTTGTGCACCGACAGGTACTGTCAGGTATCGCCTGATTGACCCGCAGGACTCAACCGTCTATGATGGATTTGATTTTGAAGACTGCATGCCATTCACAGGCGATGAGATAAACCTCACGCCGGTGTGGAAGGGGAAAAATCTAAAAGAGCTACAGGGGAAATTTATAAGCATTGAATTTGAAATGCACACTGCAATCTTGTTTTCAGTAAGCGGTGACCTGGCACCATCCCCGGGTATGCAGCCTGTATCAAAACTTGGTATTCCCAAGCCCATTGAAAGGATTTAAAGATGAAAATACTTATTGAAAAAGAAAAATTGATTTCACAGGCACCTGCTGAAATAAGAGACTGGGGTCCATGGCAGTTTCCAAGGGCTTATGAAGCCGGTGATAAAATTTATCTGCAGTTTCACATAGCAACTGACAGTGCCCTCTCCTATGGAAAACCAAAGGCATGGTTTTGTTCTGATGACCTGTGGGAAACATGGTATAAAAGCACTCCCTGCGGTCTTGAGATTTCCAATGGAGATTGTATCAGACCATTTCAACCGGAAGCACTGCCTGCCGAAGGCCTTGAATTGCCTGAAATCATGGGCCATTTTGTTGGCTATGGTATTCCAAGGGATTATTTTGACTATGAAAAAACCAACCCGGATTACAAGCACTGGTACCTGGAAAGAACCAGACCAGGAAAAGACATGGAAATTGACGAAGTGTCCGTCGAGCTTCCCGGTTATACAATGAATACATCGGAGGGAGTTCTTCCCCTGCCGTATTTTCACCAACTTAAAAGAGGACCGGGGAATTCAGTTTGGACATTTCTATATAAACATTATATTGAAGACGGAAAAATAAGTGAATACAGCGCATCCTGGTTTCACAGAAGCACGGATAACGGGAAAACATTCGAATTTATCAGCAGGATACCTTATACCTATGACCTGAAAAAAGATCCGGGAGCAAAAAAAAGATACGGTTACGGAGAACCTGACATGTGTTTCATAGATGAAACAACAGCGTTTTCACTGCACAGAACAACCGACGGAACCGGTATAGGTCCCCTCTATATTGCATGGACTTATGACGGTGGGTATACCTGGACATTGCCCGAGTACTTTGACGACCGCGGAGTATGGCCGCAGACAGTTAATCTTGACAATGGTGTCGTCCTTGCCGGATACGGTCGTCCAGGTCTGTTCATCAGGCCATTCCATAACGGAAAATGGCATGACAGAATTGCAATAATTGAACCGTTGGACTACCAGAAAGACACTTGTTCCTATTGTGCCCTGGTTCCTGCCGGTCCGGATTCTGCATTGATATTCTACTCCGACTTCAACTATCCTGACGAAAATGGAATACTGCGCAAAAGCATGATGGTAAGAAAGATTCGGGTGGTTGTTTAATGCCTTTTGACGGTGTTTCAGTACGGGCCCTGGCCATTGAACTCAGGGAGAAAATAAGAGATTCAAGAATTGAACGCATATCTATGCCTTCAAAGGATGAAGTTGTCCTGGTAATTAGAAATTACGGGGGCACAAAACGGCTTTACATTTCAGCAAACCCATCCCACCCCTCTGTTTTTTTAACAGAGGAATCCGTTCCAAACCCACCGGTTCCTCCTAACTTCTGTATGTTTTTGAGAAAACATATCGGAGGCGGAATAATCAAGGATGTTACCAACTATGGATTTGAAAGATATCTTTCAATAGATATACTTTCACGAACCGCACTTGGGGATATGCAGGAAAAAAAGCTGATCATAGAGCTTACGGGGAGAAACTGCAACATTGTCATTATAAATGAAGCCGGTGTCATACTTGATGCCCTCAGGCATATTGATTCCTCAATGAACAGTGTAAGGGAAATAATGCCTGCAAGAAAGTATATATTTATACCTTCCCAGAATAAGACATCACCTGAAGATGCAAAACCGGAAGACTTGGAATTCAATGAAAAGCTTTCCGTGGAAAAATATCTTCTCTCCCAATTTACAGGTTTTTCTCCTATCTTATGCAAGGAGATATGTCACCGGGCTTCACTTGCTCCGGGGCTCTCTTCAACAGATATGTCTGATTTAGATAAAACAAACCTGCGCAAAAAACTCGGTGATGTTTTAAATGATATTATAACAAATGATTACAGCCCCTGCATTTTACTGGATGATAACGGAGAATTCAGGGATTTCCATTGCCTGTCCATGACCCTCAATGATAATCTGCTTTATACCGCGGACTTCAACGAAGCAGTCTCACTTTATTTTTCAAAAAAGAGAAACAAATCATCCGCAGACACCGGAAAGTCAGACCTTGTCAAAGCTGTTTCGAGAAACCTGGAACGTTGCCAGAAAAAAGTCGCAATACATGCAGCAGTAATAGACAGGGAAAATTCAGTAGGTGAACTGCAGTTGTTCGGAGAACTTATCACTGCAAACATTCATTTAATTAAAAAGGGCAGCGAGTCGGCACAACTATTGAATTATTATACAGGAGAAAATATCTTAGTTCCCCTCGACCCCCATAAAAATGCAGTTGAGGACGCACACAGGTCCTACAAAACGTACAAGAAAACAAAGACTGCCATAGAAAATTCAAAGGTTCAGATGAATGACTCACAGACCGAACTTGACTATCTTGAAAGTGTTTCTCACTGGTTGGACTCAGCTCAAAGCCCGGAGGATATAAAAGAAATAAGGCGTGAACTTTCTATTCAGGGTTATGTAAAGAAAAAACACCAAAAATACAAAAAAAGGGAAGAAACACCAAAATTCCGCCCCTATAAATATATATCAACAGAAGGCTATGAAATTTTTGCCGGAAGAAACAACGTGGAAAACGACCACCTTACATTTAAATTTGCCAATTCAAGGGATTTATGGCTTCATGCCAAGGGTATTCCGGGGTCACATGTAATAATCAGGCGAAAGGACAAGCATCTGGAATTTTTCCCTGATGAAACCATAACAGAGGCAGCTGTGATTGCTGCTTATCATAGCAAGGCAAGAAACAGCGGCCAGATTGCCGTTGATTATTCTGAAGTAAGGAATATAAAAAAGCCGGGTGGTGCAAAACCCGGCATGGTCAACTATTTTGAGTATTTCAGTGCTTATGTTACAGCTGATGAGGAACTGATAAAAAGGCTGGCTTCCGTATAATCAAAGCTTCATTGCCGCATCCTTGATGGATTTTATCTTGCCGTAGACAACCAGCTTATCTCCGACATCAAGGATGGTATCCGGTCCTGGAAAGTTATACACATGATTTCCTTTGTCAATTTTAAGTACCTGTATATACTTTTGCTTTAAGCCTGATTCCCTGAGCATCAGTCCATTGAGACCGCCATCCTCATCCACAACAATTTCATACATCCCAAAATCCTGGTCAACCTTCATTACCTGGGAAATTGGATTTCTTTTAGTCGCTCTGTTTATCCTGCGCTCAATGATACGTTCAATGAACTTGTTGAACCGTGAGGATAGAAATCTGTTTCTAGTGAGAAGATAAAGAAAAACAAGCAGGATTATAAGTGCCACCGCAATGCTGAGCATTGTATTGGTATCAGAAATCATAACATTGATTAAGACTGTAATAAGTGTTATCTGGGTGAGATAACTGATGACCATCATGAAACTGGCAATTTTCCTTCTTACCGGATGCTGGGTCACAAGCTCGGACTCCCGTGTTGTAAATCCTGTATGAGTGAGGATTGAAATCGTCTGGAATCTGGCCTTATAAAGATCCATACCGGTACTTTTAAACAATATGGAAACAACTTCCACCACAAACCACAGAAGAATCAATATAACCGCAAAAATAATAAGACTCATATCATTTATTTCCCTTCAATTTCAGTAAAATGTGCAATTCTTGCGTCTTTTGTCCTTAATTTCATTTCACTTCTTATGCCATTGACCGGACAAACAGGTATGCACTCACCGCATCTAATACACTCCATGGAGGTCGGGTTTTTATAAATTTCTATATCCAGTTTACATTC
Source organism: uncultured Clostridiaceae bacterium (assembly GCA_964475455.1). Lineage (GTDB taxonomy): Bacteria > Bacillota > Clostridia > DUPQ01 > DUPQ01 > JAFGQE01. The sequence continues at coordinate 21,005 of CAYYXJ010000002.1, read as the reverse complement.
TACCCTGCATTTGCCGCATTCTATGCATTTATTTTTGTCTACATGCATCTGATAAAGCGAAATTTTATTCATCCATCCATATATCAAACCCAGTGGACACAGTGTTGTGCAAAACGGCCTGTAAACAAAAATCGATGCAATTACCACGGCAGCCGCTATTGAAGCTTTCAGTATGAACAACCCGCCCAGTTTTCCAAACGGTCCGGTTGCTGCAAGAATAAGCGGGAGAGCAGCATCAATGGTACCTGCAGGACATACATATTGACAAAAAGCCGGACAGCCGTAACCCGCAACATTTATGACAAACAGCGGAAGGCCAATGACAAAAACAAAAAGCATTATATAACGTATCCAGGAAAGCTTCTTCCAATTACCCCCGGGTCTTATCTTCCTGCCCGGTATTTTATGCAACAGTTCCTGCATTAACCCAAAAGGACATATCCATCCGCAAATCCATCTTCCCAGAAATCCTCCGAAAAGAAGGATAAGTCCCGTGACATAATATGAAATCCTATATTTGGCACTGCCTATAACAGCCTGAAGAGACCCTATCGGGCATGAACCCAGAGCTCCCGGACATGAATAACAGTTAAGACCCGGAACACAGATATTCTTAAGTTTGCCCTGATAAATGGTTCCCTTGAAAAATCCGACGAAATATGAGTTTGTAATTACGGCCGTAAGTGACTGCACAATCTTCCTCACCATGGCAGCCACCCGATTCCAATGCACTCAAGACATATCCTGATTGCTTTATTGAACACATCAGTGATTTCGTTTCTGAATATACCAAGAACCACCATGACAACAGCAATTACTATAACAGCTATGGAAACATATTTTTTCCCGGCCATTCAAATCCTCCGGTTCAGCTGAAAACTTCAGCAGATAATTTTTCAAAAGCCGGCAATGATCCTTTTATTGTTTCCAGACTTACACAAAACGCCAATCTGACATATCCGGCCCGGCCGAAACCTCTTCCCGGGACTACCAGCACATTATATTTCTGAGCAATCCTGGCAAATTCCACTTCATCTTCAATGGGTGATTTTACAAAGAGATAAAATGCACCTGCCGGCTTTTGACATTCAAATCCCAGTTCAATTAACTTGTTGTATAAAATATCCATTCGCTCCTTGTAAATCCCGGGATCAACAGAAGCATTTACCGCCTTTTCCACAAGCCTTTGGGATATAGCCGGTGCATTTACAAAACCCAGCGTTCTGTTATTGAAAATTATTGCAGCCATAAGAAGACTGCAGTCGGGTATTTTTGAGCTAACTGCAATGTAACCTATTCTTTCTCCGGGCAGAGCCAGTGATTTGCTATAGGAATTGACTACAATTGCCTTTTCAAATATGTTGAATACAACAGGTAGTTCACCTTCAATATAAACAATTTCATTATAAGGCTCGTCACTGATAAGAAATATGTCAGTTCCGAATTCCTTTTCCTTTTCCTCAATAACTGAAGAAAGCTTCCTGAGTTTTTCTTCGCTGTAGATAAAGCCAGTCGGGTTATTTGGTGAATTTATAAGTACAGCCTTTGTCCTGGAGGTAACTGCCCCGGCAAACAGATCTATGTCAATATCAAAGTCAGCAGCAGTTTCAACCACAACAGGCACACCTCCGCCGTTTCCTATATAAAACTTGTATTCTGCGAAATAAGGTGCAAATATAATAACTTCTTCCCCTGGATTCAGTATTGATTTAAGAACAACATTAAGACCCGCAGCTGCTCCGCACACCATACAAATGTTATCAGAGGGGATTTCCGATTCATATTTTTCAGATAATTTTTTTGCTATGGCTTCCTTAACAAAAGTATATCCGGCATTAGGCATATACCTGTGGGTTCCGGGTGTTCTGTCACCGGCAATTTCCCTGAGGGAATCAAAAACTTCCATTGGAGGTTCTACCTCGGGATTGCCTATACTGAAATCAAAGACATTTTCAGCTCCATGAATGGCTTTAAGTTTATTTCCTTCTTCAAACATGGCCCTGATCCAGGATGAGTTTTTTAAATTTTCCACTATCTGTTTTGATATCATTGATTATTCCCCCGGTTTTTTTTTAATGATTATATCACAACATTGCACTGGTTGATTGTAATGGGCAATCACTCAATGTTCATCAATTTCAAATACAAGCAGACAACCTTTTTTAATGCTGACGGATGCGTCATCCGAAATTATTACATTGCTTATCCCAAAGACCCAGTCAAGGCCAGCATTGTAATCATTTAGCGGGTACTTGAAACCTTCAAGTGTTATACCTTCTGTATTGCAGGCCATGGACATAAGGGAAACAGTCCTTCCCTTCATGCCCCTGAATAAGGTTTTTCCGGTACAAATGTAAATGATATTCTCGTCATCAATGATTCTTCCGGTCGAACCCATGCGGTCAATATATAGAAGCAATCGTATATTTGCCATGGAGTGGTCACTTCTCAGACCTGTAGCACACAGAATATCAATTCTGTCACAGCCTGATTTTATAGCCTTTTCAACAGCCAGATGCGTATCTGTATAATCTTTTTCAGGTTGTGATACCAACAGCCGGGATGTCTTTATTCTTTTAATAGTATTTGGATTGATTGAATCCATGTCCCCTATTACATAGTCAGGTACAAGACCATAAGCCTTTGCATGGTCGGCACCGCTGTCAGCACACAAAAGCAGGTCGCAGTCTTTCATAACGGACAGAACCCTTTCCTTGCTGACCCTGTTTCCACCTGATATAACAACCGCCTTCATCCTTCGGCCAGCTCCCTCATCCTGCTTATAACAGCGGCAGGATTTTCAGCTTTGTAGATGCTTGAACCTGCAACGATTACATTTGCTCCGGCTCTGACAATCATTTCAATGTTACCTGTGGTTATTCCGCCGTCAACTTCTATATCAAGTCCGGGATTGAGTTTGTCTGCCATTGCCCTGAGTTCAGCTATTTTCCCTATGCTGGATTCTATGAATACCTGTCCCCCGAATCCGGGATTTACACTCATCAATAAAACCATGTCGAGTTTATCCAGCACATATTTCAATGTGTTGACATCAGTTGCCGGATTCAATGAAACAGCAACTTTTTTCCCCAGGTCTTTTATTCTATTGATACTTCTGTCAAGATGCAGACAGGCTTCCTGATGAATGCAAATTATATCTGCTCCTGCATCAGAAAAGGAGTCAATATACCTGTCAGGGTCATTTATCATCAGATGAACATCCAGCGGTAGATCTGTAATTTTTTTTATGGCTTTTACTACGGGTTGGCCTATTGAAATGTTCGGGACGAAACTGCCGTCCATGACATCTACATGGATATAATCAGCTCCTGCTTCCTCCACCATTTTTATATCTTTTCCCAGCCTGCTGAAATCAGCTGCCAGTATCGAGGGTGCAATCTTAATCATTCAGTATCCCCTTCTCTTGATCTCGGCATCCTTTGCCTGCGTATATATTTTAACATATCTTGAATGCCTGTCCTTTGAAATCAGATTTTTTTCGACAGCTTCCTTAACGGCACAATCAGGTTCATTTATATGGAGACATCCGGAAAAACGGCACTCTCCGTCATATTCCCGGAATTCCCTGTATAAAAAAGCCAGTTCCCGGTAATCCAGCAGTCCCGGATCAAGATTCGAAAAGCCGGGTGTGTCTACAATATATCCGTCGCCGGCTTCTATGAATTCAGCGTGACGGGTGGTATGTTTACCTCTCCCGATTTTTTCACTTAATCCCCCGGTTTCCATTCTGTAATCACCCATTATTTTATTGAGAATTGTAGATTTCCCTACTCCAGACTGCCCTGAAAATACAACTATTCTGTTTTGAAGCATGGATTCCAGTTCCGTAATACCTTCTCCTGACCTTGCGTTGGTAACAACGGCAGCATATCCCGCTTTTTTATATAGTTCCATTATGCTGTCCACAGAATTTTTATCAGCCAGATCTGCTTTGTTTATACAAAGAACAGGTTCAATGTCCTTGCTTTCATAAATGCATAAAAGCTTGTCCACAAGTAAAAAATCGGGCTCAGGGTCGATGGGAGATACTACAACAAAAGCCAGGTCCACATTTGCAACTGCAGGCCTGACCAGACTGTTTTTTCTTTCACATATATCCGAGAGATATCCTTCGGTGTCTTTTTCATCAGTTACATCAAATTTAACTTTATCCCCGGGCAGGGGTGTTATCCCGTCTTTTCTGAAAAGCCCCCTGGCACGGCATCCGTAAACGCCCTGCGGACTTTTTACGATATACAATCCCCCTACACCTTTTAGTATCATACCTTCAGGCAAAAAACCACCTCATGAAACTTCTTAATCTATTCATCTGGGGTTGTCCCTCCCTCAGGTGCTTCCGGAGTGACTGAAACAATCTGAACTCCCGGCATATCTTTGTAATCCTCATAATAAAGAATGACTTCATAGTTTAGTGTATTATTCAGAAGCACCCTGATTTTTGTAGAACCATTTTCCGGTATTTTAACAGATATTGCAATTGGGAAATCAGCCTTGCTGTGGGTCTGGGTATAAGCAATCTCTGATATTCCCGTATCATCAGGCTGTATTTCTACAAGAACCTTGATGGGCTCTATCTGTTCATCAAGACCCATGGGTGTTATATAAAAAGGTACAATCAGTTTACTTGCAGGAACGCTGAATCTGAACTCCAGCTTGGTTCCCTCAAAAACAGCCTCACCTGCCGCAGGAACATGTTCAACCACTATTGAACCCGGCTGAAGTTCATTGGGAACATAGCCTCCCATCTGAAGATTTGAGTCATCAAGAAGAACCGCTACCTGTTCAAGGGTCAGTCCTTTGAAATCGGGAACCAGGATTTCCTCAAGTTCAGGACCCAGGCTTACATAAACAGTAATCGTATCACCGGGATTTGCAATTCCGCCTTCTGCCGGATCTGTTCTTATTACCTGCCCCTTTGTCACTGTATCGCTGTAGATTTCATTCTTAACCGGTTTCAGACCTGCATCTATCAGATTCAACTCTGCTATCCTGAATTCAAGGCCGTCAAATTTTTCAATGACCACGGCTTCCGCACCAAGGCTCACTGTCAGTCTTATCTTGTTTACGGCCAGTTCCTTGAAAATAATGCCCTGCTCCTTGTCCGGGGCTATTATAATTCCAACAGGAACATCTTCGCTGTAAACTCCATGCTTTTCAACGATAATATTGAATTCTTCCTCCAGCTTGTCCTTTGTTTCATCAAAATCAAGTCCCCTGTAATCCCCGAGTATGTATTCAGCAGGTTCAGGCAGAATTGTAGTCATAAGCTCAGTTATACCGAAATAGGCAAGCAACACTACCAGAATCAATGCAGACATTACTCCTATGGCTGTTGAAAAGGGGTGTCTTTTTCTATATTTTGTCAAGGGTACATCATACTCCTCTCTTTTATCTTTTGCAGGTTTTATCAGTGTCAGGTCCTTGGTGGCATCCATTTCGTCAAATACATTTGGAGTGCCATCCATGAAGTCCAGGTTCAGATTGAACTCAGACGGAAGATCCTTACCGGCCCTGAAGGCTTCCAGCTCACCCAGCATTGCTGATGCAGTCTGATATCTGTCATCAGGACTCTTTGACATTGCTTTTGTTATTATTGTATTAAGTCCATCGGGGATATCCGGATTCAAAACAATCGGATCAATCATTTTTTCCTGGAGATGCTTAACCGCAACCACCACCGGAGTTTCTCCGTCAAACGGCGGATGACCAATGAGCATTTCATACATAACGGCACCAAGTGAATAAATGTCAGCCCTTGCATCTACATACCCACCCCTTGCCTGTTCAGGTGAAAAATAGTGAACCGAACCCACAGTCTTGCCGGACAATGTGAATGTTCTGGAAGATGCGGCTTTGGCGATTCCAAAATCAGCAACCTTTGCGATACCATCGGCAGATAAAAGTACATTGTGTGGTTTTATATCCCTGTGAACTATTCCGCTCTTATGTGCAGCAACAAGGGCTGAGGCAATCTGGATTGCTATTGATACAGTTTCCTGAATATTCAAATGCTCCTGTTTTCTGACATAGTCATTTAGTATAACCCCGTCAATGAGTTCCATTACGATAAAATGATAATCACCGTCAACACCTACGTCGTGAACAGCTACAATATTGGAATGTGAAAGCTTGGCAGCAGCCTGTGCCTCGGCATGGAATCGTTCTACAAAATCGCTGTCCTCAAGATACTCTTCCTTTAGTATCTTGACTGCAACAATCCTGTCAAGCTTGTTGTCATTTGCTTTATATACATGACCCATCCCGCCTGTTCCAATCAGGCTGATCAGTTCATATCTTCCATTCAAAATGGTTTTTTCCATTGGTTCCTCCGGTTGTTAATCTATGTAAATAAGAAGCGCAGTCACATTGTCCCTGCCGCCCTGTTCGTTTGCTGTCTCAAGAAGGTTATTTACCGCTATCTGCGGATCTTCTTTGTTTTCAATTATTTTTAATATTTCAGAATCATCCAGTTCATTTGTAAGTCCGTCAGAACATAACAGAAACCTGTCACCGGGTTCCAGTTTTTCCCGGAAGTAATCTGATTCCACTTCCATATCAAGACCCAAAGCCCTGGTTATTATATTCTTGTCCGGATGTATCCTGGCCTGTTCCCTGGTAATCTTTCCCTTGTCAATCAGGCTTTCCACATATGAATGGTCCTTCGTCAGCTGCCTTATTTCCCCGCCTCTTAATATATAAACCCTTGAATCCCCGATATGTCCGATATTGATCCAGTTCCTATCGACAAAACACATTGACATGGTTGTACCCATGCCTGTAACAAATTGTCGGTCAATGCTTTTATTGATGATTTCTATATTAATTTTTGAAAACAGCTGATTGAATGATTCACGCACTTCGTTTACGGTATTACCGAAACCTTTGCACTCCCTGCCGTTTTCATCCAGTATTTCTACAGCAGTTGAGCTTGCCAGGTCTCCGCATTCCATACCTCCCATGCCATCGGCAACAGCAAAAACCATGAAGCCTTTTTCCCGGCAGTCTATTACCGTGAACCTGTCTTCATTCTGTTCCCTGACCCTTCCCCTGCTGGTTCCGGTCCCGTACCTTATCTGCATGGTTCCTCCTGAGTTGTCCGCAGGCTGCATCAATGTCGCCTCCGAGTTCCCTGCGAACAGTCACATTTATATCATGATGACCAAGTATATCATAAAACATCCGGGTATTTTCTGCAGGATTACCCCTGTAGTCAAAACCCGCTATCCTATTGACCGGTATAATATTAACATAGCAAAGCATGCCTTTCAATAATTGTACGAGACGCATTGCATCTTCCCTTGAATCATTTTTCCCTGGAATGAGGGCATATTCAAATGATACCCGTCG
>CAYYXJ010000002.1:0-13627 GCA_964475455.1 uncultured Clostridiaceae bacterium | reverse complement strand
ATATAATGTCTGCATGCTTTAAGCAGCTCAGAGATGGGGTATTTTTTATTGACCGGCATGATACTGCTTCTTTCACTGTCAAGTGTTTCATGAAGAGATATCGACAGGTTCACCTGGCTTGCGTAATCAGCAAATTTATATATTGCAGGAACAATCCCGCAGGTAGATACTGTAATCCGGCGCTGCCCGATTCCCAGCCCTTCATGTGATGTTGCTATTTCAATGAAATTTATGAAATTATCGTAATTATCAAAAGGTTCACCGGTACCCATGACAACAACCCTGGCAATCTGCCGATTAGAAATTCTACCGGCTGACAGTATCTGGCCTGTCATTTCACCCGGAGTCAGATTTCTTTCCAATCCGTCTTTTCCTGATGCACAGAAACTGCAGTTCATCCTGCAGCCTGCCTGGCTCGATATGCATATAGACGTACCGTAGTTGTATTCCATCAGAACACATTCAACCATGTTGCCATCAGAAAGTTCCATAAGATATTTAATGGTCCCATCCTTTGATTTTTGTTCAAGCACTACTTTCGGAATGGATATCGTAAACAACTCCCTTAAAACAGCAGCATCCTTTTTGGAAATATTGGTCATATTTTCAAATTCGTATACTTTCTTCCGGTAAACCCAGTCAAGGATCTGGCCGGCCCTGTATTTTGGAAATCCCGCGTCATTCATCGCTTCTTTTGCCCGGTCAATTGTTAAATCCAGAAATTCAATCATTGATATCCCTCAATTCCGCCATATAAAACCCTCCCCTTTTCCCATCGGGAAGTATAATTTTTTCGCTGACCAAACTGAAGCCCGGATTTTTATCCAGGAATCCATCAATCTGCTCTTTGTTCTCCCCATTGGTCAGTGTGCATGTACCATAAATAAGCCTGCCGCCTTTATTTAATCTTTTCGCTGTTGCTTCCAGAATCTCAGCCTGCACTTTTATCAGATTTACATTGCTTCTATACTTAAGCTTTATTTCTGGTCTTCTCTGGGCCGTGCCCAATCCGCTGCATGGTACATCCAATAGTATTGCATCGTAAAGGACATCACTTTTTTCAAAGACAGACATATCTCCCCTCATCGTCCTTACCCCGGTGGCCCCAAGTCTGTCCAGGCTTTCCTTCATTCTCCCGACCCTTGCCGGATCAATATCAAAGGCATCTATCCCTGCTCCCCCCTTTGTCAAAAAGTCAATGTACGCGGTTTTGCCTCCCGGTGCCGCACATGCATCCATTATTCTTTCGTCCTTCAAAGGATTCATGAATTCAACCATTTCCTGTGCTCCCTCATCCTGAATGGCAATCATACCTTTAATGTATAATTCAGTATCACTGATATCCCTTCCCGGGTCTATGTAGTATGCATTTTGGCCGTAATCACCTTTTTGAAAACTAACACCCTCTGCAGTCATCAAGGCTTCTATATCTTCCCTGGTATTATTTCTTATACACATTTCAGGTGATGAATTCAATCCGGAAAGTATAGATTCTGTTTTTTCAAATCCTGCAAAGTTAATGATTTCCCTTACAGCATCCTGAGAAAAGGAATATTTCACTGAAAGAAGCCTGTTTCCGTTGAGACCCTCAAGAACTTTGTCAATATGCTCTTTGTTTCTCGATATACTTCGCAGAACTCCATTTACAAATCCCCTGGAACCGGAACCGCCGAATCTGCCTGCAACCTTTACAGTTTCATTGCATGCTGCACTGTCCGGGACACGGTCCATGAACAATATCTGATATGCTCCCGTCTTGATCGCTGTCAGGACCGACGGTGATATTTTTTTTAATTTAATGTTGGAAAAACAAGAAACAACATGATCCAGATAAATGCTGTTCCTCAATGTTCCCATGGCAATATTGGTTATAAAAGATGAATCCAGGCTGTTGAATTGATGGTTGTTTCTAATGTTCTCCAAAGCTATGGTGGAATAACCGTCATTGTACAATACTTCATATACGACTCTGAAAGCCGCTTCCCTTGGTTTCATCGGCGGTTCCTTGAAAGAAGCACAAGCCTGAGCAACGTCAGAACAGCAGACAAAGCTGCTGCAATATATGTCAAAGCCGCTGCATTGAGCACCTTTTTGGCAGGTATAAGTTCATCCCTTGTCAGAATTTCTTCTCTTTCAAGAACCTCAAGAGCTCTTTTGCTTGCATTCAGTTCCACAGGAAGAGTCACCAGATAGAACAGAACCGCTGCCGAAAACAGCACTATACCTATCTGCAGGAATATTTCCATGCTCATTATCAATCCGAATATTACAATATAGGGTCCGGCCATGGAACCAATATTGGCTATCGGAACCAAAAACGACCTTATCTTCAATGGCATGTATTCATCCCTGTGCTGCAGGGCATGTCCTGTTTCATGAGCTGCCACTCCTACTGCTGATATCGATGCGGAAGCAAACACTCCCCTTGATAAATTAACGGTTCCTTTCGAAGGGTTGTAATTATCAGTAAGATTTCCTGCAGTCTCAAGAACATCAATGTCGGACATACCGTTGTCATCAAGAATTTTCCTTGCAGTATCCCTGCCTGTCCAGCCATTGACAGACCTTTGTTTCGAATATTTATTGAAAGCAGTCTTCACCCTGGATTGTGCGTACAATGACAACAGCAAGGCAGGTATCATTATCCAGTAATAATAGAACATATCATTTTCCTTTCCCGAACTTTTCACCGATATTGAAATTGTGCCAGCAGCTTTCAATATCCATCCTTCTGCCATTCTCAAACTGCACTCCCGATATCAGAAGAACGCCTGTACCACATGCTACTCCCAGACATTTCCTGTCAATACTGATCAGCGTACCGGGATCAAAGCTGCTCATATCCCGAGTGAAGGAGCTTCCGGTAATCCTCATTCTTTTTCCTTTATATTGTGTAAAGCAGCCGGGCCATGGATCAAACGCCCTGACTTTGTTGTGAATTGAATAACTGTCTTCATTCCAATTTACAATGCTTTCTTCCTTTTTTAGCATGGGAGCATGGGTCGCCGCAGAATTATCCTGCTTTTCCCGTACCAGGGTACCCGACGACAATTTTTTCAGAGTTTCAGATATAACGTCAGCCCCCAGATGCATAAGACCGTCATGGAGTTCACCCGCAGTCATATCTACAGGAACCTCAATTTCTCTTTTCAATAAAATATCTCCTGTATCCATTCCTGCATCCGTCATCATAGCAGTGATTCCCGTTTTAGCATCACCGTTTAAAATGCATCTTTGAATAGGTGCTGCACCCCTGTATTTTGGAAGCAGTGATGCATGAACATTTATACATCCGTATTCCGGAATATCAAGGATACTTTTAGGCAGTAGCTGCCCGTAAGCGCATGTAACAAGCAAATCCGGCTCCAGTGACTTGATGAACATGACGGATTCCTTCGCTTTGATTCTCTCTGGTTGAAAAACATCGACTCCAAGTTCAATTGATTTTTCCTTGACAGGAGAGCAGCTGACCTTCTTGCCTCTTCCCCTCTCCTTGTCGGGCTGTGTGACTGAACAAATAACCTGATGCCCGTCAGCACAAAGCCTTTCGAGACTTGGTACAGCAAATTCAGGTGTGCCCATGAAAATAATTCTAAAGGACTTCTTCATCAGAGTCCCCCGATGAGTGCATGTCTTCTATTTCTTCCTCAGTCAGATATTCCTCAACCTTATCTGTAAAAAGGATTCCATTCAGATGGTCGGTTTCATGGCATATGACAACAGCTTCAAGTTCCTCGGCTGACTTAGTGATATCATTCCCGTTTCTATCCTGATATTTGACTTTTACACGCGCGGGTCTTTTTACACGGCCATATTTACCCGGCACACTTAGGCATCCTTCCACCTCAATCTGTTCATCTTCCGTATTAAGTATTTCCGGATTGATCATTTCAACGATACCATCACCGACATCATAAACCACAATCCTTTTCAAAATCCCTATCTGCGGAGCTGCCAGCCCCACTCCCGGAGCTTCATACATAGTGTCAGCCATGTCCTCAAGCAGTAATTCCACCTTCTGGTTTATCTTTGTTACCGTTTTTGATATTTTTCTTAAAACCGGATCTTCATCGGTCCTAATGTTCCTTAATGCCATTTTTCACCTCATATATCAACAATCAACAGGCTTTTGACCCTTTGTCCTTTATTTCTTTACAATTATACAATACCCGCCGCATTATATTCAAACACATAACTTCAACCCAACGGCGGGTCTCCCTGGATGTCAACTGAAAAAGCAATGTCAGAGGATTTCTTCATGATTATATCCTTATACATACCGTTTACCGCTTCCCTGAGCCCCCCTGTCCTTTCTCCCCGGACTACTACCCTGTATCTGTATCTTCTGTTGATCCTTGCTACGGGAGCAGGTTCCACCGATGAAACATAAAGGCCTGAATCCAAAAGATAGTTTGCACATCTTGAAGCCAATGCCATGGCTTCTTTTCCTTTTTCAGATGTAAAAATCATAATTGCTATATGTCCGAAAGGAGGATAACCAAAAGCTTCCCTGAGTTTCATCTCTCTTTCATAAAAAGCCTTATAATCCTGCCTGACACCAAATTCAATCGCATAAGAATCTGTATTATATGCCTGTATGACAGCCTTACCGGGTTTCTCTCCTCTTCCTGCCCTGCCTGCAGATTGTGTTATAAGCTGGAAAGCCCTTTCCTGTGATGTATAGTCAAACCCTGTCATCAAGGTGTCGGCAGCAAGTATACCCACCAATGTTATGTCCGGGAAATCGTGACCTTTTGCTATCATCTGGGTTCCTATTAGTATATTTATTTTCTCTTTTCGGAACTCATCAAGGATCTTCGCATGTGAATTTTTAAACCCGGTTGCATCAGAATCCATTCTTATCACTGTGGCTTTCGGGAATTCGCGCTTTATTTCTTCTTCAACTTTCTGTGTCCCGGTACCGTGTTTTTGTATGGCATTTGAACCGCAGACAGGACATTTCAGCGGAACTGGCTTCATCTTGCCGCAATAATGGCAGACCAGGGAATCTATGTTTTTATGATAAGTCATTGAAACATCACAATTACTGCATATATTGGTACTTCCGCAATCCTTGCAAAGTATAAATGACGAATAACCCCTCCTGTTGAGAAAAAGCATGGCTTGGTTTCCCTGTTCAATGTTTTCCCTCAGTTTTTCCTTCAGAGACCTGCTGAGCAGACTGTAATTTCCGCTGCTCAACTCTTCCTTCATATCCACAACCTCCACAAAAGGCAAACTGCCCGCTCCGGCTCTGTCCGGAAGGTCAATTACTTTTTTCCTGGATAGAAAATCATGGTAAGTAACGACTGATGGAGTTGCAGATCCTGCGACAAGAACTGCTCCGGTGAGTCTGCAGCGCATGGAAGCCACATCCATCGCACTGTAACGCGGAGTATTTTCACTTACAAATGAAGGTTCATGTTCTTCATCAATTATGACCAACCCCAGATTGTCAAAAGGCGCAAAGATACACGACCTTGCTCCCAGGGCAATGGAAACCTTATTATCTTTTATTAGCATCCACTGGTCATATCTTTCCCCCATTGAAAGCTTGCTGTGCAAAACTGCCAGGTTTCCCGGGAACCTTGCCAGAAACCGTCTGATCATAAGTGGAGTCAACGATATTTCCGGAACAAGCACAATCACCTGACGACCCATGGATACTGCTTTTTCAGCAAGACTGAGATAAACCTCTGTTTTACCGCTGCCGGTTATACCGTGAAGCAGATATTCATCAAAGTTTCCTGATACCATGGATTCGGAGATTCTATCAACGGCTTTTTTCTGTCTATTATTCAACTGATGTCTTTTGTATCCTGTCACATCCCAGTCATCAGTATCATATCTTTGTATGGCCTTGTCATATATTTCTATAAAACCTTTTTTTGCCATTCCCTGCAATATCTGCCTTGAAATGGATTCAAAGCTTTCAAAATCGCTGATTGTAATTTCCCCGTATTCAAGAAGCAGCTTCATTACCTTGAGCCGTTTGATATTGCCCAGATCATTACCTTCTATCAATTCCTCAGCCTTGTCAGGTGTTATTGACAGTCTTGCCGCTTTCAGAGTTTTTGCTTTTGCAACCCTTTTGGTTCTGTATTCCATCCTTATTTCCCCGGATGCAAGGCGGGCTTCAACAATTGATCTGTCACCACCCGATGATTCCAGATATTCCGAAAAACCGGTTTCTGTTCCGTCATTCTCAATGATTGTTCTTTCTCTCTTTATATTCATTCCTGACGGCAGCATTGCTGAAATTGCCTGACCATAGCTGCAGAAATACCTGCTTCTCATGAGCTTTGCAAGTCTGAACATGTTTTTATCAAGAACCGGTTCTTCATCCAGGATACCGGTTATTTCCTTGAGATTGCCGTAATTGCTGCTTTCAACGAAAGCAAGGAACCAGGCTGTACGCAAAGACCTGCCCCAGCCGAAAGGAACACTGACCCGCATACCGGTTTCAAGATTGTCTTCAAGAAACTCCGGAACATAGTAGTTATATATTTTATCAAATGACCTTGCTGCATCCTCAAGGACTACAGCGCAGATTTTCATATCCTTCATCACTTTGATTTTATCATAAGAGTGTATAAAAAGTGTGTAATATTGCTGACTTTATGGAAACTGAACATAGGCTGTGATAGATTATTAGTATGTAGATTAAAATGTCCCCGTCAAAATTATATTTGCCTGGGATTATAAGCACAGGAGGAATATGTGAACAGAAAGATTTTCATCGTTGACGACGAGAAGAGAATACGGGATCTGATTAGGGCCTATCTTGAAAAAGAAGGGTATATTGTTCTTGATTTTGACAATGCAGATTCTGCCTATACTGAATTTCTGACTTCTCCCTGCGATATGCTTGTCATAGATATAATGATGCCCGGAACCAATGGGCTTGAGTTATGCAAGAAAATCCGTTCCGTCAGTGATGTACCGATTATAATAGTTTCTGCAAGAGACGAAGAAATCGACAGGATCCTCGGGCTTGAGCTGGGAAGTGACGATTATATTTCAAAACCCTTCAGCCCCCGGGAGCTGGTTGTCCGAATAAAGAATATTTTCAGGAGAATGGAAGGCAGCGGCACCGAAGATAAAAAAAATATATATTTCTTTGAGGGGATTGAAATAAATGTATCCTTTCACGCAGTTAAAATTAACGGACATGAAGCAAATTTCACTGAAAAGGAATATGAGTTGCTTTTATTGTTCATAAGCAATCCTCTTCGTGCATTTTCCAGGGAACAGCTTATTGACCGGATATGGGGTTATGACTACATCGGCGATGTGCGGCCTGTTGATGACCTTGTCAAAAGAATCAGAAAAAAACTTCGTTCTTATAGTTCCACAATGGAAATAGCAACAGTTTGGGGATATGGATATAAAGCTTCCGGGGGTTCAACATGAAACTCAAGGGAAAACTGATACTTTCATATATTGTTCTAATAAGCATGGTTTTTTTGATTTTTTACATGATTTCCATGCCATTGGTCAGAAGATATGTCAGGAACCAGGTTTCTGACGGCCTTGAACAGGAACAGGTTCTGGTAGAAAGTTATCTGTCAGAAAATCTGGACGGTGTAACAGACTGGGAATCATATCTGAAAGCCTTTGCAAAGGAACGCATTGCCATAGAAAGGTTTGGTCTTAGCAGCTCCATAGGAATTTTTTATTATGCCAGACTCAACGGAACATTGAACTTTGTACAGGACATAAGGCTGGATGACGAAACCTCAGATAATCTACTCGCCCATATAATTGAAAGGGATATCACTTCATTTAGAGGCACAGTCAACAATGAACGGCAGATGCTCCTGGCATTTCCAATCGGTATATCTCAAACACAGCAAAGGTTGTTTGTTCTGATGTATACCCCCGAAACTGCAATAGTGTCCTTTACAAGGGGCTTCACCAGAATAATGGTAGTTATCTTCGGGATAACAGCTGCCATTGCAGTTATACTTTCACTTGCACTTGCAGAAAGAATGACAACTCCCATCGAAAAACTGAAAAAGCAGGCATATTTGCTCAGGAAACGGGATTTTTCAGCAAAATCAACCATCACTTCCAATGATGAATTCAAGGAACTGTCGGTGGCATTGAACCAGGCAGCCTCTGAACTTGAGACCTATGATATAGCCCAGAAGGAATTCCTTGATAATATTTCCCATGAACTGCGGACTCCTCTTATGTCCATACAGGGCTATGCCGAAGGAATAAGGGACGGCATATTTGAACCGGATGATAAAACCCTTGGAATAATTGTAGGAGAAAGCATCCGGTTGAAAAAACTTGTTGGAAACATATCATATCTGACAAAACTGGAATCCACACCTGATTTCTACAAGTTTTCCGTCATAAATGCCGGCGAAACCCTTAAAAAAGCAGTGGGGGCAGTTTCAGGTCTTGAGGAGGCAAGGCAGATAGGTATTGTAGTTCTTGGTGCTCCCGATGCACTGATGTCCGGAGATGAAGAAAAACTCACCCAGCTATTCATTAACATCCTGTCAAACGGTCTCAGATATGCTAAAACATCCGTTATGATCGAAGCTGCTGTAGAAAATGGATCATATATTGTCAAGATAAAGGATGATGGTCCCGGTTTTCATGAAGATGATTCAGACAAGCTGTTCAGACGTTTTTATAAAGGAACAGGAGGGCAGACCGGTTTGGGTCTGGCCATTTCCATGGCTATTGCGCGACGTCACGGAGGAAATATAACCGCACGCAACATTGCACAAAGCGGTGCTTTGTTTACAGTTACACTGCCCTTGAAGACGGATTGACCGGTATTTTGTGAAAGTAAGTGAATTTTAATGGTAATTACCTGTAATTCTGATTGTACATTATCCTTTTTTTTAATATAATTAACTTAAATAAAAACGGAGGAATTATCAATGTATTATCCATCGGTTGTAACCAGTGCTTCAATATTTACATTTTTGTCAGTATTGTTTACGGTTATATTCAGTGTTGCCTTATATGTTCTGTTTTCATACAGCCTGTATGTAATAGTAAAAAAGAGAGAGATGCCTAATCCATGGCTTGCCTGGATACCGATTGTCAATATGTATTGTATCGGTAAGATAACCGGGGATATAAAAATATTCAGTCTGTCACTTACAAACATGGAAATTATACTTCCCCTGGCTTTCACTCTGTTTATCGGCCTGAAGTATATACCTCTTGTCGGATTCATTTTATCCGCAATAGGCCTGCTTGTTCTGGTCATGGCTTTTCATAAATTATATGAAAGCTTCGACCGGGAAAACTCTTTCCTGTTGACAATATTGACTGCTATACTGCCTGTATTGGCTGCACCGGTAATTTTGTTCATATACAGAAACAGATGACAATTTCCATATAACACACAAAAGTTGAAATTTTGTTGAAAAAATATTAAAATAGCCTTACTGTGTCCGAGTTTGATGATTTCAATCGGAGCAGGTATTATTTATTTGGAGAACTTGATGAAAAAACATGGGGCTGACAGCCACCACAAGGAAAAAAGAGGATCTACGTTATTATATATTCCCCACAGTGGGAAAAGCACCAGGATACTGAATATCTCTGCCCCTGTGGCAAAGATTGTGGCTGCCTTTTCTATATTCGCACTGATTATTACAAGCCTTGCCTTGGTAATGACATATTTTATACGTGAAAACCATATGCTCAACGACAGGAATGAGTACATTGTAAATAAATATCAGGAACAGATAAATGCAACAAATCTGTACATATCAAGGCAATCAACAATGCTTGAAGCCAAGATGAAGGAACTGAGTGAAATTGAATTTGTTCAGACATCCATTTCCGGTGGCATCCTGAATCTTGCCCAGAAACTTGAAGGAGTCTCAACCCAGTATTTTTCTGAACTTCCCGGTACGGCATCTGCTTTGATAGATTACAATAACATGGATAACTTTATATCTGACATAAAAGACATTACGGCCGCCCTCAACGAATTTGACGGCATGGCGGAAATGTCGGAGCTTGAAATGGTTCAGTTTGAGGATATCAGGGTTAACCTTTCCAATTATCTTGAATATGTTCCATCCATATGGCCGACGGAAAGCACATATATCGGTTCAGATTTCGGTATGAGATGGCATCCTATTCTCAAAGTTTTAAAAGAGCATACAGGACTTGACATAGGTGGATCTTATGGAGACGACATATATGCAGCCGGTGCCGGAACTGTCACTTTTTCCGGTTGGAACGGTGGTTATGGTTATATGGTCAAGATAGACCATGGAGACGGTATAGAAACCATCTATGGGCATACTTCCAAACTTCTGGTCAGCAAAGGTGATGTTGTTGAAAAAGGCCAGCTGATAGCATTGGTGGGCAGTACCGGGGTCAGTACCGGTCCGCATCTCCATTTTGAAGTCAGGATAGATAATGTAGCCGTGGATCCACTGCCATTCATTAATTAAACGGAGGGATAAATATGTCAAAGAAACTGCCCAGAAGGGCTAGAAAAATTGATTCATTCATAGGTCCTGACTCCACATTGTCAGGGGACATATTCTCAAAAAGATCACTATGCATTGAAGGCGTAGTAGAAGGAAATGTATTCGCCGACGGAACGGTAATTGCAGGAAAAACCGCTTATATATCAGGTAGCATTGAAGCCCACAGTGCTTCAATATCCGGAGAAGTCAAGGGCAGTGTCATTGTAAAGGATTATGTGAAACTGACATCCACTTGTACTGTACTTGGAGATATCCATGCTGCCAATTTCATTACTGACGAGGGTTCTGTGTTCAACGGAAAATGTTACATGACTGCAGGCCATGAACCCGAAGAAGCTGAAGAAGAAAAATAAGGGTATTCTCCGAAAACCCTTACCTTAACCAATGAGGAGCATATGAAAAAAAATATCGTAGAAGATAAAAAGCGGTCTGCCAGCAAAACTGAGCAGACCCCTTACACATATTCCTTCTGGAGTATATTCACTAACACCTTTGGAACAACTTTAAAAGTATTGATTGCTGTGGTTTTGCTCGTTGGAGTAATTCTGGGAGGTTTGGGTCTCGGTCTTGTCATCGGCTGGATAGAAACAGCTGAAGCAATACCGGAAGACGATCTTGAAATAACCACCGGTCTTACCACATTCATATACGACAATGAAGGAAATGTAGTAACCAAGCTTACCGGGTCCGACAATATGAACCGCGAAACCGTTGAATACAAGGATATTCCTATAATACTTGAACATGCCATCGTTTCCATTGAAGATGAACGGTTTTATGAACATAAAGGTTTTGATGTAATCCGAATTCTCAGTTCCATTTATTCACTTGTTGCAAACCGGGGTGAAATTGAACAAGGCGGAAGCACGCTGACACAGCAGGTTTATAAAAACTATTCAGATAGGTTTGAACAAACCTTCGAAAGAAAATTCCAGGAGCTTTATAACTCAATCCTTCTCGAAATGAAATTAGATAAAAGCACAATAGTAACCAAGTATTGCAATATCGTTAATATGGGCAATGGATGCTACGGATTCAAATCTGCTTCCAAACTTTATTTCGGTAAAGAACTTCTGGATTTGAATCTTGCTGAAGCCGCTTTTCTTGCAGGTATTCCAAACGCTCCGACAACTTACAACCCTTATACTGAAAAGGGTTATGAAAATACATTAACCAGAATGAAAAACATACTGGATAAAATGTATGAGCTTGGCTTTATAAATAAAGAGGACCACGATAAATACAGAACTTATACTGTAGAGATACAACCCAGGGATACTACCCTTCAGACATACAATCCAACCTCTTATTTCATTGAGCAGGTCATAGATGATGTAATACAGAAATTAATGGAAATCGATGGTTCCACTGAATTCTATGCAGAACAAAAGCTTTACAACAACGGACTCCACATATACACAACCCTTGATCCTGATGTTCAGCAGGCAATGGATGAGGTTTTCACAGATTCAAGCTTCTTCCCCACCTTGACAGCAACAGGGGAAATAATGAACAAGGATGCTTATAAGTATGGTGAACTTCCTCAGTCATCAATGGTAATTATAGACCAGACCAATGGACAGGTCGTTGCCATGTACGGCGGCAACGGTGAAAAAACAAGTAACAGAACACTTAACAGAGCTACATCAATTGAACGGCAGCCCGGTTCCAGTTTCAAGCCCATAGCTGTATATGGTCCTGCATTGGAACTTGAACTCATCACAGCGGCAACCATTTTTGATGATGCTCCGTCTTATCTGGATCCCAAAAATCCCGATGTTATATATCCCAGAAACTACGATCAGAATTTCATAGGTCTTGTATCACTCAGGGATGCGGTGAAATCCTCAATTAATGTAGTTGCAGCCAAGGTCTGGAGTGATTATCTGGGAAGAGACAACGCTGTCTATTTCCTTGAAAAAGTCGGCATTAACCGAAGTGATGTAATATTTGATGATTCCACTGTTTCCACTGCAACAGGTGGGCTTGCAAGAGGAGTCAGCCCATATGAAATGGCCAATGCATTTGCTACTTTTGCCAATCAGGGTGTTTTCATAGATGCTTATACTTTTACTGAGATCAAAAACTACCGTGATGATGTCATTTACAAGGTGGAACCGGAATTTGATACAGTCTATCGGAGTCAGACAGCATATATAATGACAGATATTCTCAGGGAAATAACAAGCCCGATGAATTCACATTATCCTCATTCGGGTACCGCCTATGGAAGAATCAGCATTCAGGACGGAGCAATGCCTGTAGCCGGTAAAACCGGAACAACCAGTGATCATCTTGACAAGTGGTTTGTTGGATATACACCTTATTATACTGCTGCTGTCTGGTATGGATATGACAACAGGATAATGCCTATTGAACTAGAAAGAGGAGTTTATAGAACAGATGAGGAAACCGGGCGCCAATATCTAGATGGCGAATATAACCAGGCTCAGTATATCTGGGATGCCGTAATGGAAAAAGTTCATGAAAACCTTACTCCCAAAGATTTCGAAAAACCTACAACGGGTCTTGTTGAGCGTGAAATATGTATTTATTCGGGAAAAGTCCCGACTGAACTTTGTTTACTTGATCCCAGGTCACACTGGGGATTTGGTACCGATGCAACCAGAACGGAATTGTTCATAGAAGGTACAGAACCAAGTTATTTTGACAAATGTGATGTGCATCAGGAAGCTATAGTATGTACAGCCAGCACCGACCCATATGGCCGATTCCTTTTGGCAACAGAAGATTGCCCGCCGGAAGAAACAATGACTATAGTCGGACTGGTGAGACCTGTCCCCTATGTGCCATATCTCCCCGATCCGGAGGAGAATTATAGACCGACCAATGAAAATGACTGGGTTTACCCAATTCTGGTTGAAGATATGCCTTATGAAATAATGGTTGGAGAATATTGCACAGTCCATGGTATGCCCCCTGTAGAAGAAGAAACCACCATTGTCGAAATTGACCCTGAAACTGGTCTTCCCATATCAACACCCCCACCCACTGAAACAACACAACCCTAATTCAAAAACGAGCATCCCTGGGATGCTCGTTCATATTTGACACGTTATCCCTGGGATGTTCGTTCATATTTGACACGTTATCCCTGGGATGTTCGTTCATATTTGACACGTTAT
>CAYYXJ010000001.1:27181-57714 GCA_964475455.1 uncultured Clostridiaceae bacterium | reverse complement strand
TTCCATTGCTGCTTTGATGAATTCACGGAAAAGAGGATGTGCCCTGTTAGGCCTTGATTTAAATTCAGGATGGAACTGAACTCCAATAAACCAAGGATGGTCCTTGAGTTCAATCATTTCCACCAGACCGTCATCAGGTGACTTTCCGCAGAGGACCATTCCATTGTCCTCAAGTGTTTTTCTGTCTTTATTTACAATCTCATACCTGTGTCTGTGTCGCTCAAATATAAGTTCTTCTTTATACGCCTTATAAGCATTGCTGCCTTTTATAATCCTGCATGGATATTTACCAAGCCTCATGGTACCGCCCATATCCTCAATATCAACCTGTTCTGCCATTAAATCAATGATTGGAAACTCGGTGTCCGGATTAAATTCAGTGCTGTTGGCATTTGACATACCAGCGACATTCCTGGCAAATTCCACGACAGCCATCTGAAGTCCCAGACAAATGCCAAAGAAAGGTATTTTATTTTCCCTTGCATATTTGATGGCGAGAATCTTTCCCTCTGTTCCTCTGTCACCAAAACCACCTGGAACAAGGATTCCGTCAAGCCCTGAAAGTTTTACATTTAAATTATTCTCATGGAGATGCTCAGAATTAACCCATTTGATCTCAACCTTACAACTGTTGTCATACCCACCATGCCTCAGAGATTCAGCTACACTCGCATAAGCATCATGCAACTTGATATATTTTCCTACAAGACCAATGGTCACAACACCTTCAGGATTCTTCATCCTTCTTATCATGTCTTTCCATTCATCAAGATCCGGTACCCTGTTCTCCATTTTGCATTTTTCAAGAACAATGTCAGCAAGTCCTTCTTCTTCAAGTACAAGCGGCACCTCATAAAGATAATCAGCATCACAATTCTGAATGACACATCTTGATTCTATATTGCAGAACAGTCCGATTTTTTCCTTTATTCCGCTGTAAAATGGTTTTTCAGCCCTGGCAACTATTATATCCGGCTGAATACCTATGCTCCTGAGCTCCTTGACGCTGTGTTGTGTAGGCTTTGTCTTGAACTCCCCGGCTTTTGAAAGATAAGGAACCAGTGTTACATGGATATATATCGTATTTTCCCTTCCCAAATCAACAGCTACCTGCCTTATGGCTTCAAGAAACGGGAGACTTTCTATGTCTCCCACTGTTCCGCCTATTTCGGTTATTACAAAATCCGGATCATAATCTTTTCCGATTTTATAAACTTTTTCTTTGATTTCGTTTGTAATATGAGGAATTACCTGAATTGTATTACCAAGGAATTCGCCTTTTCTTTCCTTTGATATAACTGTTCCATAAACACGGCCTGTAGTTATATTGCTGTCCTGACTGAGATTTTCATCGATGAATCTTTCATAAGATCCAAGGTCAAGGTCGGTTTCTGCGCCATCATCGGTTACAAAAACTTCTCCGTGCTGATAGGGACTCATTGTACCCGGATCAACATTCAAATACGGATCGAATTTCTGAAGGGTGACTTTATAACCCCTGGCTTTCAGCAACCTGCCCAAAGACGCTGCTGTTATTCCTTTCCCAAGACCTGATACTACCCCTCCTGTAACAAAGATGTACTTAACCGACATATAACCCTCCCTAAACTATTCATCAATTTTAATATCGCAGCTTACTGTATGTCAACATTCCCAGGTGCGATTTTGTTAACTTTTACACTTGTTTCTTTTATCCATGTTCAAAAAAACAGGGTCTGAAAAACAAACCCTGCATACAAACCTCTTGACCACCGTCAATTTTCAAACCCTGAAAGTGCCTGTTTTACACACTCATCTTCAGATACTGCGGTCTTCATGGAGTAAGTATTGAGCGAAGATTGTGTATCCATGTCCAGTACACCATCTTCAATAAATCCCATTACGCTTTTATACCTGTTCACTGCATCAGTAAATTCATTGTTGTAAACAACATTATATTCACCATTGAAAAAACCAAGAAAACCAAGTATTTTCTTTGCAATATATATATCATAATTGACACTTCCTTCCCGGTAATCCCTTTCTATGTCAATCATATAGGATCCCGGAGTATAGTTAAGATATCCCATTTCTGTATCAGTGACATAAATATCCGGTTTAGCATTGTTATTCTCATTGATTAATTTTCTGTTACCGGACTTTATTCCGGATTCAACAATATTAAGATAACCGGTTATATCAGTATCCTCTATTTCAATGTTCCTGGACTTAAGATAATTGAAAATGCGGGAAAGTTCAGTTTCTCCCGACATATTTGAATAATATGCATATGATTCCTCGTTGAAAACCGGATAACTTTTGGTATACACCGCATAGCCTTTACTTTCCTGTCCATAAACAGTACCGGAAACCGCCATTGCAATCGCCTCAGCTGCTCCAACAGTATTTTCATCAATCAGAACAGCTATTTCAAAATCGACGACCTTTGTTGCTGCATTGTATGTTTTCCCCTTCACTTCGGCAATTGTTCCGCGTGAAACGAGACTGTCTGCAATTTTAGCTGCATCTTCAATATTCATGGAATATAGACTTCGAAGATCCAGAATCAGTCTTGTATTCCCAAGGGTTTTCATTGATTCCAGTATTCCTTTGAATCTTGCTGTGGCAAATTCAGAGAAACTGTTTATCCTTATATAACCTGCGCCATCCAGATAAACGAATTCCACATCTCTCCCGCCGGTTGTGTCTGCTTCAAGCACAGTGGATTTTGTAAAACCGGTTTCCATATCAATGTAATTGATTAAAGCAGAACCGTTGCTGCTTATATAATAATTAAAGGCATCTTCACTCATTACTGATGTGCTCATTTTATCAATTAATGTTATGACATCGCCTGACTTGATACCTGCCGCTGATGCAGTTGTATCAGGCAAAACTGATACCACCCGCAAGCCGTTCCGTATTTTTTCGAGGAAGACTCCGGCACCGGAATTTATCGGATTATCATTGTCATTCAGAACAAAACATGAATATTCATTCAGGTTTTCCATAACACCATTCAAGGCTGTTCCCTGAATATTATTGAATCCAAGGTCCCTGTAATACAACATATCTATTGTTTCAAAAAGACCCTGGTAGTATTGCTCGTAGACATCTACTGATGATGTAAAAGCCACGGAACTGATTGCCAGACATAGCATTAGAACATATGCAGTTTTAGCGATAAATTTCTTTTTCATCATTCGTTACCGCCTTCCATAAGTTTTATATAGGCAAGTTCCAGCTGTGCATCTTTATAAGCCTCAACCATTTTTAATCTGTTGTTCAGCGCCTGTTGTGTTGTAAAATCCAATACACCGTATGGGTACAACCCCTCAGCAGCCTGGAATGATGCTACCGCTTTGGCGGTTTCCACATCATATTGCCCATTGATTTCGCCGGAATAAAATCCCGTTTCACTGAGTATTTGCTTGGCTTTCCTGATTTCCTCTGAAACCATTCCCACATCATACTTTGCATAGATCCAAAGCATATTATCTGTTGTTACATCGAAATGGATCGGTCCATTGTATTCAATTGCATAATCAGGTGAAATACCCTTGTTGTTGATGGACTTCCCATTGGGGGTAAGATACTCACCCACCGTCAGTTTCAAAGCTCCAATCCATTCATCATCAGCAGTTTCCACACCCTGCATTGTAAGCATCCTGGTAACTAAAAACATATTTGTATAACCTGTTTTATATGAATACTTTTCGTAAGCATTCATATCAAGCACAGGTACCGTAATCTGAACCAGACTTTTACCGAATGTTCTTTCACCGACCAGGATTCCTTTTCCGTTATCCTGGATTGCGGCAGCAAGTATTTCTGATGCAGAGGCAGAATTACCATTGACCAGCACGGCAATTTCATAATCTCTTTCATTTTCATAGGCTTTGTAAAGATAATCAATGAATCCTGAAAACCTGAAATCAAGTTTTACAATATCAACATTCTCCAACAGAGAAGCAGCAACGCTTGTACAGCCGCTCACGGCTCCGCCGCCGTTGTCTCTTATATCAAGTATCAAATTGCCTATACCTGCTTTGTCTACCTTTTCCAGCACCTTCTGGAATTCAACGCCTGTCTGGCTTGTGAACCCTGTAATCCTTATATATGCTGCTTCTTTATAGATGGTATAGTCCACGGTTGTTATTTCAACTTTGGCTCTTAAAACCGAAATATTCTCGGGTTCACCTTCTCCCTGACGAAGAACTCCTATGACCACACTGGTATTTTCCGGACCTTTTATCAGACCGGCTATGTCCTGAAGCTGCATGCCTGCAAGATTATATCCCCCTGCAGACACGATGACATCCCCTGTTTTCAGTCCGGCTCTCTGAGCAGGTGAATTCATGAATACATTTACTATATATGCACCTTTTTCATCTTCAAGCATTGAAATGCCTATTCCGACAAAACTGGCATCCTGATATTCATTTACAAAACTTTCATACTCGCTGTTGCCCAGATAATATGAATATTTATCTGTTCCCGAAAGCATACCGTCTATTAAATTTATCTCAAGGTTGGCCCTGTCAATTGCCAGTGGTGATTTGTCATCTATGAAATCAATGTACCTTGACAACAGGCCTCCGCCTTTTTCGTATGCAGAAACCAGAGGTATTGTTGCAATTATTACAAGTGGCAGAATAAATATAATTGCCTTTAAAAATTTCTTTTTCATGTGATCCTTTCCAAAGAACCTTACATTTTCTCCGGAGCATTGATCTTGATGAGTTCCAGCACGTTCCTTATTACAGAAACGGTAGCCCTTACCAATAAAATCCTTGCCTTCATAAGGTTTTCTTCTTCTCCCTTTACCCTGCAGGCATTGTAAAAACTATGAAACGCTGATGCAACATCAATTACATATCTGGTCAACCTGGCAGGTTCCAGCGTTTTAGCTGCCTGTAGAATTTCCCCCGGATATTCTGCAAGAATTGCGATAAGTGTCTTTTCTTCATCCTTATTCAGTAAACTGATATCCGGTAATTCGCGAAATTCGGTTTCAATGCCTTCAGCTTCCAGTATACGCAGCATACTGCAGATCCTGGCATGGGCATATTGAACATAGAAAACCGGGTTTTCGTTGGACTGACTGACAGCAAGGTCAAGGTCGAAGTCAAGATGACTTCCAGCTGTCTTCATGTTGAAGAAAAACCTTGCTGCATCCCTGCCGGTTTCATCAAGCAAGTCATCAAGGGATACTGCTTTTCCCGTTCTTTTTGACATCCTTACCGTTTCTCCACCCCTTAGCAGACGCACCAGCTGAAACAATACCAGATCCAGTTTATCCCGGTCAATTTCCAGGGCTGACATGGCATTCTTCATCCTGTTGGCATGGGCATGGTGATCTGTACCCAGAAGATTTATTACCCTGTCGAATTTCCGTATTTTAAATTTATTAAGGTGGTATGCAAGGTCCGACGCAAAATAAGTCCTGGAGCCATCCGACTTGATAAGAACTTCATCCTTGTCACTTTCCATGATGCTCCCCTTGAGCCATGTTGCTCCGTCATAATCCAATGTGCTGCCGTTTTCCTTAAGCATTTCAAGGGTGGATTCCAGTTCGCCGGAATCATAAAGCGATTGCTCTGAAAACCATACATCGTACTCGATTCCGTACCTTCCAAGTCCCTCTTTGATGCGCTCAATGTTTCGCGGCAGTGCATAGTCTTTGAGTACCTTTTGCCTGTATTCAGAATCCCTGCATGTCAAATCTTCCTTGCCTTCAGCGATATATGCCTTAGCATGGTCCCTTATATCATCACCCTGATAACAGTCCTCAGGAAATAAAACGGAGTCTTCACCATTCATTTCCTGCAGATACCTAAGTTCAAGGGACAGTGCAAATTTAGTAATCTGGTTCCCTGCATCATTTACATAATATTCCCGGGTAACATCATAACCTGCTTTTTGAAGCACACTTGCTATGCAATCTCCCAAGGCACCACCTCTGGCATTGCCCATATGAAGTGGTCCGGTCGGATTGGCACTTACATATTCAACCATTACCTTTTCGCCTTTGCCATAATCAAGACTGCCGTAGTCATCACCGGATTCGTGGACTATCTTCAATGCATCATATAACCATTGGTCTTTTAAAAACAAATTAATGAAGCCGGGACCGGCTATTTCAAATCTTTCAATATATGTATCACTGCAATCTGCATTTTCTACTATAAAGGAGGCAATTTCCCTCGGCGATTTTTTAAATACCCTGGCTGCTGTCATGGCAATATTGGTAGATAAATCACCATGGTTGCTTTCCCTTGGTTTTTCAATTCCTATTTCAGGGATATCAGTATCAGGAAGCTGTCCTGCAGAGATGGCTTTTTTTACCGCCTCTGCGATTACATTTTCAGCCTGTCCCTTTATTAAATTAATTATGTCTTTCATTGCCAACCTCTCTAACCGTTAAAATAAATTCGTTTCTGACTGCAGGATTCCCAAGAAAATCAAGACTGAACACAACTGATATTAGTCCTCCCGAGTCATTTATGGATACATTTACCTTTTCCGCCGTGACACCAACTGTAAATACTCCATATTCAGTTGCATAATGAGAAACATTTTTCTTGCCTTCCTCAAAAATAAATTCTGATGCCACCGTTCCCTTTCTTTGAAGCGACACCCTGTTTTTTTCAGCTCTGACCGTAGTGGTGGTTCCTTCCATACCGGTCATACCTGTCTCTTCATAAGAAATACAGTAAACATCATTATCTTTATAAAATTTTCCTTCCGTAAGAAGTTCAGTGGAATCCCCGTCTTCAAGGCCACCTTTACCACGTACGGACACAATAACTTTTTTCATATTTCACTTTCCCGGCTTTTCAGTATTTTACAATGGGAATCAATATTTTTCAATGTTAACCTGTTCTACTGTAAAGTCCCTGTTTCCAAGTATAGCTCTGCTCATCGGAATGAACTTCTCCCTGCTGTCACTGGTAAAAATACTGATCTTGCCTTTTCCAGCATCTTTTGCATCATCTTCCCGAAACATTGATGATAGTTCAACCGCTGTACTTCCGGCTGAATCCACTATTACCATCCTGTTGTTGATTACCTTTTCCAAAGTATCCTTCAATAGAGGATAATGGGTGCACCCAAGTATCAGGACATCTGATCCGGAATCAAGGATCTCTTCAAGATACATCTCTGCAGCAAGGCGTGCAATATCGCTGTTCCACATATGCCGGCCTTCTTCAACAATGGGAACAAAGAGAGGACAGCTTTTTTGAATAACCTTGATTTCATTGTTTATTTCATGCAATTTTCGCATGTATGCCCCGCTGGACACCGTTGCCTGGGTACCAATTACAGCCACCCTGCCATTCCTGGTTGCCAAAGCGCCCGTCCTTGAACCGGGACCGATTACTTCCACGACGGGTACATCGAAGCTTTCCCTTATTTCATCAATTGAATTAGAGCTTATTGTATTGCAGGCAACAACCAGGGCTTTAACCCCCTGACTCAAGAGAAATCTTACATCCTGAAATGCAAAATTGGTTATTGTTTCCCTTGATTTTGTACCATACGGAGCTCTTTTGCTGTCACCGAAGTATATGAAATCTTCTTTTGGAAGCAACTTGATAATTTCTCTGAGAACTGTAAGCCCTCCGAGACCTGAATCAAATATTCCAATGGGGTTTTTCTCAATGTCACTCATTCTCAGTATATTCCTTAAGAAATTTATATTTATTCTTTCTGTCAAATGCCAGTTCAATCAATGCATCGATGAGTTCACTGTCACTGCCGCCATTGTGTCTCCAGAGCTTTGGAAACATGCTTATGCGAGTAAAGCCGGGCATGGTGTTTATTTCATTGAGATAAACTGCGCCCTCTTCATCCATGAAAAAATCAACTCTTGCCAGACCATGGGAATCAAGTGCCTTGAAAGCCTTCACAGCCGAATCCATGACAGAATCCCTTATTTCTTCTGAAATCTGTGCCGGGACCAAAACCTTTGATGCATCGTCGATATATTTAGCCTTATAGTCGTAAAACTCATTGCATGGTATTACTTCCCCGACTCCAAGGGCTGTGACTGAAGAATATCCTCCTATAACCGCACATTCCAATTCGCGGCCGCTGATTGACTCCTCAAGTATAATCTTTCTGTCATATCGGGCTGCCTTGTTAATGGCATCAATCAATGCATTCCGGTTCTTTGCTTTGAAAATACCGACTGATGATCCGCCGTTTGCCGGTTTGACAAATATAGGATATCCCAGTTTTTCTTCTGCATCTTTTATTTTATCAGTTATATCACCGGTTATTTCGTCTGAGGTAAAAACCACATATGCTGCCTGATTGATTTCTCCCGCCGCCAGTATCTCCTTGGTAAATACCTTGTCAAAAGCAACTGCTGAGCCTGCAACTCCAGCACCTACATAGGGGATTTCAAATAGTTCCAGAATTCCCTGTAAAACACCATCTTCTCCACCAGTTCCGTGAATAACAGGGAAAATAACATCCAGGGAGTACTTTTTCACCAGGTCAATCGAGAAAATCTCCCTTGTCCTTGGGATGGAATTATTGACTTTTATAAGTTCACTGCACAAACTTTCAATGTCAATCCCGTCGTTATTACAGCGATATAATTCTCCGGTCTTGGTTATTTCAAACAATGTAAATTGATACCTGTTCTTATCAAGTGATTTCAATACATGGACAGCTGACCATCTGGACACTTCATGCTCAGTGGAAACGCCTCCGAATATAATACCTACATTTACTTTCCCCATTGCCGCCTCCGTCAACTGCCGATATGACAGGCTGTAACTTCTCCATAATACAAGACATGATAATCATTGCCGGGTCTGTAAAATGTGTTTTTAATTTTTTCGTCCAGATTTCCGGGTTCCATTGCCTGCTTGTAAATCACCTTACATTCAATATGTATACGGCATTTATCAATCATTGGGGCTGAAACAGTTGCACTTTCAACTGCCTCAAATCCACATTCGTTGAATTTATCTATATCCCTGCCTGACTTTGTTCCGCACAGCAGAAGTTCCTCTGAAAGCTGGCCTGAAGCAGGAAAACTTACTGTAAATTCACCGGATTCATCTATGAATCTGTAGCTGTATCTGGAATATCTGACAGCAACAATAACCACCGGCTTGTTCCATATCCTACCCATGGCTGCCCAACTGATTGTCATAGTATTTTTTTCCCCGTCAGTTGCCGTTGTTAGAAATGCACCGCCTTTTGAAAGCTGTTTTACAGCCTCTTCTATAACTTCCGTTAATATTGCATCAGTCAATTTATTACCTCCCTGAAATGAGCTGTATTACATTATAGCACAAGAAAATGAATCAATATTCTATTTCCGCCTTGTATATGCTGCTGTTATCATAAAACTTCTTTGAAACCAAGGTCCAGGAATTTTCGTCTGCCATTGAAACATCAATGGAGAATGATACCTGTTTACCGTCATTGCTTTTATTGAATTTCATTCCGTTAACCGTGTATCCGCATTCTTCAAGTGTCTCCCGGATTGATAAATCAATATTTTCTGTTATTGCAGCAGTAACCTTGACCTTGGCTTTTTCAGATTTTATTTTCATAACCTTTTCAAGTTTCCTGAATAAAATCAAACTTACAATAATGACTAGAGTCGTTAAACCGGCAATTAAATAATATCCGGATCCAACAGCTATTCCGATGCATGCCACCGCCCATAGTGATGCTGCTGTTGTCAAACCCTTGACACCGAATCTTTCCCTTATTATAGTCCCGGCTCCCAGAAAACATATACAGCTTATTACCTGCGCTCCAAGCCTGGTGGTATCTATTCTTCCTCCGGGATCATTGTTGTACATGTACTGGGCAACAACCATGACAAGAGCGGCACCTACACATACCAGTATGTGGGTACGAAGACCGGCAGGACGATTTTTATACTCCCTTTCATATCCTATCAATCCACCGCATACCAGTGCCATGAGGATTTTTATTACAGATTGCAATTCAAAAGACATGTTCATTCGACTCCTTTCCCATCAAGCGCCCGGCCAATGCTCTCCCATGCTGAATCATTCCCCAGCGGAAGCTGCCATACAGCCACGCCTCTCAGCCCGTATTCCAGGGACAGTTCAGCCTTCAAGCCGACACTAACCGCATCTTCAATCCACATTTTATAAGTGGAACCATCCTCATAATAAGATGCATAGTACTGGCCGCTTTCTTCATCCCATTTAACATAGGCTTCTTTTTTTCCAATTATCTCTGCCGTTTGGTCCATCCCGGGTGTAGTAATGTTGCGGACTTTGCCATCAGTTTCCTGCCATATCCTTGTATAAAACGGAATACCCAGAATCAATTTTTCGGGTTTTACTGTTTCCAATGTCAAATCAATCATTTCCTCAACCCATGACAGCTGAGCCTGGGAACCGGCAACCGGAGACGAAGCCCAGTGCTGGTCATAGGTCATAACCATTATATAATCAGCTGTCCTCGATAATTCACCATGGTCATAACACAAGGAATAATTGTCACTGCCGCCGGGGACTCCCACATCAACCGTTACGACAAGACCCATCTCACGTGCATATGGCATTATCTCCCTTATGAATTGAGTATAGACATCCTTGTCTTTAAGATATATATTCTCAAAATCAATATTGAAACCGTCAAGCCGGTAGAGTTGTGCATATGCCATCAACTGACGGATTATGTTGTCTCTGGCAATAGGATTATTCAAAACTGCTGATGTCATTTCTATGTCATTGAATGTGTTGTTAACAAGAGGCCAAATTGCAGAATCAAGTTCTTTTACCATGTTTACATAAGGGGTATCTGCCTTATTCTCAATGTTTCCCTCAGCATCAATAACTGTAAACCAGGTCGGTGAATAAACAGTGATTTCTTCATGCGAAATGAATTCTTCAATCGGAGGAGTAGTTTTATATATGTACTGCCAGGCTAAAACTATTCTTTCAGGCTCTCCTGCAATTCTTCTGACTAAATCTATGGTAACATCATTTGACCGGACTGCAGATTCCAGAAAACGCGTCTCAACGTAACCGATTATACCTTCAAAAGTACGGATCCTGGCCCAGTTTCCATCAATATTGTATACAGTTACTTCCTCTCCGTCTTCACCTATTTTTCTGTATAAAGGTGATTTCAATGAGGGTTCCCTTCTTATAGCAACTCCGTCGGAAATCTTTTTATTCCTGGTAACAGATGAACCTTCATCCTCATTGGAAATTGTAACATATGGGCTTACAAAACCCATGTTGACATAATTTTTCCAGAAGTCAATGATGACAGCATCAGATTCTTCAATATATGAAACATCAATTTCAAATATTTCACTGAATGTTACCACAGGTAAATAGAGTACATCATCAATGAATCGTGATGTAAAATCGAGAATAATCGGTTCCATGTTTACATAGGCTTCCATCTCAAGACTATACATGCGGATGACCCGGTCCTCAGATGTAACCGTTACAACCCGCCCTTCATTGTCTTTGAATACTGTTGGATCTATATACTCCTTAACTGTGTCAAATGGCAGTAATATTTCTCCATCCCTGATTATTGGCTGAGATTGACCCTCAATCAATTTGTCCTCAATGATCAATCCGGTTTCACCATAATTGAAGAAAGGAACAATTTCATCCGAAGGACTGTATTTATCAAGTATTTTTTCCACACCTACAAAAGCAGCCAATACAGACAAAGCCACATAAAGAACTATTATAGCAGCGAAAAGAATTTTTTTTATCATGGGTTATCCCTCAAGGGTTCATCCCTTATAATTTTGGTCAAGGAACTTTTTCAGATGAACTCTGGTTCTGTCGTCAG
Source organism: uncultured Clostridiaceae bacterium (assembly GCA_964475455.1). Classification (GTDB taxonomy): domain Bacteria; phylum Bacillota; class Clostridia; order DUPQ01; family DUPQ01; genus JAFGQE01. The sequence continues at coordinate 45,909 of CAYYXJ010000001.1, read as the reverse complement.
CCTCAAATATAACAAGGGTTCTTTTACCTTTGTATTCAACTATACCAAAGAATTCATCATCCGGTGCATCTGCTGATACTGAAACGATTTTTTTTGCATAATTGTCTTTGTTTTCTTCATAATACCTTGATTGAACCGGTGCAATGATATCAAAATCACTTAGGTCGCAGTTCAATATTCTTTTTCTTCTGCGCTTGTTCATGATTTTATCAAGGGAAAAGGAATCTCCGGCCAGAGTATATTCAAATTCGATGTTTCTGTCGGTGATTATACGCCAGGAAGCTATGGCTGCAACAATACCTATTGCGATTGCATATAACCGAAGAGGTTCCCATATTATAGAAAATATGATTAATCCCAATGTAACCAGTACAGCCGCAAGAGTAATTATATTATCAACAGCAGTTTTGGGTTTAACAACACTTTTTTCATAGATGTTTTCCATATCCGAATCATTCCTTTCTTACATATATGATAACACAGCAACAGCCCGATTCATTTGCAGGAGTACAAATTTCTATCAAACCATGTCTATAAGTGAAGCTATGGAAGGAACATGGAATGTAGGCTGCACGGCTGATTTTTCCAAAATATCCATGCTTGTCGCTCCGGTCATTACCAGCACAGCAGTTGCCCCGTTATTTATACCTATTGCAATGTCAGTTTCAAGTCTGTCACCGACAAAGACCATCTTGTCGCGTTTTATACCAGTAGCAGTTTCTATGGTTTCCACCGTATGGGAAAATGGTTTCCCCATAATTTCAGGTTCAACTCCTGTAGATGAAGCAAACATCTTTATGAACGAACCTGTATCAGGCATCATTCCGCCCTTAATTGGACAGTTCAGATCAGGGTGGGTAGCAATGAATTCTGCTCCTTCTCTTATGAATGTACATCCTTTGAAGATTTTTTCATAAGTAAGGTCTGTATCAAACCCCAGAACAACTATATCCGGCTCTTCCTCCGTAAGTTGTATTCCATCATTCAAAAATCCTTCACGAAGGCTTTTGGTTCCAATCAGGTATACTTTGCTGTTGCTTCTATATTTTTTCAAATAATCAATGGTGACCGAACCGGAAGAATATATATTGCTTTCATCTGCCTCAACACCCATGCCTGTGAGTTTTTTTATATAATCCGATATTGATTTTGATGAGTTATTTGTAAAAAATAAAAATTTTCTGTTGCTTTTTTTCAGAACATCCAGAAATTCCATTGCACCTTCAATGGGTTTGTCTTCAAGATAAAAGGTTCCGTCCATATCAAGAACAAATAGTTCTTTATCAGCCAGCAGATGTTTCATTCAGTCCTCCATTGCCCTTTGCACTTCAACCGCCATGGCACATTCAATTCTTTTCCTTTGCAATCTGCATGCATTCCTGTCAGGCTTATCAATTCTTTGGTTTGTAAAAAAAGAAGTTGCCGGACAACCGCCTGAACAAAAATATTTTGCCCAGCACTCACTGCAGTCATCAATGGCATTTACATTGTTTGCTTTCATTCTTTTTGCCAGATTCAAATCAAAAATCCCTTCATGAACATCGCCCATCCTGAACTCCGGCACACCTGCCAGCCTATGGCATGCAAAAACTTCCCCGTCAGGTGTTATTGCCCCATACTCAAACCCTGCTCCGCAGGCATTCAGCCTTTTGTATATACAAGGACTGTGGTATAAATCAATGTTGAAGTGATAAAAGGTATAGTCTTTTTGTACTGCATATCTTTTAGAGAAAAGTTCATATTCATCCATGGCTGCTTCAACCTGCTCATCTGTAAGTTCATAATCGCCGCCGGTTACAGGTTCTATTGATATGTCTGTAAAACCAAGTCCTGCAAGATGCTCAATATCATTATGAAAATCAAGGTTATTCGCAGTATAGGTCCCCCTGACAAAATATGACTTGCCATTTCTGCCTTCAACTATTTTCTTTATGTTTGGAAGAACCTTATCATATGATCCGGAGCCATCAGCATAAACCCTCAACCTGTCATGGGTTTCTTTCCTTCCGTCTATGCTAAGAACAATATTATCCATGTTTTCATTTATAAACTTAAGTGAATCCTCATCCAGTATAGTGCCGTTTGTAGTTATGGTGAAATGAACTTCCTTGTTATATTTTTCCTGAACCGACCTTGCATATTCTACAGTCTCTTTAACCACATCAAAGTTCAGCATCGGTTCACCACCGAAAAAATCTATCTCAACATTTTTCTTTTTACGGACATTTGCAGAAGAAGGGCAACAGCTTTTTTGGCTATATCAAAGGGCATTAGTTTTGTTCCGCCCGAATACTCACCGTCACCGGCAAAGCAGTATGAACACCGGAGGTTACATGTATGTGCCATGTGCAGACACAATGCCTTGAGCTCTATCTTTTCAATTGATTCGGTTTTTTCCGGGATGTCGATAGTTGAAAACAAGCTGCCTGCTTCAATCAAACCGTCAATTTCATCATAGACTTGTTTGGTTTTGTCATCTGAGATATCATAAACCGCTCTTCTGGTTGCTTTATAATCCTCAATATTTTCACATCCTGAAAGTATTTCAAAAACATAATCATCAGGCACATGTATTGCTCCGCTGTTGACATCCAGGCATATGTTGAATCCGTTTTGTTTAAATAGATGAATCATCTTTATCTCCTTGGTTTCTCAGTTGACAATTATATCATACCGACCATAAAAGACAGTATCGAATTTGTAAAATGATGTAATAAGAGCTAAAATATATATATCAATATTTTGAGGTGTTTCAATGAAATGTGCAATCGGACAGGACAGTCATGCTTTTACACAAAAACTGGGAAAACCCCTTTTGCTGGGTGGTGTAAACATTATGGGCGGCCAACCGCTCAAGGGTAACAGTGATGCAGATGTTATTCTGCATGCATTGACCAATGCTGTTTCCGGCATTACAGGTGTAAATATTCTAGGCACAATCGCAGATGAAATGTGTATCAAGGACAATATTACAGACAGCAGTATGTATGTTAAGGAAGCATTGAAATATCTGCAGAATTACCGGATAATACACGCATCATTCTCTGTGGAATGCCTCACTCCGAAATTGGAAAAGTACATTGATGAAATCAGGGCAAATATCGCCGATCTCCTCGCCATAGACATCAGCAGTGTTGGTTTAACAGCTCATACCGGTGAAGAACTGACCTTATTCGGTCGTGGCAAGGGTATCATGTGTACCTGCATCATCACTGTCGAGAACAAGAACCTCGGCTAACAGCAAGTCAGTTTTTGTAGTAATCTTTATATTAGAATAGTCAGACTCCACCAGGAATACTTCAAACCCAAAATATTCAGCAATGGCAGCATCATCCGTAACTTTCAGTCCCCTGAAGGCGGCTTTATTATGAAGTTTTTTAATGTCCCTGTACATAAAGGCCTGAGGTGTCTGAACCTGAAACAGATTTTTCCTGTGAATGGTTCTCTTTACGAAGCCTTTTGAATCTGATTTCTTTATTGTATCTGTTATCGGAACCGCAGCACAGGCCGCCCCGTGTTCCAGGGTTGCACTGATGCAATCTTCTATTAATTTTTCAGTAACAAATGGTCTTGCTGCATCATGTATCAAAACCATATCCGCATCTTCAGAAACAGAGTGGAGTCCGAGTCGTACTGATTCCATTCTGGTTTTTCCACCATCGGCAAGTACAACTGATTCAATGATACCGGCCTTATGCAAAATATCCGCATAAGCTTTTCTTGCCTCTTCGGATACTACAACAACTATCTCATTTATTTTGTCGGATTTCAGAAAAACTTCAATCGTCCTGACGAGAATCGGTTTACCGCCGATTTCATGAAGCAGTTTATTGCTCCCATCCATTCTTGTTGAACTGCCTCCCGCTGCTATGACCGCTGAAACAAACATTATTCTACTCTGGAAAAAATCAAACGCCCTGCAGTTGTCTGTGTGACACTGGTGACTGTAACTTCCTTTTCCTTTCCAATATAGTTCTTTCCGTTTTCAACGATTACCATGGCACCATCTTCCAGGTATCCGACTCCCTGACCATTTTCCTTGCCTTCCCTGCTGATAAGCAATGAGAGCTTTTCTCCAGGATATGCCAATTTTTTGACAGCCCTTGCAAGTTCATTGAGGTTCATGACCCCGATACCTGTTACTGCCGCTACCTTGTTAAGATTATAATCGGTTGTTATTATCCTGCACTTTTTCTTCTCACTGAATTTCAGAAGTTTGACATCTGTCTCCTGACCCGTTTCATCGAAATCCGTCGAGACAACTTCTGCATACTCATAATTCTTCACTAATGTCTCAAGTATATCCAGCCCTCTTTTGCCTTTTGTTCTTTTGGCAGAATCAGAGCTGTCCGCCATGGTTTGAAGTTCCATGACTATGAATTGAGGAATTACAATCCTTCCGTCAAGAAAACCGCTTTGTATTACCTCTATTATCCTGCCGTCTATCAAAACGCAGGAATCCAGGACTTTACTGCCTTCACCGACTTTTCTTTTTCTGAAGGAATCAAAGGAAATTTCATCCTTTTTACTTATGGCAAAATACATTCCACCAAGCCCGAATAAAATATTCAGCATTATAGCAATTGTATTGCCTATGACTTCTATCTTACTTATAGGTATAGAAATGAGATTTGCAATGATCAGGCCGACTATAAAGCCAACTGTCCCTATGGCAATTTCAAAAAATGAAATTTCCGAAACAGAAGACTCCGCCTTCCCGAAAAAACCTATGAAGAAATTGAACAGCTTACCTGTAAGGTAAAATAAAAGTGATCCCAAAAGCAGGCACATTACTACATATGTCACTATTCTGATCAGGTTCATACCTTCCGGTAACAAGGGTACAACAAGCGTATTTGCTATTGTAAATCCTGTTACAACACCTATTGCCCCAAATACAATACGAAGTACCTTTCCCAATAAGTTTATCTCCTCAATTATTGACTCTTTCAGTAATAAGGGTTTCTGCCTTGTCCGCACTGATATCCTTGACCAAAATCAATTCGCTCAACAATATCTGTTTGGCACTGGAAAGCATTTTTCTTTCACCTGTTGACAGACCTTTGTCCAGATCCCTTACCATAAGCGTCTTTACAACGTGAGCAACGCTTTTGATGGATCCGCTTTTAATTTTTTCCATGTTTTCCCTATATCGTTTATTCCAGTTGGTCGTTTCCTCAATTTCATAATTAGAAAATTCTTCAAGAAGTTCATCTGCTTCATTATTCGAAATGATTCTTCTGACTCCAATAGTTTCAACTGAATCAACAGGAAGAGATACCTTCATGCCTCCGATAGGCATATCAAGAATATAATAGCTGTTGACTTTTCCAAAAATTTCTTTGTCTTCGAGCCCTACGATTTCACCGGCACCATGCATCGGATACACGATCTTATCACCTATTTTGTACATGGCAACCTCCGTTTCCATTAGTGTAATTATACCTCAGACAGCCTGTCATGTCAAAATATAGCCTTTTATCAATGCACTGAAATATAGTACATCTTAGCATAATAATTATTTTTATTTTATTATTATATTCTATTGACATTACTGTGTGTCATACAGTATAATGGCCTCGGAAAGGGTTCTAATATGAGTGAAATAGATAAAAAATATGAAAATGCAGTATTGGAAATTCGCAGAGGTACTTTATTGATATGTGTCCTCAGTCAGCTGAAGAACCCTCAATACGGATATGAGCTGGTACAGCTTCTTGCTGCAGGGGGAATAGAAATAGACCAAAATACCCTATATCCCCTGCTAAGGAGATTAGAAGAACAGGATATCCTGACAAGTGAATGGTCTGTTGAGGGAAACCGACCGAGAAAATATTATTCAATAAGTGATGAAGGAAAAGAGCTGTTCAGCCGACTAACGGTTGAATGGAACAGAATTTCAAAATCAGTCAGTAACATGTTGGAGAAGTAAGGAGGAAGAAAATGGATTTGATAAAAAGATATGTATACGCTGTTGTAAAATGGCTGCCGTCAAAAAAAAGGGATGATATCGGAAAGGAACTTGAATCTTCCATTTACGATACGCTTGAGGCAAGATACGGTAAGAAGGAAGTCTATTCGGAGGAAGAAATCTCTGATGTTCTAACCAAGTTAGGCAACCCATTGAAGGTGGCTTCCGGCTATACCTGGATGAGTGACAGACTTATAAGCCCTGAATTGCTTCAAATATATTTCCCTCTCACTTTGATAATATGCGGTGCTGTTTGCCTTGGTCTTGCAGTTAGTTTTCTTGTAGGGATCTTTATCCCGGGTATAACCCTCGGAAGGTTTCTTATGGGATTTGTCGAATTAATCCCAAGTATGCTTTTCGCAATAGCTGCAGTGGTCGGAATAAACACTATAATATTTGCTTTGATTGAACACAAGGTACCGGGTTATAAAATCAAACCACAGCTTGACAAACATAAAAAAGAAGCTGCCAAGGATGGAAAATGGTCACCTTCAGACCTTCCGCCTGTGCCTACGAAAAGGCAGAAGGTTTCACTTGCTGAACCTATAGCAGGTATATGCTTTACCATTATTGTAATTGTTTTATTCAATATGTTTCCCCATAAAATAGGTATTTATTACACTCCCCAAAATGGCTCAGGATGGGAATTTGTACCTTTGTTTTCAGACCAGGCATTGAAAACATTCCTTCCCCTTTGGAACATTGTCTGGGCAGTGTCACTGGTCTTCCATATATCTCTTTTGATCAAACTCAGATGGACACTTCCCCTTAGAATATTTGATATCATTATGGCATTTTTAAACATTGCAGTCCTTGCAGCTATGATCAAAGGGCCTGAGTTAATAGATATGGAAAAAATCATTGCTCATTCAACCCGGGAAGTTGCAGATACTTTAACACCTCTTGCAGAATTCTTCAATTATTCAATAGATATAATACTGATAATAATACTGGTTGCTACTGCACTTGGAATCCTTGGAAAAATTGTTAATATATTCAAAGCGGATTCCTATATAAAATAGATTAACAATAAATACTAAATCAGAAAAAGGCCACCCGAAGGTGGCCTTTTGATTAATTACCGGTGTAACTTATTACCAATTCCTCTGATTTGGAAGCATATTGCAAGGATAAGGCATTCTCACCTTGACCGAAGGTCCTTGAATCAATTCCACCTGATTGTGCACTTACTATTACATTGAAGCCCGCTGCCTCAACATCCGCTGCATAATCAGTAAAATCATTTTCAGAAACATCTTCCATGGATATGGAAATATTCTTTTTCCCCCCGATCAAAATGGCTGTTGAATTTACTATAACACCATCTTTCATTTCAGGTACATTTGACGGCATTTCATCCGGCCATTTATTATCGGATGAAATTTCACCTCCTGTTATATCCTCAGCAAGGCCTTCTCCAAGATCCATAGCAAGGTCTTCCCCAACATTTCCTCCGCAGCCTGCCATGGCAGCCATTACCATGATTGCCATTACCAGGACAGCCAATACCTTAATACTTGATTTTTTCATCTTAATCCCCTTTCAAACTATCTCATTACCATTTTTATTGCACCGGCAGCATCTTTTACTGCCAGAATTTCAATTTCTGTCGCAGCTTCCGAGGCCGCCTTTGCATTTTCTATAGGAACCACAGCAAAATCAAATCCCATCTTTTCCGCTTCTTTGATCCTCTTTTCAATTCCGGAAACGCCCCGGACTTCACCGGTGAGACCGATTTCTCCCATGACAACTGTTGCCGGGTCAAGTGATTTTGCCTTGTAGCTTGATGCTATTGCACAGGCAAGGGCAAGGTCACAAGCCGGTTCCACAACCTTGATTCCACCTGCTGCATTCATATATATATCACAATTATCTATCTTATAACCAACAACTTTCTCAAGGACACCAACTATCATGGTTGCTCTCTTCTGGTCTATACCGGTCGCCAGTCTCCTCGGGACAGGCATCGGTGTATGTCTTACCAATGCCTGTATCTCCACAAGCATGGGTCTGCTTCCTTCTATAGCAGGTATTATACACGAACCTGCAGCACCTTTATTTCTACCGGAAAGCAGGAACTCAGAAGGATTCATAACTTCTTCCAGCCCTGAATTATTCATCCTGAAAACACCGATTTCATTTGTTGAACCGAATCTATTTTTGACAGAACGGAGAATCCTGAAATTATTGCTTCTGTCCCCTTCAAAATATAAGACTGTATCAACCATGTGTTCAAGGACCCTGGGGCCGGCCAGACTGCCTTCCTTTGTAACATGTCCGACTAAAAAAATTGCAATGTTATATTTCTTTGCTATTTCCATGAATGCAAGGGTTGAATTCCTTATCTGGGATACGCTTCCCGGAACAGACTGGAGTCCCGAACTGTACACGGTCTGTATTGAGTCTATTACTGCAATTGAGGGTTTCTCTACCTGCAGGCATGATACTATGGCATCCAGGTCCGTTTCTGAAGCAAGCCTCAAACCATCAGGTTTAACTCCCAGTCTATTGGCCCTTATACTTATCTGCCCCAGGCTTTCTTCACCTGAAACATATATTATGTCTTCTGTTTCAGCTTCCTTGCACAGCTGAAGCAGGATTGTCGATTTACCAATACCCGGGTCTCCGCCTACAAGGACTATAGACCCTTTGACCAGTCCACCTCCGAGGACACGATTAAGTTCATTGATACCGGTGTCAATTCTTATTGCTGATTCTGCCTCAATATCTCCCAGATGGGTCAGCTTGATTGATTGAACCTGTTTTTTTTCCATGGGGCCGTCGATATGTTCTGCAAAAGTATTCCATGCCGCGCATGACGGACACTTTCCAAGCCATCCGCTGGACTCATACCCGCAGTTTTCACATATATAGTTTATTCTGCTTTTTGCCATATTAATTCCTTTATACTATCAGTCTCATAAGCATGTTTTTTAATATATCCGCACGTATTGCATCTGTGTTGCCCGTCTGTGAGTTTTTCAGGGCCTTGCTCCCTATAGCCGCCTTCATAATCATTCCGTCCCTTGGGGTAATGAGCATATAATCGACAAAATTATTTATATGTGCCGTTGCTGCATGCTCTGAAATACTGTCTCCTATAGAGAGTATAAGATGCATGAATTTGTTATATGGTTTGCTGACAGCTATCTGTTTTATCTTTATATGTCCGCCGCCGCCTCTCCTGCTTTCTACAAAATAACCATGTTCAGTTGTAAACCTGGTGCCGATAACATAATTTATCTGTGAAGGAACACAGTTGAATCTTGTAGCAAGTGCATTTCTTTGAATTTCTGCTTCTCCACCTGTTTCATTCATTATTTCCTTGATAAAGCTTTCTATGACATCAGTCAATCTTGCCATTTCGGTTCCGCCCTTCCTTGTTTGACCTTCTTTGACTATCTATATTATATATACCCTCAGTCATTTATTCAACCGGCAACGAAAATTTTTTATAACAAAAAACGGGGTAAAAACCCCGTTTAATAATCAGTTATCTGAATTACTCTTTGTTAGGCGGAGTTTTTCTTCCCGCTGTTTTTTTAACTATAATAACCAATATAATCACCGCTGCTGCAATTACCAGCAGAACCGGGAGTATACCAACCAGGAATATTACTACATTACCAAGAAATCCAACACTGTCCTTCATGTTGTCCCAGATTTTTTCAAAGAAATTCTTTGGACGTGAAATGGCTGATGCTTCATCAGGATGCTTTTCATTTATTGTTATGGAAACCGTTGAGTACTCAACCTTGCTGTCCCATTTTTTCAATGAACCCTGAAGACTTTCCATTTCGTATATTACCTGGGTTATCCTGCTTTGTGTTTCGAAGAATATTTCAGGATCCTCGACATCAGCAGCATATCGTTCGAGACGTTCCTTTTCATCTCTCAGCAATCCCAGTCTCGCTTCGGTATCATAATACATATCAGAAATATCATCTTCGTATTCCCTTGATGACAATACAGTGCCAAGTGAAGAAAGTCCTTCTGTAAAAGTGGAAAAATACTCCTGTTTGATCCTCAGACGTATATTTCCGTTTGTCAGCATTATTTGTTCACCGTTGTAATATGAAGGGGTTTTCCAGATATTGCTTTCTTCAATGTAACCATTATCCCCAATCATTGATTTAATGGCATCATAAGCAGCTTGAAAATTTATGACCTCCAGATTTGCTTCACCGGTTTTGATTGCTTTTCTGCCTTCTTCGTAGTATCCTTCACCCTCTTCGTTAAAGCCTATGCTTCCGTCTGCAACAGGAGCCGGTGCAGCGGCAGAATTTTCGTATACTACATAATCCAGATTTTGCCCGCCGGATTTGGTATACCCGTTATCCACTGACTCTTCTGTCATTGCAGCGCCGCAACCTGCCAGCAGAGTTGCAACCATTATAATTGTCATAAGTATAAATGCTGTCTTCTTCATTTGGTTTCCACCTTTCCAGTGCCGTTTAATTCTTTTATATCTTTAAGACGCATAACATTACCTGTAGGTTCCACTGTTTTGAAAAATTACCATCGGATTAAATCCCAATTAAAAAAGCGGTGTTTTACCACCGCTTTGTAATTATTTTTCTTCGGCCTTGCGAAGAGCTTCATCAATTATTTTAGGAGCAAGCATTGCAGGAACCTCTTCATACCTTACAATTTCTGATTCAAAACTTCCCCTGCCCTGTGTCATTGATCTTAAATCTGTGGCATATTTAAACATTTCAGCCTGAGGAACATCAGCTTCGACAAGTTGAAGCCCCTTGCCTGCCGGGCTCATTCCCAGAATTCTTCCCCTGCGCTTGTTCATGTCGCCTATTATATCACCCATGTAATCATCAGGTATTGAAACCTTGCAGTGTGCAATTGGTTCAAGTAATACCGGCTGGGCTTCCGTAAGCTTTTTATATGCCACACTTGCAGCCATTTTAAAAGCCATTTCACTTGAGTCAACAGCATGATATGAACCGTCAACCAAAGTTGCCTTAAGCTTGACCATAGGATATCCCGCAAGTACACCATGAACTATACAGTCCTTCAACCCTTTTTCAACTGCAGGGACATACTGTTTCGGTACAGAACCACCGAATATTTTTTCTTCAAATTCAAGTCCGTCTTCAGTTCCCGGTGAGAACTCTATATGTACATGACCGTATTGTCCATGCCCGCCTGATTGTTTCTTGTGTTTTCCTTCTACACGTACAGCCTTTTTGATTGTTTCCCTGTAAGGAATGATAGGATCCTTAAGTTCAACGGAAACACCGAACTTGCTCTTGAGTTTACTTACGATAATATCAAGATGCTGTTCTCCGAGCCCGGATATCAAAGTCTGGTGCGTTTCTGAATTAACCTCTACATTGAATGTCGGGTCTTCATCTCTGAGTCTTGTTAGCCCTGAACCAATTTTATCTTCATCACCCTTGGCAACTGTTTCAACAGCCAGGGAAATGGAAGGTTTCGGGAATACAATTTCATCCACTATCACCGGTCTTGATGGATCAGAAAGGGTATCGTTTGTTACTGTATCACTCAATTTTGCAACAGCACCGATATCACCTGAAGGAATGGAAGTTGCATTTTCCTGTTTCTTACCCCTTACAACAAACAAATTGGATATTTTCTCGTTTTTACCTGTTCTGCTGTTATACAGGGATGTATCAGCCTTTACCTCACCTGAAATTACCTTGAATATGGATATTTTACCAACAAACGGGTCAGCAATCGTCTTGAATACCAATACAACTGCCTTTTCATCCTTGGTTGTTTTCAGTTCTATTTCTTCACCGTTTTTAACGGACTTAACTTTTTCAGGAATTCTTTCCGTTGGAGCCGGAACATATTCCACCAAAGCATCCATAAGCAACTGTATTCCTGCATTATCCATGGCTGAACCACAAAAAACAGGTATTATCTCATCTCTTTTAATGCCTACAAATAAAGCATCGTGAATTTCCTTATCAGTGAATTTCTCGCCTTCAAAATACTTTTCCATGAGCTCTTCGGATGTTTCTGCAACAGCCTCCATAAGAGGTTCCCTAAGCTCTTCAACCTTTGCAACAAATCCATCAGGTACCGGCATTTCTACAAACTTATCTCCCTCAAAATGCTTGGCTTTCTGGTGAATGACATCCACTATACCGACCATTTTATCATTCTCAATTATTGGAAATTGAAAAGCAATTACCTTCTTGCCGAATTTTTCAACCAATTCTTCATATGTCTTGAAGTAATCTGCATTTTCTTCATCCATCTTGCTTATAAAGAACATTTTCCGAAGTTTAGCTTCTTCTGCATAATCCCATGATTTTTCAGCACCAACTTCCAGGCCATTCTTTGCAGGAACAACTATAATAGCGGTTTCAACTGCTCTTGCAGCACTTACAACTTCACCGGCAAAATCAAAATAACCCGGTGTATCAATAATATTAACCTTGGTTCCCTTCCATTCAAAAGGGGCAACCGTCGAGTTAATTGAAATAGTACGCTTGATTTCTTCTGCATCAAAGTCACAAACAGTAGTTCCATCAATTACATTGCCGAATCTGTCAGTAGCCTTTGCATTAAAAAGCATGGCTTCAGCCAACATGGTTTTACCCGCGGACCCATGTCCCATAAGAGTAATGTTTCTTATGTTTTCACTGGTATAGTTCTTCATTCTTTCCTCCTGCTAACCTGTTAATTATTTATAATTTTATATCCCAGTACCATAATGCTGTCACTGAGATGAACGTTTTCAACTACAACTTCCTCAGGAAGTCTTAGGTCCATGGCACTGAAATTCCAGATGCCCCTGATTCCAAGGTTAACAATCCGGTCTGCTATCTCAGCGGTAATTTTACGCGGTACTGTCAGTATGGCAACATCAATGGTTTCCTTGCTGCAAAAATCATCCAATTCGTCCATATGGCGTATTACTATTCCATTTATATTGGTTCCGATTATTTTTTTATCAATGTCGAAAATTCCCTTAACGAAGTAACCTCTTGCCTCGAACTTGGCATGTTTGGCAATAGCCTGTCCAAGATTACCCGCGCCAACGATTATTGTGCGAAACCCACGGTCTACACCAAGGATTTTTTTCATTTCATTATAAAGCGATTCTACATTGTAGCCATATCCCTGCTGGCCGAATCCCCCGAAGCAGCTCAAATCCTGTCTTATCTGCGAAGCAGTAAGATTCATCTTCTCGCTCAGTGCTTTTGAAGATATCCTTAAAACGCCGTTTTCTTTCAAATCCGCAAGATATCGGAAATACCTCGGGAGTCTTTTAATAACTGCATCTGATACCTTTTTATTTTGCAATGCCATGTCGGCCTCCAATTAAAATGATGCAAAGAAAATTATATATTAACTGGTGATAAGTGTCAATCAATGAAAAGAGGTCAACCCTTAGCCAAGGCCCTCCAGGGAGCCACCAAGGTTCAAAATCGCGCCTTGTATTTCCAGGACTGTGTCTTTGTCTGTTTTCTCCTGGTTTTTAGCCAGGTATCCTCTAAGCAAAGCAACTGCCCTTCCATCCCCGTAATCTGCCAGGCAACGGGCCGCAAGGGCTTTTTCATCAGTATTTTTAAAGGCATCCCTCAGGATTGAATAAGTTGCTTCAGATTTTTTGCCTTCATCTATTTCAATGAGGGCAATGATCAAGTGGAAATCACTTCCGCCGGGTTTTTTAATATTCGCCAGTCTCTTTTCAATATAAGAAGATGACTCCGGTCCCAGTTGAACCAAAGCCTTCCTTGCTCTTTCGGCCAGCAAATCAGAATATTCCCCTGTATTGTATAAAAGGTCCGCCAATGCATCAGAATAAGAAGCATCTCCGGATAAACCCAGAAGCTCAATAGCTGCTGTCATTACTTCCATTGAGTCACCGGCTTTAGCCAATTCTGCAATTTTTGAAGGATTAACTTCCCGGTTTAATTTTTCAGCAAGGGACACAGGAATGAATTCATCACATATGACTGCTGCTTTTTGTAAAAATTCAAGAAAGTTCCCGGAATTAATATCACTGAAATGTTCTTTTGGTAGTTTCCCCAGGATCAATTTTTTCTCCCAATCCAACCGAGCTTCATTCATAAGGGCCGAGTAATCCTCAGGATTTCTTACATCATGCATTTTTTCTTCAAATTTCCTTTGAATTGCCAGATTGTAGCTGTTGAGTATTTCCTCGAATTCAATCATATTAATCATTGAGAAAATCCTCCAGTTCCTTTTTACCCGTAAAAATCTTCCGGTTGACCGGGCTTTTCCCAGTGAATCCTGATGCAAAACCAAGAAATGCCACAACTGGTATTATTACAGATGAAAAGGCATATGCGTACCATGAGTACCCGAGAATCCTGATAATAAAATACATCGGCCCGAACCCGCATCTGAATATCGCATGAACTATACTTGCTGCAGTGCCGTTCAGGTTCGGAAAAATTAGAAAATATAATAACTCAAGAAGCAGATACGGGGAAAATCCTGCGATACCATATAAAAGCCCCTTGAAAGGAGATGTCTTTTCCCTGGAATGAGCACTTTCATATTCTCCTATTTTTCTCATTTGCTGATATAAGAATATTACTGTGAAAACAAAAAACACAAGGGAGTACACGGCAATCCATGTACTCCTGTTATTTTCCATGCTAAGCGGAGCTATAAGGAAGAAAGAAAACAGGAAAACTCCGGCTGAATATGAAGTCAGGGTTTTGAAACTTCCCTTGAAAAAACCCATCAGTTTCCTCCTGAATCATTTTCCATCTCTTCGAGGATTTTACCGCTTTTTACCAATTCAACCAATGCTGCGAACCCCCGGTCTTCACTGATGTAAGCCCTGTCCGTTACAAGACCTGAATAGAAACCATTCCTTACAAAATAGCAGGTTTCACCATCTCTTTCATAATACTCAATTACTTCATATGCATCATCAGTATATGTAAATGTCAGTCTTGCATAGGGCTCGCCTTCGATTTCCCAGCCCGGTTCCAATTCAACAACCGGTGATGATATCATGGACTGGAAGAAAAAAGATCCCCATGTCTGTATTCCGGCAACCATATTGATTTTTACCCCGTCAAATTTATAGGACATCATGTTGATTTCAGGGTCAAATTCCATTTCAAAAAGCATTTGCATTCCGGCAATATCTATATCCACATTTTTTATATTGGTAATTGCAGGTATGAATGGATAGCCGTACACCATATCAATTGCTTCATTGTCAAGGAATGTAAGGGTTGTTGCGTCAACTGTAAATACTTCGTTCTTGCCTTCCATCATTGCATAAAAAGTTTTGTCAATTATGTTTTCACTTCCTATAAGCAGGGTTTGAACACCACCTTCAGTTGTAATTGACAATGAATACGAAGGTTTTTGCAATCCGTATAATGCAAGTTCCTGCGGATTGACATCTATATATTCTTCTACAGCCAATGAAAGCAGACTGTCAATCATTTCATCGGAGTTTGTGACATCTGCCCTTGCTTCCACAGGTTCAGTCATGACCCAGGTTATGACTGACTCTGATTGAATTGTAAACATCGGTTCTTCTTTTTTAACCAATGAAAATGCCGTGACTTCACTGAGGGTGCCTTTGAAAATATTGAGGTCAAGTATTTCTCCCCTGGATGTATATAATTCATAGGCTGAATATAATGCGATTGAATAAACGGTATTATCATCTTCAAGTTTGGCATAGTAACCATCCCTGTTGTAAAGCATATCACCAAGCAATACCTTGAATTCTATTCCGTCTTCTGTCTTAACTGCAACTGAATAACCTGAGTCAAGTCCATACTGTGAAAGATCTTCCGCTTCTTTTTCAATGACTTCCTTGGCTATTAGGTTTGATACTGCAACTACCAGTGAATCCACTATATCCTGTGCCAGTGCGGTTTCTTCTTCACCAACAATATACCATGCTTCAACAACCCTTTTAGTGCCGTCACTGTCATAAACCGTATTTGAATCTTTCTTCAAAGATATTATTATACCGTCGTTTTCAATGACAATTTCATTGACACTGTCTGACCGGACGCCTGTAATAACTGCATTTAGTTCATAGACAGTACTAGGAGTATTTCTCTTTACGATTTCCCGGACAATAAAGAATCCTGCAATTCCAACTGCCAGAATAATAATAACAATAATTGCCGTTTTATATAATTTCATAGATTTCTCCTTCTAAGGTATACAGCCAGTCCAAGAAGCAATATTATACCAGGCATAACATAAATTGTAAGTATGCTGATTGTTTTTGATTGTCCGGCGGATACAGTTATGAAGTTTCCAAAATAAGTCTTGGTTTCAATGAAAATCTCATCTTCATCACCTTCGAGCCACTTAAGACAGTTAAGAGTGAATCTTATGGCACTGTCTTCATATTGTTTATAATAATAAAGCCTCTGGTCATGGACGAAATCCGCTGAGCCCACGGCTATTATCCGTGAAGAACTTTTATTGTCAGTAACCGCCACTGCCACATATGCAGCACCGGGAACATCCTCATCATCATAGACACTTTCCGACAGCGCTTTTTCACTTGTAACAAGCAATGGCTCCATTTCAAGCCAACTGTTGTATTTTCTAAGTACATCAACACTTCTAACATTGTCTGCCAGAATTTTCGTAAACACGCTCTTTATGGAACTGTTTATAAGGGTTCCTGTATATAAAGCCGGAGAAATCATGTACCTGTTACCGACTATATAGTAATTTTCGTCGCCTTCCTTGATTTTATCATAGGCAAAGGCAAGATTGTAATCTTCCAGGAAACCCTGCAGGTTTTCATATTTTTCTGTTGTATCGGTACTGTCAAGGGTTATCATTATACTGTTTCCCTGATCCATGAAATCCCTTAGACTGTTTATTTCTGATACCGAAAAGTCTTCAGTCGGATTACCTATAAGTACTATTGCCGCATCATCAGGAACTTTGCCTGTAATGGAAAGATCAATGGAATCAAACTGGAACCCGTTGGTCTTTACAAAATCCCCAAGGGTCATATAACCGTCATTGAAATTATATTCACCATGCCCTATGGTGGCATATATCATTGGTTGCGAATCCTTGGTTACATAATATACCGCACTTGTAAACGCTGTTTCAGCCTTTGAGCCTACATCCGTACTTCCGAAATCTGAAGTTTCACTTGCCAATGATACAAACATATCGTAATACTTGATAAGTCTTTTTGACTCACCGCTTACTACCAGAAAATCACGAAGCCCGATATTCAAAAGCTGTTCCGGGTCAATTTCAGTAAGAAAGCCTACATTCTTGCTGGGATCTATATATTCAACGGTAATATATTCGTTCTGGGCATAGTTGGTAAGTAAATCCATGACATCCCTGATTTCATTGGATTGTTCAACCTTGGTTTCATCAAACAGACCATATATGACTACTTCTTTATCAATTGTATCAAGCAGGTGCTCTGTCTGTTCACTGAGTGAATAAAGCCCCTCAGGTGTAAGGTCCTTTTGATAAGGGACCAGGCTTACCAATAAATTAAGCACTACAAAAATCACCACTGATAAAATCATAATGACAATGGCACTTGTTCCGTATTTCAGTTGCTTGCTGGTCAGGATTTTATTAAACATATTATCTTTTTTCATTCTATTACCCCTGTACCCATCTTCTTCGTTCAATGACCCTGACTGTCAGGAATATGAACAATATAGTAAAAAATACGAAATATGCAATTTCAGGAAGGCCCAGAAGCCCTCTTGTAAAGATATCATATCTTGAAGTAAGTGAAATCCAACTCAGGAATTTTGCAATGTCACCACCTATTTCAGTGGCAAATGTTCCGGCCAGCCAGAAAGCAAGCAATGCTACGAAACTGATTATTGCAGAAATAACCTGGTTTTCAGTAATGGCCGAGGCAAATATCCCCACGGAAATAAATGCTGCACCCAGCAAAAGAAAACCTATATAAGCCCCCGCAAGCTGAACAGTGAAAACTGCACCGAAAGCCACCATGATCAATGGATAAATAAGTGAAAGTGCGGTTATGATGAAAAACACAAAATACATTGCAAGGAACTTACCTAAAACTATTTTAGTAAGTGATGTAGGAGATGTAAGCAGAAGGACTTCCGTCCCGTTCTTTCTGTCCTCTGCAAGTATACGCATTGTGAGTATCGGTACAAGAAAAATAAGGAAAAACCCCATTGTTTCCATTACAGGCATGAAATCTCCTGAGCCCAGGCTGAACGGAGTGTAGAAAAGAACTGATATCATCAGCATGAACAATCCGATCAAAACATATGCTATCGGGGATTTAAAGTAGGTACTGATTTCTTTTTTTGCTACTGTAAACATATCACCTTACCTCCTGTCCTTTTGTTACAACACTTATGAATATGTCTTCAAGTGTCATTATGCTGGGTTTGATTTCAGTTATCGGCCATCCGTTTTCTGCCATGGCAAAAAAGAGTTTTACCTTGACATCCTCACTGACGCCCTCGAGCGACGCGAACTCATGTCTGGCGTCGGCTGATTTACCGGATGATTCCATGTACGTAACACCGTCAATTTTTTTAACTGCTGCAATAACTTCTTTAACAGGACCATTTATTGTCAGGTTTAGCTTAAGTACCTGGCCAACCCCCCTCGAAAGTCTTTCGGGAGTGTCTTCTGCAGCTATAACACCTTTATTTATAATTACTATTCTTTCACAAATTGCACTTACCTCAGGCAGTATGTGAGAACTCAGTATTATGGTTCTCTCCTGCGAAAGTGCTTTTATAACTCTTCTGATTTCAATGATTTGCTTGGG
>CAYYXJ010000001.1:14921-27171 GCA_964475455.1 uncultured Clostridiaceae bacterium | reverse complement strand
CAAGGATGAGAACCTCCGGATTACCGACAAGCGCCTGTGCCAGACCAACCCTCTGTCTGTATCCCTTTGAAAGATTGCCGACAAGTCTTTTTCTGTGATCGGTCAGACCCACCAATTCCATTATATCTGCCATTTGTCCCTTTTGATTTTTCTTGGGAACATTTTTCAGATTACTTACAAACCTCAGAAATTCTGTAACTGTCATGTCCCTGTAGAGAGGCGGAGCCTCAGGTAAATAACCGATTCTTTTCTTGACTTCATCAGGATGAGTCATAATATCGTAGCCGTCAACCGTTACAGTTCCCGATGTTGAAGGCAGATATCCGGTAATGATATTCATTGTAGTTGACTTACCGGCTCCGTTCGGTCCCAGGAAACCCAGGATTTCACCCTTCTTGACACTGAAACTGATGTTATTGACGGCAACAACCTGACCATATTTCTTAGTCAGATTTTGAATTTCTATCATATAGCCGCTCCTTCGCAAACCTTCACATTTTTTACCTCAGCCCTCGTATTATATATTCTTTCAATTCATATTTCAAGGAATCAAAAGCTATGATAAACGATGACTCAGTCCACATAAATGGTGTCCCGCATTTCTTTTTTACAAAAATAATGAGATAAAGCAACAAACATAATCCTATCAGATATGTCTGTACCTTATCCCAAATCCCTCACGCTATGAATATTATAACTCAATGAGAAAAAATGTCCAGTATGCTATTTAGACAATGACTTGAGATATTGCATGACAGCTCTTGCCGCGGAAGCACCTTTACCTACAGCTGTTGAAATCTGTCTCAGTCCACCAGTGCAATCCCCTGCAGCAAAAACACCCGGTATATTGGTTTTTACCGAATCCTCCGTTGCAATGGTTCCGTTATCTGTAAGAATTCCCGCCTTCATTGCTAATTCAGTGCATGAAGCACTGCCGTATGCTATGAAAACACCGTCAAAACTCTCCGTTACACCCGATTTGAACTCTATCCCCCCGAGCACATCATCTCCGTAAAACCCACTTATTTCATCACTGTTTATTTTACATTCGGAAATTTCATGGAGATGTTCATCCGAGACTTCAAGAGGTTTCCCGTTGGTTAAAATCGTTATGTTGTTTGTGATATTTGTAAGTTCCGATACTTCATGAGCCATAAAATCATTATAGCCGATTACAGCTGTTTTTCTGTCTTTGTAAAAAAATCCATCACAGGCAACACAGTAGCTGATACCGTTGCCCTCAAACAATTCTATGTTTTCAAAAACCGGTCTTCGTTTCGGTGCACCCATAGCCAATATAATAGCTTTGCCCTTATATGAATCCCGCAGGCCGGTTGCCTCAATTCCGTCAAAAACATTCAGGCCAACAATTTCATCTTCAATGAAATCTACACCAAATGATTTCGCCTGGGCGATTCCGTTTTCCAAGATGTCCATTCCCGTGGAATCAATGCTTGTTCCATAATAGTTGTGGATTGTCCCTGCTTTTTCAAGGTTTCCCCAATCCTTGGATATTACCAGTGTTTTCAAATTTGCCCGGGATGTATATAAGGAAGCAGAAACCCCGGCCGGGCCTCTGCCTATGATAATTACGTCATGCATTTTTATGATTCCCTTCAATCAAGAATATCAGCCATAACCATAAGGTCATCATATGTGACAGAACCTGTAGCTGCTGCTATGATATATCCATCCCTGTTTATTACAAGGGTCCTTGGTATTGTTGAAACAGAATAGGTATAGGCTGCATTTCCGTCAATATCCATATAAAAACCAAGATTTGAAAGTTTCATGTTAGTTATAAACTCCTGAACTTCATCTTTTGGTTCTACTATATTTATAGCAAGGAGCACAGTATCCATGGCTTCAAATTCCTTTACGGCTTTGTCGAAATCCGGAAGTTCTGTAACACAGGGTCCGCAGAAAACGGCCCAGAAATTGATGATTACATTTTTACCTTCAAAATCATCCAGTTCATATCTATTGCCCTGCATGTCTGAAAAAACAATATTAGCTGCCTGCACCGGTTCATCAAGAATGCTGAATCTCATGGAAACGGGCTTTGCGTCTTCGTCTTTACCGGAAGTGAAAAGTATGATCAAACCGGCTGCTATTACTACCATGGCTATCAAGATGATAAGTATACGTTTGTTTTTCATAGTAAAATACTCCTAATTCTTCTTAGGTTTTTTACCCGTACAATGTACTTTCTAACAATACTTACGAAGGTTTTTTGAACTTTTCCATAATTGCATTAAACCCGGACAAGGATGCAACTGAAATCAAAACAAGTAAAATGGTATGTGTAATGAATCCTATTATAAATTCCAACACCTTGCTGTTTATTCCCAAAAGCATATATTCGTTGAAAAGCACCAATGCTATCAGAACCGCTGAAATTCCAAAAAATCTCCAGTAAGCCGTGGCAGCAACGGTCTTTGACCTTTCTACAGGCCGTCTTTTAAAGTAGTAGATTGCGGGAAACCTGAATATGAAAATCATTGTTATGAATACAGCTGACAACAGGAAAACACCTATTGTCAGGGAAGGCAGCACTTCATTGATAAATATATTTGTACTTCCGTTTTCCAGAGCCTTTTGCCTGAGTATTATTGTAGGTACAGAAGCAAGAGGTATTACCATAATAAATACAGTCAAAGATACATAGAACTGCAGGAAAACCAACGACACTTTAACAGCTGCTTTTTTCAAACCATCCAATACCAGAAACCATGAATTTTCCTCTGAGCCCATCAGCGTTTCATGATATACATTCATATATCCTGAAGTAATTATACCGGATATAACTGCAAACAATACACATGCCAGACCGGCTATGGGAAGCAAAATCAGCAGATTTGCCGGTGTATACAGTTCCTTTGATATGTATATCATGGAATCCGTCCAGCTTTCGGAACGTATCGCTCCAAGATTCTGAAGCAACCCGATAATGGGGTTGAAAAGCTGTATTACAGAATAAATCAGGGAAACGGCAGCTATATATATAATTAGAAAAGGACGCTTCACAAAGCAGTCATAGGTTTTTAGTATAAAAGCCATCAGGCACCTCCGCAGGCAACATTATAGCATATGCTTATTTGAAGTGTAAACTTATGTATCCTATGCTATTATGTTATTGTTTATAGAAATGAAGGAGCTTTTATGAAGATGACTGAACGAGAAAGATTCCTTTCTCTCATGGAATATAAAACGCCGGATAGAATACCGAATCACGAGGTCGGTGTATGGGCACAGACAAAGGTTCGCTGGGAACAGGAAGGTCTTGATTCGGCATCACACCAATGGAATTGGTTTGAAGGTGATCCTGCATGGGATATGGATAAAAGGGAGTACCTCCCTGTCAACTATGGTTTAGTGCCGGGTTTTGAAGAAGAAATCATTGAGGAAACAGAAAGATATCTGATAAAGCGCCATACTTCGGGCATCGTTACAAAAGCCTTGAAAACAGGGTCAGTTGGCAACAGCAGGTCAAGCATGGACCAATACCTTTCGTTTCCCGTTGAATCACCCGGGGATTTTAAAAAACTGAAAAACAGACTTATTGTTGACATAGACAGTCGATATCCGGAAAACTGGATGGATAATACCTCCCAATGGAATAATCGCAACCATGTCCTGGTAATGAGCAAAAACTGCGGCACAAAAGGCTTCTATTGGAGAGCCCGTGAATGGATGGGAACGGAAAACCTTTGTTATGCCTGGTATGATGAACCGGAACTAATGCACGAAATGATGGAATTCATTGCTGATTTCACCATTGAACTATCCAAGCCGATGCTTGAAAAAACAGTTCCTGACTATGTTTTTATAAATGAAGATATGGCTATGAAAAACGGACCTCTTTTAAGTCCTGCGCAATACAGGGAATTTATATTCCCCCATATGAAAAGACTTGTTGATTTCTTCAAGGGAATGGGCGTTCCTTATGCGGTTGTGGATACTGACGGAAACAGCGAACCTTTGATCCCCCAACTCCTTGAAGCCGGAGTAGATGCAATATGGCCGGTGGAGCGGGCTGCAGAAGATCAGGACCCCATGGAACTCCGCAAAAAATACGGAAGAGATCTGAGGCTGTGGGGTGGAGTTGATAAAAGGGAGCTGGCCAAAGAAAAAAAAGACATCGACAGGCATCTAGCTTCACTTATTCCCATAATTGAAGACGGTGGATTCATCCCTACTGTCGATCACCTTGTCCCTCCGGATGTATCACTTGAAAACTTCGAATATTATATGATGCGTAAGAGACAACTTTTAAGAGGGGAATTCAAATGAATTTAAATGACTTTGGAATAAATGCTTCATTAGGATTTGTTCTGCGTGGTGCAGATTATCAATACCCCGTTGAATTACAGGAATCAGGTGTTAAAAGTGTGTTCAATTATAAGGAACCGGGTCTATTGCTTTCATTTCGGATACAACAAGACGGCCGATATACCCTGACCATTGACTCTGAAAGACCTGTTTCTGTTAAAATCAATCTTATACCTGAATTAAAAAGTCCGGCTTACCATATAATCCCCTGCAATATTCATGGGGACAACAATCTTAAAAATAGCAGACCGGGTTATTTTCCTAACCTGACTGAGAGCTTTCCTGAATTCAAGTCCTCATCAACCGAATGGGAATTCCGGGCTGACCGGGCCTCCCATCCTGTTTCAATGGTTCATTCTGGAACAAGAACCTTTGCAATTTCAATAGACCCATATTCACAGGATGATGATTGTCTGATCAGAAATGGTGTGTTCTCACTGCTTCCTACAACGGCAGGGGTTTCTCTGGGATACAAAAACAACCCATACACCTTCACTTTCAAGGAAATGTTTGATGATTCCACATTCAATATGGTATGTAAATCTTCTGTTAAAGGAAAAATATATGAAGTTTTGGGCAACAGAATTGATTCAGTCTCGGAAATCCTGAGGGATATATACAAGGAATACAGAATATGCCCTGAACCGGAACACGGGGCGATAGACTATCTAGAAGCATTTCTTGATTCATATGAAAATATCAACTGGTCCGGGGAGTGGAGTGCCTTTACCAACATGGAGTGCAAGGTCCCGGATTCCCCGGAATTAAAACCCTGGCGTCCCCTGATTGCCACCGGGTGGACCGGAACGGGAATACTGGCATATCCTTTGCTATCTGCACAGAAATTGCTTGGTCTTGATGATGGGTTCACCGATAAACTTATAATGCAACTTGATGCTGTTGCAAAAAGCATAAACCCTGCAACAGGAATGTTATATGACCTTACAAGGGAACTCAACGGCAGCAGGGTCAATGGCTGGTGGGCCGGTTATATGGTAAAAGACTGTCATTGCGCATATACAAACGGCAATGGTGCCTATTATCTTTTGAAATCATATTTACTGATGAAGGACCGGGGAATTGACAAACCTCATTGGTTGTCTGCTGCTTGTTCAACAATTGAAGCGGCCATCCGTCTTCAATTGGATAACGGAAACTTCGGTTACACTTATTCAATTGAATCACCTGAAATGTTGGATCCCGATGGTTTTGCCGGATGCTGGTTTGCAGCCTCATCGGCATTGCTGTACACAATTACAGGTGATGTAAAACATCTGGAGGCTGCCAAAAGGGCAATGTCCTTCTACCATTCCCTTGTTATGGACCTGGATTGCTGGGGGTCTCCGATGGATACATGGAAATCAATTGACCAGGAAGGCAATCTGTCTTTTATAAAAGCAGCGGCCCTTCTGCACAAGATAACCGGGCAGGAAAAATACAAAAAAATGCTGATTGACGGAGCAAACTATGAATATATGTGGAGGTATGCCTACATGTCGATTCCGGAATATTCACCGCTAAAAGATTCCGGTTGGAATTCCTGCGGTGGTTCCGTGACCAGCGTTTCCAATCCTCACATACACCCAATGGGAGTAAACATTACATCAGAACTAATTTATGCTTATAAAATAACCGGGGATGACTACCACCTGAAACGTGCCGAAGACGGTCTTTGCTGGGGTCTGGCAACTGCAGACCTTTATCCTGAAACCACTGGATATGGAAAACTTGGAGTGATTTCTGAACGCTGGTGTCCGAGTGATGGTCTTGTTGTCGAACGATTCTCAGATACCAATACCCCTTCTTCCATTTGGTTCACCTTCAACGGATGGGCAGGTGTTTCCATAATAGAAGGACTGACGGAACCGTTCATCAGCAAATTGACGGAAAGAAACATTGACATGAATCCCGAAATACATGATATATTCTATAAAACCATGCAGGAGGTGTCATCATGACTCCAAAGGAAAAATTCTACAAAACACTCAACTATGAAAACACAGGCAGATTGCCTGCCCACTATTATGGTACACCTGAGATAAACCATGCACTCATGGATTATCTTGGAATAAATGAACGAAAAGATATTTACACAAAACTCGGAACAGACCTCCGTCACATCGGTCCGTCTTATATCGGGCCTGCTATGAAAAGATTTGATGACGGAAGCACCGAAGGTCTCCATGGTGAAAGATATAAAACCGTATCCTTTGGCCATGGTTCATATTCAGAACCATCCTATCTTCCTTTTGAGAATATTGACGATGTTGAAATGCTGGCGGATTTCCGGTTTCCCTCCCCTGATTGGTATGATTACTCCGGGATAAAACAAAACTGTCTGGATTATTCTGATTTTGCAATAGAAATAGAAGGTGCAGGAACACCGGATTTCATAAACGGTATCGGTCGTTACCGAGGCGTTGAAAAAGTAATGTTTGACATTGCTCTCGAAGACCCTGTTTTTCTTAAGCTGGTTGAAAAACGCTTTGACTTTTTATATGAAAAAACCGAACGCACTTTAAAAGCCGGCGAAGGTCTCATAGACATCGTAGGACTCGGTGAAGACCTCGGGAATCAAAACGGCCTGCTTATCAGCCCGGATACCTATAACTCTCTATTCAGAGACAAACATAAGGCTTTCATCGATCTAGCACATAAATATAATGCTGTCGCCATGATGCACTGCTGCGGAAGCTGCAGAAAACTGATACCAACACTGATTGAAATGGGCCTTGATATATTGGAGGTTGTTCAGGTTGATGCTGCCGGAATGGATATTACGGAATTGCACGATGAATATTATGGAAAGCTTGCCTTCTGCGGAAGTTTGAGTGTCCAGCACACCCTGCCCTTTGGTACTGTTGATGATGTAATAAGGGAAGTCCAACTGCGCCAAAAACTTTTCAAGGACGGCGGAATGATAATTGCGCCGACCCATGCAATCCAGGCAGGCACTCCAATTGAAAACATACTGGCTATGTACCGTACAATAGGCAGCATGGAGTAATAAAGACTTTACATGATATTACGGTACTCACTGGGTGATATACCGAAATTCTTTTTGAAAACCTTTGTGAAATGGGCTACATCCCTGTAGCCTACAGCACCGGCAATTTCATAGACTTTTTTATTTGTAGTTCTCAGCATTCTCTTGGCCATGTTCATCTTATTCTTTATAAGATGCTCACTGAATGACTCATTTGTTTCCTTTTTGAATATTTTACTGAGATAATTGGGGTGAATCTGCAGCCTTTCAGCTACGGAAACCAATGTTGCAGATCCATCCGGATTGCTGTCAATCAACTTAACCGCCTGACTGACCAAATAACTGTTATTGCTCTGTTTGGCTTCTTCCAGCTCTTTTACAGCTTCTTCAATAAATGTTCTCATAAATACCCTGATATCATCAATGTTTTTCATGTCGTTCATAGTTGAATACAGGTCATTTTCATTACCGTAATATCTGTGGTTGTGAATTTCCAATGTAAAAAGCATTTTGGTAAGATAATATGCCAGAAGAAAAACAACCCTTTCCTTTTGATGTATATTATTCCTGACAACCTGGTTGACGCTGTCCATGACTTCATCAAGAAGTTCCTTGATCTGCAGATTGCTGTTGTTTCTGATTGCATTAATAAATTTATCTTCATTGACCTTGAGAATTAAATCAAAGTCGTCCATGGCTATCTTTTCTTTGGTTGTTGTTCTTATGATGTCATAATCGATGACAACATTTCTCCCCAGTACAACCCGGTACTGCATGGCTTCTTCAGCTGACCGGTGTGAAAGGGTTATTCTCTCAATGCTTCCGCAGATACTTCCGACACCAACACTGACTGACAAACCCATGTTATTGTTAATCCATGTCCTTATCATGTCAAATCTTTCATTAAGCAATGATTTTTCAATTTTTTCAGCACAAATCATAACGCCTATCAGCGCATCAAGATTGAAGACATAACAGTCATACATATCCTTTATAATTTCCTCGGTTTTGCTCATTATAGCTGCCTTGAAAAAACTTATGTCATAAAGGTTTGAATTCTTAAGCGCACCACCCGCTTCATAAGATATAACTGCAACAAGAAACTGGCTGAAGCCAAAATTTATTTCCAGATATTCCGCTGTATCTTCTATTTCCTTCTTATTCCTGATTTTACCTTCCAGTAGATTTGAGAAAAATGAATCCTTTACTACTAAAATGTTTTCTCTCAGCCTTTTTCTGATAGCATCATTAATCTTTACCTCAGAAATCCTTTTCTCTATATCAACCTTGGCTTCAATTACCTTTGCCAGCAATTTAGCCGAATCTATTGGTTTTGTTAAGTATGAATAAGCATTTAAGGATACTGCCTTTTGAGCATATTCAAAATCCTTGTACCCGCTTATTAATATAACTTTAATGGCAGGATAAGTCTGATTAATCAGTTCAAGCAGTTCCAGCCCGTCCATATCGCTCATGCTTATATCCGTTATAACAATGCCGGGCATCATACTGTCGATCATATCGAGTGCTTCCATCCCGGAAGATGCTGTTCCACAGATATTAATGCCGTTTGCTTCCCATTCAATATTCCGGCTAATTCCATCCCTTATTCTTTTTTCATCATCAACTATAAGAACATCAATCATCATCTGCCTCCCTGGCGGGTATGGTAACTTCCACTTTTGTTCCTGCCATTTTCTCGCTGAACAATTCTATGCCATATTTGCTGCCATAATATAACTTAATCCTTTTTTGGACATTTCTCAGACCGGATTCACTTTCCATTCCGGATGCATTGATACTTGTTCTTATTAGTTCCAGTTTTTCCATGCTCATACCGGCTCCGTTGTCCATAACGGTAACAGTTAGTAAATCGTCTGTTCTTTTGGCAGTTATTTCAATTTTACCCTTGCCGCTCAATCCCTCTATTCCATGAACAATGGCATTTTCAACCAGAGTCTGTATTATTAGATTGAGAATTTCCAGGTCCTCTGTGCCTTCTTCACAATTAATGGAATAATCAAAGGAATCTCCGTACCTGATCTGCTGTATATCTAGATAGCACGCAATACTGGTCATAACATCCTTTATACTGATCAGGTCCCTGCCCTTGTTGAAAGTTTTTCTATACATGGTTGAAAGCGCAATGACCATCCTTGAAATATCATCTACATTGTGCTCCTTGGCAATCCAGTTAATGGTATCAAGGGTATTATAAAGAAAGTGGGGATTGATCTTTTCCTGTAAAATCTTGAGTTCCATTTCCCTTTTAACCAGTTTTTCCTGATAAAGTTCCTGTATCAGATTTTCGATTTCTTCTGACATATTGTTGTATGCTGAAAAAACACGGCCGAACTCATCTTTTCTGACTTCCTCTATTTTATCTGAGAATCTGCCTGCTTCAAGTTTCTTCATGTGCTTGATAAGCTTTTCCGTAGGTCTGACTACATCAGTGTAGATTATTCTCCATAAAATAAGCACAAAAGCAAGGCTTAGTCCCAATGCAACAGTAAGTATCAGCGGCTGCAGATTATTTGCAAACGGCTTCATATCATCCTCGGGGATGATATGCACTATTCCCCCGCTGCCGTCTGACAGAGGCGTATATTTTAGAAAAACGTGCCCCAACCCCTGCAACTCTACCAATGCTGTTCCATTTGATTTCAGGATTCCCCTGTTATCCCTGACCTTGGTTTTAAAATCTACAATTGTTTCAACCTTTGAATTTAAAATAAACACATCATCATCGAAATTAATCAAAGCCGACAATGAATTCTTTGTCAGTTTGATTTTCTCCAGGAAATCGTAAATGGCATTTTTATCATAATTGACCCCCAGGTATACAGGGGTCCTTACGCTTTCATTCAGAATATCAATCCTATACATCATGGACAAATAATTCTTGTTGTCTACACCCGAGAAATAGTCAAACCATTTAACTTCGCTGTTCCAACCGGTTTTGGATTCAACCCAATCCCTTATTTCGGGTTCATTTGACCTTTGTTCTTCTCCGTTGGATGCTATCAGACTTCGCCTTGTAGTGTAATAAATATATAAGCTGTCTATTTCATCACTTGCATCAGCTGTTTCCATTAATTTATCAGCAACAGAGTCCTTTATATCAGTCAGGCTTTTGTATGAATCAGATTCCGCCAGATAATTGCTTGAAAGCAAAATGACTTCTTCATCAAGTGCAAGGTCACTGGCCACATTGTTACTCTTTCGAATCCTTAAATCCATGTATTCCCTGGACAACCCGGTCGTATTGTCTGTTATAGTCTCCAGGCGTTCTTCAATCAAACGTACCGCATATCTGTTATTAATGAATATTACGACAAAAAACAACAGTATTCCTGCAACAACTGTAATCAGAAGTTTTGTCTTGATACTTTTATGTTGTATTGGTTTTATACTATCCATTTTACTCCGAAGGATATTCTAAACAATGCTTCTTGCCAGTTCCACCGCTGCAGCTGCTTCATCTTTTGTCACAGCATCATACCATAGTATTGTTTTTTTATTTGACAGAAACTCCATGTTGTCCTTGATTTCATCCATATTTACACTGACAACTATTGTTTTTCCCTCAAGCTCTGCCTCCAGCTCCTTGTATATTTCAATTGATCTCGGAGCATTCGGGTCATTTGAAATTTCAATATAATCCACATTGTCAATCTTTGCAATTTCAGGAATATTATGTTTTCCAGCTGAATGGGTATGCATGAAAACGTGATCAAATCCAGCGGTTATTTTGTTTGTATGAACAAGACCGAATTCCCTGAACTGCTCAGGTGAAATCATAACCGAGGCATCTTCAGATAAATGACCTGTGGAATTCCCGGGAAGCCAAATATCAAATCCCGTTATTATGCCACCAAGGTATCTTCCTGCAATTTCAGCTTGTTTTGTTAGAGTATATCTTGCTGCCCGGGCACAGAAATCCAAAAATTCATGGATTTCGTCCGGATATTCAAAGAAATCATAGAACATGTCATTTCCCCTGGCAATATTGGCAATATCCATGGCTCCTTCGCCGCCTCTGAGCTTTACAGCAAATCTTCCTTCTGTTTTTTCTGAAATATAAGTGAGTCCATCCAAAACCAGCCTAAGCCAGGTGTTGCTGTCATCTATGGCAGCTTTTTTCCTGTCTGTGCTCCAATCCTTTATAAAAGGATGGTGCCAGCTTGTCAGTTCTCCGAACTCAGCATCTCCACCTATGAATGCAGTATGCTCTGCGATGCCATACCAGGGTGACAAAGCAGGAATTATATCATCATCAATTTCCGGTCTTTGCTCCCAGTAGCTGAGGAAATTTGCTATCCTGTTATCCAGGTATTCCTTCATATTATCCGGTAACCCAAATGAATCGAGCCTTCTTCCCGTCGGAGTAATTTCTTTGATTGATTTGATTTGGATAAGCAGCCCTTTATCTGCCGATGCAAATTTCTGTTGTCTCTCATTTGTCTTTTCAATGTTGTTTTTAATCATGTATGTCTCTCCCCTAATCCTTTTCGTTTCAAGTATACAACAAATTGTCTGATGGCAACAAATTGTCCCAGTGCTGATATTAAGAAAATTATCTGGTAGCCGTTTATTAAAAAACCTGCCAGCTGCAGTTCAATGTCTTCGAACAACCTGAAGACCATGGATGATATATTAGGAGCAACAAAAGAAAACAGTCCTACAACCGCTGCCCTTATTCCGAAATACAGCATCTTGTCTTCATCCGGGCTC
The DNA here is from genome assembly GCA_964475455.1 of uncultured Clostridiaceae bacterium. GTDB lineage: Bacteria > Bacillota > Clostridia > DUPQ01 > DUPQ01 > JAFGQE01. The sequence continues at coordinate 15,119 of CAYYXJ010000001.1, read as the reverse complement.
AATTCAAAATTCAGTGTGAATACCGTAATATTTGCACCAATCATGAAAATACCTGTTGAAATAATGACAATGGGATACAAGAACAAGGTGGAAGGAGAAGTAAAAGCCCACAAAAGGTTTGCTCCGGCATACAGGTATCCCGAGAAAGCCAGTACTTTACGCCACCCTTTTTTATCACCTGCTCCACCCCATAAGCCT
>CAYYXJ010000001.1:0-14911 GCA_964475455.1 uncultured Clostridiaceae bacterium | reverse complement strand
AATATCTTTATGAATGCTACAGTACTTCCCAGAATCGCAATATATGTATACTCCAACCCTAATGTTGTTCTACTGTAATAGGTGAAATAAGGTGTTGCAAGGGTCATTGAAAACATCCAGCAAAGTGAAAAAATAATAAAGGTACGATATTGCTCATCCTTGAAGGGAAGGGTAAGCATTTTTTTGAACTCAATGGGTTTTGCTGACTCAAAGTCACTGCAGTAGTCATCTGTCTTTATGTACATCACAAGCTCCAGAGCTACAAAGATAATTGTCACAGCAATTATCGCCAGATAGGTTGAATAAGAATCGCCGTAAACATCAAGTATTTGCCCCAGGCTAAGGGAAATCACGATATATGAAGCATTCCCGATTAGATTCCTTTTTGAAAAATGTCTGCCTTTTATTTCAGGAGGTACAAACATATTGTTCCAGTCTATGGCTCCGCTGCCTGCGAGAGCCCTGAAAACATGACCGAAGAAAAAACTTACCGCAATAAGTAAAAATTGAAATTCTCCCGTAATAATCCGTGGTATTACAACTATTCCGAATAAAAAGGCATATTGCAGCAGCCTTAGAACAATAAGAACTTTTTTCCTGCTTTTATATTTTCTGTAAATAAGGATTGAAAAAACCTGTATTACATTTGTTAGATTAGGAATTGCAGCCAGGAAACCGATCTGACCTGCAGTTGCTCCAAGAAACAGCAGATAGCTGGTCATGAAAATACCACCCACCCCATAAATACTGTTGATGAATGACATTCCCACTGCACTGGTTATAAAGTATTTTCTGAATTTACCTGCTTTGACAGAGTATCTCAAGTCCTTCAAAATCCTGCTCCTTCTAGTTACTATAGTACAGGCATACGTAAAAAACAAGGAGACGTTTGAAAAATAAAGCGTTTTAGTATATGAACAAACCTATATACCAATCCAATACCTGAGTGGCAAATAAAGCTGCAAAAAGAATTCCGATGCATAGGAAAGGACCGAATGGAATCATATCCTTTCTGCCCTTTTTCCCGGCTATCATCAGACTTATGCTGATAACAGCGCCAAGGAGGCTTCCCGACACCAATGCCAGAAGTATCCCCTTCCAACCCAGAAAAACACCTGCAACCGCCATAAGCTTGATATCACCGCCACCCATTCCACCCTTTGACAGAACCGCAACAAGAAAAAGCAAAAGGCTTGCAGCAAAAAATCCTATTATTGGTTCATACCATATTAAAGTCTGGGAAAATAAATCGGGGAATATGAATCTTACACCGGAATATAAGATTCCCATGATCAATAAAGCTATTACCAATCCATTGGGTATGGTCATGGATTTTAAATCTATAACAGAAATTGCAACCAATATTATGGAGATTACAGCCAGGAAAAGAAAATCTAGACTTAAACCGAATACAAGATATATACATCCATATAGTATCCCGCATAATAACTCAATCAAAGGGTATTGTATTGATATCCTTGAGCTGCAGTTCCTGCATTTGCCTCCGAGTAACAAATAGCTTAGAACCGGGATATTGTCATACCATTTGATCCTTGTATCACAGCTTCCGCAGGCAGAAGGCGGATACCACAGGGATTTTTTTGCCGGGATTCTATAAATCATAACATTTGTAAAGCTGCCTGTTGTCAATCCCATTATTATGGAAACAATAAGAAAATATGTAAACAATATAGTTCCCCTCTCATATACCGCATGAATGATATTTCATTACAATCATAATGCTATTTGCATTTTAACAAAAATCACTTTTACAGCCCCAATTATATCAAAGCTCACATTTCCAATCTATTCTTTTCTTTGCAAGTTTGATATAATATACCTATCTCAGGGGGTAAAATTATGAATATTGAACTATTATTGCTGGAAGCAGCAGAAAAAAATGCCAGTGATGTTCATGTAACTGTAGGAATACCTGTCAAGATGCGTCTTTACGGGAAATTGCTTGCCATGGATGACTATATAGTAACCGTTCATGACACCCATGATATATTCAACTCACTTCTAACCGACGGACAACGGCAACATCTGAAAAACCATGGCGAATACGACATGGCTATTTCTGTAAAGGACAAAAGATTCAGATTGAATGTCTATCGCGTGGCCGATGGTTACAGTTATGCATTCAGATTTCTCAATGAAGCAATACTTTCTTTCAAGGAGCTTGGTCTGCCAGGCTGTGTCAGGGAGCTATGTCAGCTTCAGTCCGGTCTGGTTTTGATTACCGGTCCCACCGGAATGGGAAAAACAACCACACTCTCATCTATGATAAACTGGATCAACGAAAACAGGGATGCGCACATAGTGACTCTTGAAGATCCCATAGAATACATCCATAAACACAAAAAGAGTATAGTGAACCAAAGGGAAATCGGAAGAGACTCCAATTCGTTTCCCGATGGACTAAGATCAGCATTGCGTCAGGATCCTGATATTATTTTTGTGGGAGAAATGAGAGACCTGGAAAGTATTGCCATCGCTCTGACAGCTGCCGAAACCGGACATCTTGTGTTCAGCACTCTTCATACAATAGGAACAGCCAAAACCATTGACAGGATAATTGATGCATTTCCTCCGCACCAGCAGTCCCAGATAAAAGCACAGTTATCAATTGTCCTTGACTCTGTAATATCCCAGCAACTGGTCCCAGCCTCAAAAGGCGGTCGTGTTCTTGCTTATGAAGTCATGAGGTGTAATCCTGCCATCAGAACATTGATAAGGGAAGGCAAAGCATTCCAGATACCGAATACAATAAGGACAAACAGTAAAAACGGAATGATTACCATGGACAAACATCTTTTGTCGCTTCACAAAAGAGGTCTTGTTTCCAAGACCACTGTGCTGACTTATTGTATTGAGAAAGAAACCATAATGCAATATCTGGGTGAATAACTACAAATTCATAATTTTATCAATCCAATGGTTCTATCACTATTGGATTATTACTTTTATCACTGGGAATGTCAACAAAAAACACTTTATTAATGGATTCACCATCCATTGTTCCGGTTAGTGTTATAGTTCCCGTATTGTGATCCCATTGTGACCTTAGAATAACAGCCTCTGTAGGCGGGTCTGCAGTTATGAACCCTGAAACTGTTGTAATTTCAAATGTTACACCTTCATACACAGGAACGGTAACATAACTGGGTCTGTCAAGTGAATCATATTGATAACCTCTTGAAGTTATAAAGTATGGAAGTGTAAGTATTTGGTCCATTATATCCTGAAGGCTTGGACTAGTGTCTTCCAACAATGTTATCTCATATGTTTCTGTCATATCTGTATTGGTTATTGATTGAGCCTGAATTGTTATAACACCGGCAGCTGCCATCTGTGTAACCTCGAGAATCCCGCTGTTAACGTCAATGGAAACTCCCTGAGGTGTTCCAACCAATGACCAGGTTGCTTCTTCTCCATATATGGGTCCGTCATTAATGTCATAAGCCGTCATTGTATAAGTTCTGGTAACAGGCTCCTCATCTTCAGGTATTATTATCTCACTATCACCGGATACAACTAAATATACTATATCAGGATTTACTATGTTTACAGTAACTGTAAGGTCTCCACCAATTTGAAAGGCTGATTCATGAACTGTTATGGTTCCTGTAGTCAATGCATCAACAACCGTACCGTTACCCAATGTAATTGCAAGCTGCGTTGCATTTACCTTTAAAATTTCAACAACATACAAGTCAGATATTCCCCCGGACAAACTTGCATCTAAAACTCCGGGAGCATCGTTGAAAATATCATTTTCAACATAAATATTAAGGGTCACGGTATCTTCACCGCTATAAACGGTACCTCTTACAAGTTCATCCCATTCCAGACTAAGGCTTCTTTCAAGAGGCAAAATCATATCACTGTTAAATGAAATTGCGGCAGCTCCAAGGCTGGTAAAAGTTGAAAAATTACCCGAGAAATAATCTGCGGGCAGGTTATTCATAACCATACTGTTGATCAGCTCATATACTTCTCCGTCACCTGATGCACTTATAATATATTCGATGATAGGCCTGTCGCCAGTTGCATCAACCCTTAATTTAATGTCATCTATCACGCTTGCGGTTATGCTTTCATCGTTTGCTTTGGCTACATTGCTTTCAACTGTTATTGTATTGTCATATTGCAAGGCTGCATCAGATGTAACAAGCATATTGGTTGCTTTCCTTAGATTTCTCTGAATGTATTCATCAAGCAGTCTTGTGTTTTGCTGTAAATGTGCTTTTGCTGTTCCCTGATCAAAATTGCTGTTTCCGGCAGATATTATAAGATATCCCAAAGAAACTATAACAAAAATAAGAGCTACCGTTATAATCAGTTCAACCAATGAGAACCCTTTATTGTTCCTGAATCTTTTACTCATTCAATCAATCCTCCTGACAAAAGATTCCAGGTCGACGAATTTTCCGCCTCCGTAATAAAAATGGACAATAGTTACCTGGAATCCGGTGCTGACACCATTGTCAACCGGTTCTATGAAATAATTGAATTCATTTCCCTCTGTATAATCATATAAATTTGCTTCTGTTATAACTTTCTATCAGCATCTGTGTTGGATTCTGAATACTGTAACCCGCTTCAAGATCCTGATTAGCAGTCGCAAGAGATTTTGACTTTTCACCGAAGTTTAGTATATTTACCAAACTTGAACTGAATATCAAAAGAAAGGCAGATGACAATATAGCCAATATTACAAAGGCAATAATTATCTCCACTAAAGTCATTCCTTTTTTGTTTTTCAATAAATTCATGGTAAATAATCTTTCATAATTTTACTGCCAATAGTAACTGGTTATTACCTCTGTTGTTTCACCGTTTGATGAACCGGGTTCCCCGGGTTCAGGTAAAACTCCGTCAGGCAAAGAACTGAAATCCAATGGCCTGTATTCTACACTTCCTGTACCTTGAATCTGGAATGTCTGTGCAACTATTGAGCCTATAATTTCCGCTCCTCCGGTAATGGTAACATTTGCATGAGGTGCATATATAATTCTAGTCTCCAATGAAGCACTTCCCTGCAACAGGACATTTTCTCCTCCGACTATAATATGTCCCATGACACCGTTGTCTCCCCTTAGTTCAAAATCCGAAGTTTCTGTTATCAAGCTGCCTCTGAATTCCGTTGAGCCGTGTATGTTGGGTATTTCTGTTCCGGCATAAAAAACATTTAGGTCTTCCACGAGATCACCTTCCGACCCTGTGTTCAATGTGGAGCCTGCCCCCAGCTCTATGGTGTTCCTTACATAAATCGTAAGTGTTCCGCCGCCGTCAGTTATAAGGTTAAGATGACCGTTTGAAATGTCCAGATTATCACATACTATATATCTGTCTTCTCCACCTAAATCCAGGGTGCCGATGGAGTTTTTGTCCACAATGATATCTCCGAATTCATAATTCCCATTAAGCGGCAGAGTCAGACCGTCTGCTAAATTTTTTCCAACGCTGAAATCCAAGTCACCGTTTTCCACCAGAATATACTCTTTTGTACCAAGTGTAACTTTATAGAATGGATGTTCCGGGTAGGAAGGGAATACAGGAAAATCAAAGTCGGGATAGTTCCAATATGGCTCACCGGTAACTACATCCCCTTCCATATCCTCTATGTCGCCTCTTTTTACATAAATGACATTGTCATCATCTGCATAAAGGTATATGCTTCCATCCTGAAACTCATTTCCAATAACTGATCCATCGTTAAAGAAGTATATGGAGCCTTCGCCGGTTGTATTTGCTCCCACATCTCCGATTATTATACTTGATGAACCCTGCAGGTAAATTACAGGATTGGCATAATCACCTTCAGCCATGGCAAATACAGCCTTGTCAATTGCCGGCATTTCATTGGATGAATTATTTACAGTTGTAAGCTGAAGCAGCAGGTCAATCTGCCTGGTGGAGCCGTTATATGTTCCTATTGATGAAAGATGTATTCCGTCAGAGTCTTCCATGACCGAAACCTGAATATCAGATTCGTCCGTCAGCTCCGAGGCTGACAATGAAAAACTATTCAAGTTTCCATATAAAAATGCTGTTCCGTCATATGAATCCTCATCTTTGAAATCTTCATTGATGTTTCCTTCTTCAACCAGCCATCCCAGTGCTGAATCAATGCCTGACCTGGCATAAAGGTATGCCTGCATGACATTCTCATATCTTGTTGTCTGGTTTACTTCTGTATTGGATGACAAAACAATAGCCGGAGCTAAAATCAACAACAGAGCCATAACAATTATTACTATTATCAAAGCTCTACCTTCAGTATATTTCTTCATGATATCCTCCCGGTGGCATTCTATCTCTCTCTTATGCCTGTGTTATATTATTACCTGTAACACTCCCTTTTAAACAATTACCCTTAGAAACTCCTCTATAGATATATAACCTTCCTTGATTTTGTTCAATCCATCTGCCCTTAGAGTAACCATACCGTCTTCAACTGCCTTGTTTTCTATATCAATAGTCGACACTTTACCGAGAATCAAATCCTGTATATCCTCAGTTACTTCAAGGAATTCATAAATCCCCATCCTGCCTGCATAACCGGTATTGTTGCATTGAACACAGCCTGCTGCCTTATATATCTTGACATGCTCCTCATCTCCGTCTATCGGAAAGTCAGGCAATATGCCAAGAAGCTCTTTTCTAGGTATATTATACTCTTCTTTACACTCTTTGCAAAGGACCCTCACAAGTCTCTGAGCAACTACACCAATCAATGATGATGCACTAAGGTATGGTTCAACTCCCATCTCACCCAACCTGGTCAGTGCACCTGCAGAGTTATTGGTATGCAGGGTAGATAACACCAGATGTCCTGTTAGTGCAGATTCAACGGCAATCTTAGCGGTTTCCTTGTCTCTTATTTCTCCTACCATTACTATATCAGGGTCACTTCTCAGTATGGACCTCAGTCCTGACGAGAACAATAGGCCGGCTCTTTCATTGATTTGTATCTGATTAAGCCCTTCTATTCGTCTTTCCACAGGGTCTTCTAGTGTTATGATGTTTTTATCAGAAGAATTCAATCTGCTAAGTGCAGCATATAGTGTTGTACTTTTTCCGCTGCCGGTAGGCCCTGTAATCAATATGAATCCATATGGAAATGAAATCGCCTTATAAAAGCCGGTCCTTTGTTTCTCAGGCATCCCTAGTTTATCCAGTGTAAGAAGCTTGGAATTCCTGTCAACTATACGAAGGGTAATCTTTTCACCAAAAACCGTAGGCAGGGTTGCTATTCTTATGTCTGCTATAAAACCCTGACTCTTGAAAGTCATACGGCCATCCTGGGGAATCCTTCTCTCTGCAATATCCATATTACCAAGAACCTTGAACCTGGATGCTATTGACGGAGCCATTTTAGGAGACTGGGACATTATGTCATGTAGAACCCCATCAATCCTATATCGTATCTTTAATCTTTTCTCCCCGGGTTCTACATGGACATCACTGGCCTTGGCCTTTATGGCTTGGTTTAGAATCTGGTTTACAAGTTGTACCGCCGGTCTTGCCAGGGTAAGGTTCTCATCATCCTCACTATCCTTGGGGCCTTCTTCCTCGTCTTCGTCATAAACATTAACATTGTTGCTCATGTAGTCGAAGTGATCTATGGCAGACTTCAACTGGCTGTCTTCAACAACAACCGGTTCAATTTCATAACCTGTGAGCAAACTAAGGTCATCAATTGCCATTAGGTCAGTCGGGTTTTGCATTGCAACTATTAATTTCTCGTTGTCTTCTGTAAAGTCAATCGGGAGGGCACTGTATTTTGATGCAAGTTCCGGTGAAATCAGGTTTGTTGCCTGTATATTTATCTGAACTTCATTCAAATCAACAAACTTTGCCTTGGACTTATGTGCCATTGTTCTGGCTATGTCAACTTCGGAACAAAAACCAAGGTCAACCAACGCTTCACCTAAAAGCATAAATTTGTCCTTGTTCTCTTTTGCAAATGAGAGAGCTTTCTCCAGCTGGTTTTCCGTGATTATACCATTCTGGATCAAAACCTCTCCCAGTCGTTGGCTGCCTATTCTCCCGCTCATTTTAACCGCCTCTTAATTTGTATTGTAATATGCATGCATAAGTATATCAGAACTCAGGTTGCCGGAATCTGTATTTTGGTCAACAACAGCAAGGGATTCTATAACATATAATCTTTCCGTTGTTCCCAGCTTGTCAATTATTTCAGTCAGTATATCATATGTACATTCAACCCTGACAATAAACGGAACATCTATTATACTATTTTCCAGTGGGATTTCATCTTCAAATGTAATCTTTCTGAATATAGCTTCAGCATCCAGTATAATTGATGTTACATCCGAAGTTATTCCGACCTCATCCCTTTCATCGGGAATGTACATACTGTTTCTTTCGTAATTTTCCTTTAAAACATCCTCACTTTGACCCAGTTCAATCAATTTGTTCAAAGTATTCTGTTTGGCTTCTATGGTTGCCTTTATTTCGTCTATTTCGGAGTTTACCTTCTTAAGGTTAACCACATTCATTACAAGAAACACAGTTGAAACAATGATAACAATAACAGAAACAATCGTAATGATTAAATCAGTTGTTGAAACCCCTCTGTTATCAGAAAAAATATTCTCGTTATTGCAAGGTCCGGAGTTTTGTCTTCTGCAGAAATACTTCTTTAGTTTAAACATGTTATCCCCCCTACTCCTCATTCCACTTGTCTATTCCAAGTATTGCATTGAACTGGAATTCAAGTTCATTATCCGGAAATACATTGGTCAGGATATCACTCATCTGCACATAACCTATTCCATCCTGCTCATTTATGAAGTCGGACCACTTCCGAATGTTCTCTATATCCTTGGTCCAGCAAGAAAGGATGCAACCCGGGTTATCTCCGCCGGCAACAATGTCCATTCTTCTGACCTTAACACCATAAAGCCCTGCATTGGAGGAAGTCATATCAATTACATATCCCCAGTCAGGATCAAGACCTTTCAGTTTTTCTATGTTTGCGTTATTGGCTTCAATCTCATCAAACATTTCCTGTATGTATGCAAGTCTTCCTATGTTTTCTGTTACATTCTGCTGTTCTGTCTTCAAGCGGTCAAGTTCCGCCATAGGGTCCTTGATGTACATTGAAAGCAGTATATTGCCTGCAAGCAGAATCATGGCCATTATAGCCAGAACCAACGCAACAATGGTCCATATCTTCATTATTGAAGATTGTCTTCGCATCTCATCAGGCAGAAGGCTGATATGAATCTTAGTCATTGTCAATCACTCTCCAATCCCCTCTGGGCCAGAACATATGCCAGGGCATATTCATATGGTCTTGCAACCTCAGGCGTTCCGGTCCTGTTGTGCTCGTTCAGGAACGGATTTATAACCTTAATTTCAGCACTGGTTGCTTCTCTTAGAAACTGAACCATATTCTCATTCCAAACCCCATATCCTGTTATATATATCACATCAATATAATTTCTTGTAAGCGAGTTGTAATAGGATAAGGATGATGTAATATCCTTCTTTATACTCTCAAAGTACTCATTTACAAAATCCTTGTCATCAAGTGCATTGCTGGTATCCACAGTCATGTTCCTTGCAAGAATAGGCTTGCCATTGCTTAATATCAGCAGATTGAACATTTCCTTTTTGAAATTAATCAGTGCAATTCCTTTTTTTTCATCTTCCTTCGAAGGTAAAAGACGATGGATTGCTATGGTATTGACATCAATGTCATTGATGGCTAGTTTACATCCTTTGAATACTTCAGTATATTCATTTAGCATCTTCTTTCCTGCAGCTACAATAAGGGTTTTGACCTTCTTGTTTCCTTCATCATCCTCAGTCTCCTCAAGTGGGAAATAATCCGTTACAACTGAATTTTTATCAACTGGTAAAAATTGTTGTATCTGGTCATCAACATCCTTGGAGAAATTTTTCTCTGAAGTTCTGATTATATCGGCATATCTGACAAGAACATACTTGTTGTCAACTCCAAATATTATTTCTTTGCTTTTCATTGAGAATTTTCTAAATAAATCAGCAAGTGCAGCTGTTGCTGCCTGTACATTTACAACAACACCGTCAACGACCGTACCGTCTGCCAACTCAACACTTCCAAGTGCTGTTATTCTGTGTGATTTTTCAGAGCCATATATTTCGACGGCTCTAACAGCTGTGTCAGTGAACTCTACCCCCGCTATTTTTTTTATTACCATATTCAATACCTCACATATTAGATGAAACAGCCGTGAATATAGGAAGATAAAGCGATATAAGTATACCCCCTACCAACAATCCAACGACCACTAGCATCAGTGGTTCTATTACAGAAGAAAGGGTCTTTGACAGGGTTTCCACTTCTTCTTCATAAAAACCAGCCACCCTGTCCAGAAGTTCAGGCAACTGACCGGTTTCTTCTCCGACTGCTATCATGTGTATTACCGTGCCCGGAAAAACATCCCTGCTTTCAAGCTCATCAGATATTTTATTGCCTTGCTCAACATTAAGGCTAGCTTCCCTTATTTTACTTGCGACTACGGAACTTCCTGCAGTATCTCCTGCACTTTGCATTGCCTGTATAACCGGTATTCCTCCGTCAAGCAGAATTGAAAATGTCCTTGAAAAACGGGCATAGGTTGTCTTTTGAACTATTTTACCGAATACAGGGACCTTTGGTTTTATTTTATCCCATACAGTCCGTCCCGTGGAGCTTGAGAGAAAAATCTTTAGTCCCGCAAATATAGCAACAAACCCAAGAATGTACCAGTACCAGTTGGCCCGCAGTGAATCTGAAAGCCCGAAAACCATTTTTGTTATACCCGGAATATTCTGATCCACCTTAACCATTCCCTTGAATGTGGGAACAAGGAACAACATCATTCCAAATGCAATGATAACTGCAAATCCCAGTACCATCTTGGGATAAAATGTTGCTGATTTTATACTGTCCTTCAGTCGTTTATCTTTCTGAAGCTGCTCGGATATCCTCAAAAGTGATCCTTCAAGCATTCCTCCCAGTTCCCCTGATTCTATGAGCCTTACATACAAATCATCAAATATATGTGGATATCCACTGAATGAATCCGTAAGATTCATGCCGCTTTCTACATTGGCTGCGATATTTTCAAGTGCTTTTCTAAAAGATGGATTCTTTGTCTGCCTTGCAATTGTTGATATAGCCCTTGTAACAGGTATTCCTGCCCCGATCATGGATGCCAGCTGCCTGCTGAAGAGGCTGAGGTCGCCTATTTTTACAGGCCTTTCATTCTTTAGAAATCTTTCCAACCCATCAAACCTGGATACCTTCAACTCAACAACATTAAAGTTCATCTTGCGAAGTCTATCCATTGCAGAATTAGGACTGGCAGCACTTATCTTACCCAGAATAGTTTCATTATTTCTTGCTTTGCAGACATATTTATATATGGGCATCTGTTGCTCCTTACTTACCAATCACCAGCCGGGGTGGGATTTTTATGCTTCTTTGACATCAATCTTTCTATTTCCTGATAGTCTATACAGTTTTCAATAAGAGTTTTTTCGCTTATTATACCTTTTCTGTATTTATCTATCAGCGCCATATCCATTGTCTGCATCCCGAATTCAGCTCCGGTCTGCATTACACTGTATATCTGATGTTCCTTTCCTTCCCTGATAAGGTTCTTTATTGAAGGTATTCCCTTCATCATTTCAACTGCTACTACCCTGCCGCCACCGTTCTTTGTCATAAGCTGCTGTGAAACAACAGCCTGAACAGTACTTGCAAGCTGTTGTCTGATCTGCTTTCTTTCACTTTCCCCGAATGCATCTATTATCCTGTTTATGGTCTGGGGTGCAGTCTGGGTATGAAGTGTAGAAAAAACCAAATGACCTGTCTCAGCTGCGGTAAGGGCTATGGAGATACTGTCCAGATCCCTCATCTCCCCTATAAGTATTACATCCGGGTCATGCCTTAGCACATGTCTTAGGGCATGGCTGAATGAATGTGTATCCGCACCTATCTCCCTTTGCCTTACAGTGGACTTCTTGTGTCTGTGCAGGTACTCTATGGGATCTTCAACGGTTATTATATTCAATCGCCTGGTACGGTTTATAATATCTATCATTGCGGCAAGTGTAGTGGACTTACCGCTTCCGGTTGGTCCGGTAACAAGTACCAGTCCTCTTTTTAGGTTGCAAAGCTCCTTCAGTTCAACAGGCAGTCCCAGGGATTCAAACTGTGGTATTTCATAGGGCACTGCCCTGAATACAACGGCATATGAACCCCTTTGTCTCATTACATTTCCCCTGTACCTTGCAATGCCCGGTATTGAATATGAAAAGTCAAGCTCCAATTCCTTGTCAAGGACCTTCCACTCAAAATCAGTGATTATATCACTGAGCATATGATTCAGATTCTCCGGTGTTATTATCGGCATTTCAAGCTGTTCAAGGTCGGTGTTTACCCTGTAGCATGGTGGAACACCGGCTACCAGATGAAGGTCCGATATCTTTCTCTCTGTCATCGGTCTCAAAAGGTCAGGGATTGTTGTTATATATTTGTCTCTATCATTTCTTTCGTAAATTGACATCTCATCCTCATCTTCATTCACCGGAATCTATGTTTATAATTGCAGCTTTTACCCTTTCAATGTTCTCCGGGGTATCCTCTACCCACATGACATATTTCGGTGTTCCTGTCTTGGATATATCACCTGAAACATACATGTTTTCCTGCGAAACTCCGGATATATAGGAAACCAGCGGAATTCTATCCAAAAGTCTTACCCTTGCCAGCATATCACCCTCTGCATAGTCAACAACGGCTATCATTGTTGCACCAGGGGTATCAATTTCACCCAAAAATGCCTTGACATCCTTTTCTTCACTCTTTGTGCACAGAACCATTATCTGGCTTCCGAGCCCTGAGAATACAAATTCCTTGAATTCTACTTCATCCAGGTCAAATGTCTTCTTTTCTCCGAAGGAGTCTATCCTGTCAAGGGCAAGGGCTGCTGAAATATTCTTAAATGTATATATGAAGAACGAAGGGTCTTCAGGAAGGTTAGACGGGGTATCCAGTTCGGATATAAGGAAATCCACCATATCCTTGTCTATGAATTTAAAGTTAACAAGTATGGCATAAGGATCTTCACTTAAAACTGTATTCGGAATAACGGTTACAGTTCCGCCTGTACCTTCAGCTGTAGTCCACAAACCAAGGTCCGTCATAGCTTCATTTACGAGATCTATGTCAATATATTTCAATCTGTAGACACCGAAATCATTGTTACTTATATTATCTGATGTATCAAGCCTTGAAACTATGGTAGATACAGCTTCATGCTGGTCGCGGTCGGCACTGACCCATAGAGTCTGCGGGCTTGCATTCATGATTATTGTATCGCCTTCTACACCCAGTTCTCCCAGAATCTCTTCAAGAACCGAAGCAGTTATATATGTCAATTTATAAGGTACAAGATTCAGCTCCTGGCTTCCATCAGGATAATATTCTTCCCTGTCGAGGAGATTTATGATCTCACTTACCTGTGAAACTTCATAAGGCATACCCTGGACAAATATGGTGTCCATGGAATCATTTACAATAATTCCGGTAACATCAATGCCAAGTTGAGCCAGATAATTCTGTAAATCATCAGTCGACATATAGTTAAGTGTAAACCTGGTGAATACCATCATGTCACTGAAGTTTGCCTCAAGGGCTGATGCAGAACCTACAAGAAGAAGGTCGCCGTCCCTGACATAACTCAATGCCTGGCCGCTGATACCCGTGCTTTTCATGAATATTTCAAAAGCGGTTGTTGCATCAACACCACTTATTGAAAAGCTCGTAGTAAAGCTGGAACCAAGATATATGATATTTACTCCCAGCTTCTTGGCAAACATTGAAAGTATGTCCCTGATGTCTGCGCTTTCCAGTTCAATTGATATATCGGCACCCTTGTCTGCTTTGAATACAGTTACCTCTTCATAACTGATTCCTGTTGGAACAACTCCTGTAGTTTCGGCTGAAACAACAGAACCCATGGCAAACATCATTACTGATGCCAGTACAATGGCAATCGATTTTGTGATTAGTCTTCTTTCTCTATGACGTCCCAATTTAGAACACCTCCAATAAATCATTCACCGGAAATGGAAAGTATTAGTTCAATCCCCTCAACTTCCAGGACTACTTTGTCTACTTCTATGCTGAGCACTTTAAAATATCCACCGGGTTCATCTCCGGTTTCTACGATAAAGCTTTTATTTTCTGCCTCGATTATGGCTAAACTGCCTGACTTGTCATATATGATTCCACTGACCCTGTAGGGTTCAGCGAATGGATTTCTTAGTATTTCTTCCTGATCTTTGTCTCTTTCATCATCGGGAAGGGTTGTAACTTCCTGGCCGTCACCTGTAGAAGGGGTTTCTGTCTGATCAGGCGCTGACTGTGTGGCCACCGGTTGATTGGTATCTGCCACAGGCGGGTTTGTTTCAGAAACAGAGTTATTTCCGCCCAAAGCATATACCAGTATTACAACTATCACCAAAACAATAAAAACCGGAATAGTAAATACAAGCGACCGGTTTTCATCCAAGAACTTTTTAAACTTGGTCTTTTTCTCTTTCTCTGTCATAAACGAACCCCCGCTTACGTTCTTCTCTAGAATCACTGTTCCCCAGTAATATATTACTGGGAAACAGCTTCAATACTTAGTAGTAGATGAGATGCTCCTAGTGCCCTGTAATCGAACAATCAACTACGCCACTTACTAAAGAATAAGTGTTAGTACCCACTTCAGCTGAAGGACAATGTGGCTGTATAGCAAAGTAGTTCGCTAACCCCAAAAACGCAACAAATGTATCAGCACCATCATCACCAGGTGCTAATTGGTTTATAAACACCACCCAAATTTCTGTGCGA